>DJFQ01000181.1:11708-21591 GCA_002432095.1 Marinagarivorans sp. UBA5868 | reverse complement strand
AGTGGATAGTATTAGAGTGGATAGTATTAGAGTGGATAGTAATAGAGTGGATAGTAGTGGGGTGAATAGTAATGGAATGGATAGTAATAGAATGGACAGTAATAGGGTGAATAGTAATAGAGTGCTTCCTTGCACATTCTAAATTTTATTTCCTACAATTATTCCGCTTCGATAGCTGTGTTATGTTCGAGTTTAAAGAGCAGCAGGCTGCGATCGGGAACCTGATATTCATGGCCAAACTCGAATTTCGCTTCACCATTTATATCTGGATTGGTGGTGTCAATAAGACAAGACCAGCTGTCTCCCTCGGCGACTTCCGGCAGGATAAATGGAATGGGATCCGCATGAGCATTGATAATTAACAGTACCGTGTCATCACCACCACTTTTGTGAATACCCGTAGGTTGGGCGCGACCGTCCATAAGCATACCTAAGCAGGCTCTGCCGCCATCACGCCATTTATCGTCGTTCATGGGACCGTCTGGAGCCAGCCATGTCACGTCCGTCACACCTAGCTCCTCATTGTATTCACCCACCAAAAAGCGACCACGACGTAAGATGGGATAATTTTTTCGCAGCTCAATAAGTCTTTGAGTAAATCGATACATGCGTTCCGCAGCTTCATCCAAATCCCACTTCAGCCAAGTCAGCGCATTATCCTGGCAATAGGTATTGTTATTGCCTTCCTGGGTATGGCAAAACTCGTCTCCGGCCAAAATCATCGGCGTGCCTTGGGAAAACAGCAGCGTCGCCATAAAGTTTCGCATTTGACGCTCACGCAATTCGACAATATGAGGATTATCCGTCGGACCTTCCACACCATAATTGCTCGAGAGATTATCGTTGCTGCCGTCCTTATTGTCCTCGCCGTTTGCGTCATTATGCTTATCGTTATAACTCACCAGATCATTGAGCGTAAAACCATCGTGAGCGGTGACGAAATTTACGCTTGACCAGGGGCGGCGGCCGCGGTGATTAAAAATATCTGCAGATCCAGTAAATCTGGTTGCCATTTCCGCTAGCTGGCCGTGATCGCCACGCCAGAAACTGCGCGCCGTATTGCGGTAGCGATCATTCCATTCAAACCAACCTGAGGGAAAAGCACCGACCTGATAACCGCCCCAACCGCAGTCCCAGGGTTCGGCTATAAGCTTTTTCTGACTGAGGGTGGGATCTTGCAGGCAGGCGAGATGGAAACCGTGGCGTTCGTTAAATCCGGTGTCCTCACGCGCAAGTATGGTGCCGAGGTCAAAACGGAATCCGTCAACACCCATGTCCGTCGTCCAATAACGCAGAGAATCCGTAACCAGACGCAAGACGCAAGGATGGCTCAAATCCAAGGTATTGCCAGTGCCGGAATCGTTTACATAATATCGTGGATTATCCGGCATTAATCGGTAATAAGTGCTGTTGTCGATCCCGCGCATGGAAAGTGTGGGGCCGAGTTCATTGCCTTCGGCGGTGTGGTTGTAGACTACATCAAGAATCAGCTCTATGCCTGCAGCATGAAGCCGCGCAGCCATTTCCTTAAATTCATTTAAATGACCCCGGGCGAGGTAGGGAGTATGCGGAGCAAAAAACGCTAGGGTGTTATAACCCCAATAATTTTTTAACCCCTTATCCAGAAGATGCTTATCATCCAAAAATGCATGCACCGGCATCAATTCTATACTGGTAATGCCGAGGGTTTGCAGATGTTCGATGGTAGAGGGGTGTGCAATTCCAGCAAAGGTTCCGCGATATTCATCCGGTACTCCAGGATGTAGCATGGTAAGGCCGCGTACATGACTTTCATAAATGATCGTCTGATCGGCCGGAATTTCGATGGACCGGTGGTCTCCCCAGGTAAATGCATGATCAATTACACGTGCTTTTGGAATGTATGCCGCGCTGTCCCGCTCATCAAAACTCAAATCACCGTCGGGAGAACCAATGGTGTAACCAAATAAACAGTCCGACCACTTCAACGACCCAACGAGCTCCTTCGCATAAGGATCAATCAGTAATTTATTGGGATTGAAACGGTGTCCTGCGTCCGGTTCGTACGGCCCGTAAACACGATAACCATAGACTTGGCCGGCGTGTATGTCGGGCAAATAACCATGCCAGATTTCGTTGGTATATTCCGGTAATTCAATGCGCTCCAACTCGACCTCACCAGTACCGTCAAATAAACACAGTTCGACTTTAGTGGCGTGTCGGGAAAAAAGCGCAAAATTCACACCTAAACCATCCCAGGTTGCTCCTAAGGGAAAAGGGCGGCCTTCGGTAATGCGTGATCGGGTCATAATTTCCGGTGCAATCGGCTTGGTCATAGGTGCTCCTGGGCATGGGGAATTCCGTGGTTGGCCAAACGGCAACCGACGGAAAAATTGNNATAACACGCTGTAATTAGTAAACTGCACCAAAGGCAGAACAAATCCGTTATTCCCGCGGTGGTTCGATTTCCGGTACCGGCGCTTCACCTGGAGGTGCGCGCTGCGGCACCGGTATTTCGACAGGATCCTCGTGAGGCACAGGATCCGGGATCTCAGTAGGATCCGGTATATCTATTGGTGTTGGATATTCCGGTGGTGTTTCCTCTGTGCCGCTCATAAAAAATTCGTCGTTGCTGGCGCCGTCAAAAAAAACGGAACTGGTCATAGAGATAGTCATGACAATTTATCCTCCGGGTTGGAGATTTCTACCGTAAAGGCGTTTACGGGAAAATCATTAAGGGCGTCGCGTAAATAAAGTCGTCCATTGTCGACACCACACGGCTGCTGGGTAATCACGCTGTTAAATACGCCATTGGCGATGTGTTGCGGCAATTCAACTGCCGTATCACTCCACTCATCCACCGGCACCTGCGGTTGGCCGCAGTCACCAATTAAATTGGCCGTCAATCTTGGCACTATCACAAGGCAGCGGTGCACAAGACTATCTTTGCCCGGCCATTCACGCATAAATGCCAGACAATGTTTGGCATATTGGCCTGAGGTCGTCAGCGGGCTATAGGATCCCAGGGAAAACAATTCTGGAGTTGTTCCTCTAATATGCAAAAGGCGGGCAATAAGATGCTGTTTGATATGTCCGTTTTGCCACAGCTGTATCAGGTTCTGAATATCTTTTTGCTGGGAGAGCGCACTATGGCGCGCGCCGAAATCGACGGGGCGTCGATTATCTGGATCCACAAGGCTAAAGTCCCAAAATTCTGTGCCTTGAAATAAATCCGGTACGCCAGGAGTGGTTAATCGCAGCAGCGTTTGCGCGAGAGAATTGAGCGCACCCGCCGGTGCAATAGCGGTCGCGGCGCGAGCAATTTCGCAGCGCACCTCGAGCATTTCAGGACTCTCCAAAAGCTTGCTTAAATAATCTCGGCATGCCTGTTCATAACCGCTATTTGGGGAACTCCAGGAGCTGCGTAATTTGGCTTCTCGCAAGGCTTTTTCTTGCCACTCCCGCAATCGCTGAGAATATCGATCACGCTGTGCATCTTCGCCCATTGCCGCGTTTGCATCATTGGTGTTATTTGAATGCCCATTTTTATGTGGAAGATAGTCCAGCGGCCAAGTACCCAGTAAAGTTTGTAACAGAATCCATTCGTCTCCTGCTGATGGTGCTGTGCCGTCGTGCAATTCCGTCCGGAGATCACCTGTTTGTTTGTGCCATTGACTCAACTTTTCCATAAACCAGTCTGGTTTTTCGCTCAGCACGGCCAAGCGCGCACGGGTATCTTCACCGCGCTTATGGTCGTGAGTGGCAGTGGTCAATAAGCTGTGTGGAAAGCGTTTTTGCCGCTCCATGCAAATCTGATGAAAATCTTTTAATGAAATGCCATGGTGTTCAGGATCAAAGCCTACGTCATTGCGGCTCAGTGCAGCGCCGGAGCGGTAGCATGCAGTATCTTCCACAGCCTTCGCCGCTGCCGGTGAAGTAAGCTGTTGAAATCTCGCCAGGGTTTTGGCGCGTAGTGATCGCTCCGGTCCCGGCGGCAATGAATGCAAAGGCTCTCCGCCGAGCCAAAGGTCCAGTTTCTGCAAAATCGGCCATTCGGTTTCCGGTAGAACCCGTTGGGCACCCTGCAATGCGCGGTTAAAAAATACTTGGTCCTGAGTGGTGCGCTCACACGCACCTGCATAAGTGCGATAAACCGGAAAATGCACAATGAGTTCTGTCAACACCCGGCGAATCGCGGCGAGCGTAAGATCGCGCGTGTGAATATCCGAGCGGGCGATTAACAGCAGATTTTGTGCAACGCTTTCAAAATCACCCGATAAGGACGTGCTGAGTATCAATCGGCGCGCCTCTAACACTTCCTCCAAAAAATCCTCTGAGCGCCCGCTGAACGAATGCCAGTGACGACTCAAGAGGTCGCCACCATCGGCATCGTGCTGCAGCAGGTTTACCTGATTCATAAATTCATATCCGGTGGTACCATCCACCTGCCAGTTGTCCGCCAGCTGCTCTCCGGAAGCGAGGATTTTTTCCACGTAGATGGGGAAGTTGTGCGCGGTGCGCTGATCTGGATGGCGCGGCTGCAGCCGCCGAATACGTCTTTGCAACTTGCGACAATACGCACGAGGGTTCGCAAGACCGTCGATATGGTCGATGCGTAAACCATCAATAAGGCCCCTGCCGATCAATTCAAATGTTTTTGCATGCACGGCTTCAAAAACCTCATGCCGCTCCATGCGCAACCCGGCCAGTTCATTGATATCAAAAAATCGCCGCCAATTAATGTCGTCGGCAGCGGTTCGCCAACTGGCCAGCCGGTAGTTTTGCTGCTCCAGTAAATCGTGCAGACGCTGCACCTGTGTCGCTTTTTGTTCCGCGCTTGCGGAAGGGTTGACGGAAAATTCCTGCAATGCCGAATTAACCGCCTTTTCCAGGCGCTCATCTGCGATAAGATTACGCAATCGCTGCTGTAATTCCCGCGCTTGGTTCCAGGCGTTGTGAGCGCCGCTTAACGCAGCAAATGCATCGCCTAATTCGCGCAGCCTTTCGTTATCACTTACTGCGAGTATTGTCTTATAACTTGGCGGGTGGAGCGGGAAATGGTGAGCGAAATACTGGGCGTGGAAGCCGCCGGTTTTTGCGTCGTAATGCAGCTCGACATCACCGCTGTTTAATACGTCGCCATAATCGCCACCCAGAAACGGCACTAAACACTGGCCATGCAATGCCGGGTCGGGAGAATTCCAGTGAATGTCAAAGAATTTTGCGTATGGGCTGCGAGAGCCCCATTCGAGTACATCTAGCCACCAGGGGTTGGCGCTTCCACCCACCGCCATATGATTAGGAACAAAATCCACAATCAATCCCATTTTATGGCGACGCAACTCTGCGACTAATTGTTCCAGGCCTTCTTCACCGCCCAGTTCTGGATTAACGCAACTAGGATCTACCACATCATAGCCATGGGTGGAACCAGAGCGCGCTTTCAGGATGGGGGATGCATATATATGGCTAATGCCGAGGTTGGCAAAATAAGGCACGAGAAGCATGGCTCGGGAAAAGGTGAAATCCCGGTGAAATTGCAATCGTACCGTTGCGCGTACTTCCGTCATAATTCAGGTCCGTGGTTAAAAAAATATTCAGCTCAAAGTTACCATGATGCTGTAAGGCGGTAAAAATCCGTCGCGCTCACTTTGATGATCCACACGATAGCGGAAGATAAGCTTTTCATATTGGCTTTGGTCCTGCATTGCAGTGGCGGAGCTGCTTAAATTCAAGTCCACACGAAGCAAGCTGCCGTCGCCCATTCGCCAACGTGCCGACACAGCTCCTTCCGCTAAAATCTTGACGTCTTCCGCGTGAGCGCCAGGTAATCTTGGGATGATTTCAACGTGCCGAAGGGCTAGCAGATCGCGGTAATAGTCACGCCACTCTCGCTGCAGTGGCTGTTGGCAGTGATCGTAATCCAACACGCAGCTACGGAAGGTATTTTCATCGTTAGGGTCTGGAATTCTTTCGCGAATTTCCTGATCGACGAACTGGGCAAATTCGGCAAATTCGTTGCGCCGTCCCTCTCTCACTGCCACTGCTAATTCTTCGTTATGATCAGTAAAATAAAAAAACGGCTGTTCTGAACCCCATTCCTCTCCCATAAAAAGCAGGGGAATCATGGGCGACAGCAATAACAAGCCTGTTGCGGCCTTTAATGCGTCACGGTTGGCGAGCAGCGGAAGGCGTTCCCCAAATGCGCGATTGCCGACTTGGTCGTGGTTCTGCAAAAACAATATGAAAGATGTGGGAGGCAAATGACCACTCGGTTCTCCACGTGTATGGCCGCGGCGCGTGGTTTCGCCTTGATAAATAAACCCTTCTTTTAAACAGCGAGCGAATTTTTCGGTGGGATTGCCACTGAAATCGGCATAATAACCTTCGTCTTCGTTTGTTAATAAATGATGTAGAACATTGTGCCCATCGTCGTTCCACTGGGCAGAAAATCCCTGTTCTAGCAAAAAAGCGCTGTTTTCTTCGTTTTCCAACATCAAATGCAGGTGGCGCTCCGAGGGTATAGCTGCGCGCAAACGACTGGCCATTTCTACCAGAAAATTCTTTTCGGAAATTGCATGTACTGCGTCAAAGCGCAAGCCATCTATCCGATAATCCAAAACCCACATAAGAGCGTTTTCGCAAAAAAAGTCCCGTACTTCCGTGCGCCGGAAATCAATCGCAGAACCCCAGGCTGTGTGGATATCGTCACGAAAAAACGGACTGGCATAACTGTGCAGATAATTGCCGTCTGGGCCAAAATGGTTATACACCACATCGAGGAATACCATGAGTCCCAGTTGGTGCGCCTTATCGATCAGGCTCTTAAGTTCATTTGGTGTGCCGTAGGCATTTGCAGGAGCAGAGTGCAGCACCCCGTCGTATCCCCAGTTTCGTTTTCCTGGGAATTGATGCAGCGGCATTAATTCAATCGCGGTAACTCCCAGCGCTGCCAATGCTGGCAGACGACTTTCGACCGCTTTATATCCGCCTAAAATTCCCACATGAAGCTCGTAAATTACCGCTTGATGCCAAGGGCAACCCTGCCATCCCTGGGTTGACCACCGATAGTCAGTGTGATCAATAACCCGGCTGAAACCGTGAACGTCATCCGCCTGGAAATGCGCCGCTGGATCGGGGACTTGGCGTTCGCCATCAATCACAAAACAATAGTCTGTTCCCGCGCCGCACTCCACATGACTGGTAAACCAGCCATCCCCCTGATCCTGCATAGGCAACGTTTCTTCCCGCTCGCGGATTTTCAGCGCGACAGATTTTGCGTCCGGTGCCCACAGATTGAAGCGGGTAGTTCCGCCGTTGACTTGCGCACCATGGCGCTGCACGCGGGTAGACATGGTTGTTGCCTTATGTTGATGACTTGATTAATGGGGCCTGCGTAAAGCGATAATTAAATCCTGTTTGTTCATATGAGAACGCCCGGAAATATCCCGCGATCTGGCAATCTCCAATAGAGACGCTTTGCTCTGGTTCTCCAGCGCCCCCTTTTGTTCCTTCTGCCGCTTCGTTTGCACTGCGCGTTTGGCGGAATCCTTGCGCGCATCGGCTTTGGCAGCAGCGGGTTTGCTTCGTCCTGAGCCAGCGCGTTCGCCACCGCCGGATTGTTTATTTACGGTCGCCCAGGCGAGCTGCTCCGCGCGTTCTTCCGATACGCCCTTGGCTTCGTAACTTTCCTCAATATGCTCAGCTTTGCGCTTTTGCTTTTCGGTNNTGTCTCGGCAGATCGACTCTGCGCGACAGTGGTCTCCAAAGCTCTTGCCATATTCAAATGATGTTCCAAAGTTTCCAATTTGGACTCGGCAAATTCACGCACATTTTCTTCCGGTGAATTTGCGGCTTGGCGAAACAGCTTATACGTTTGTTCGTGGGCGACTACTTGATTTTTTGCGTAGGACTCGTCAAAGGATTCACCGTCCTTCTGCGATAAAACAAAAGCTTTAGCCTTTTTCATTAGCGTAGGTTCATCGGCAATATTCAACCCTTCGTTCTGTGCCAGTTCGCGAAGCTGTTGGTTCATTACTGTGTGGCTTTCAATCATCATTTGCGCGAAATGGCGAACTTCATCTTGCGTGGATTTTTCCAGCGCCATTTTCGCGAGCGCTACTTCAGCCGCGCCACCGGAAGATGCTTTTTCCACAAATACCTGTGGATCGATTGCACTTTCCACAAATTTTTGTTGGTGCGTGCTATCCGCCACAGCACTCATGCCAAAGCCGGAAAATATCAAACTTATTAATAGGATATGGAAGCTTCTCATAGGCTGTTCTCGCTCTTGTTGTGGTGACTTCTTGTTTTGTCTATTGATGACATCTTGTTGAGGCTGGTTGGTGCAACGGAGTAAAGCAAAAACAGATCCACAATGTTTGGTTTAAAAAACTTTGTTTGCGGGCTGGAGTTTTCTAGGCTTTTATCTCCTCGCTTTGACGTAAGTAAGTTCGCTATGACGTAAGTAAGCTCGCTATGACGTAAGTAAGTAGGTAGGCGTGAAGTAAGCAAGCGAAAGCGGGATCTCCACCGTTGTATAACGCGGTAAACAAAATGCGGAGAATTTGTAATTCTTGCAGGAATTGAGCCGAGAAATAAAAAAGGCCCCAAAGGGGCCTTTTGTTTGAGATGAACTGTTAACGCTCAGGCTGAGCGCACAAAGCGGAAGCCGTGATCCGGGCGGTGACGAACCGGCTGGTGGTGTACGGGCGGCGCGAATGGCAACAACCGGTCCGTCTCAGTTTTNNCGGCCGCGGGAATATTCGATAACACCCATGCGCTGAAGTTTTCCGGCGGCTTCTGTTACACCTTCGCGGCGCACACCAAGCATTTCCGCAATAAATTCTTGTGTCAGAGAAACCTGATTGGTCTCCAATCGATCCAGCGTTTGCAGCAACCATCGGCACAAACGCTGTTCAATGGAATGGTGACGATTGCATACAGCGGTTTGCGCGGTTTGAGTAATGAGCGATTGGCTATAACGCAACATCAATTTATTCAGATCGCCGTGACGATTAATTTCCTCTTTGAAACGGCAGCCTTTCATACGATAGGCGTAACCGGATTTCAAAACGATCGCTCGCAAGGGGCTGCTATCGCCGCCCATAAAAAGTGTCACTCCCACAATTCCTTCGTTACCCACTACAGCAAGGCCGGAAGAAGCACCATCGCGCGTCACATAAACTAATGATGCAATGGCATTCGCAGGAAAATAGGCATGGCTCAATACATCGCCGGAGCCACACAGCACTTTGCCGAATTCCAGATGCACGGGCTCCAAATGAGGTAAGAGGCGCCGCTGAGTTTCGGCGGACAGGGAAGCGATAAGCTGATTCTGCTGCGGATGCGGTAATGAATTCATGTGTTGGATCTCCGGTAACCTTGCTTTTAATTCGGCATTGATTAATGGGCTTAGAGTTATGGTATCCCTCGCCAGTTTTCTCCGATGGGAGTGTCCGCTGTCAGCATTTCATTCCGCGGTGACGTTTACCCTTGACCTCTTGCACCCTTGTCATCTTGTGCGGCCGGTTCCCGTCGGCTGATTACCTTTATTCACTGGCATCTCAGCAGCGGCCTTCCGCGATCACTTGGTATGTGGCCAATAGCACCCAACGTGCCAGTTCGAAATGTTTTGCTTCGACGCGGACCCGGTAAGAGTGATGTATCGCTTGCAAGTGTCGGTAATCATTGAAGATTGCCAGGCGGAAATTTATGGAGCACATCTTGCTGAAAGTCTTGGGCAAGCGCGGAGGCAGGCTTTTTACATTCTTTCAAGTCCGTCTATGTGGGGTTGGGCACTGTAAAAAGCGAAAGGTCTCTGCAACTTTTACAACCATTGTTTAGGCATGTTTACAACCACTGTTTAGGCACGTTTACAACCATTGTTAGCCAAGTTTACAAC
>DJFQ01000181.1:10817-11702 GCA_002432095.1 Marinagarivorans sp. UBA5868 | reverse complement strand
GCTTGAAGATAGAAATGGGTTATGCCTTGGTAGCAACCGTTGATGCTCACAGATAAACGACCATTGGTGTTCGCAAATAACAACCATTGCACGGAGAATTCTTATGAAAGCTGTTTTTCACGATCCACGCAGCAAATACCCCGCGCCGGTGTTTCCCGCCCAGCGGCAGTCTATTCCAGGCTCCGAACGCGAAATGGAGCCTTTAGCGGATCATGGTGAAGAGTCTTATCGAGGGAACAAGAGGCTGGAAGGCGCGGTGGCCTTGATCACCGGCGGTGATAGTGGCATAGGTCGCGCGGTGGCGCTGGCTTACGCACGGGAGGGTGCCAATGTCGCTTTAACCTATTTGGAAGAAGATGAGGATGCTCGCAATACCGAGCAACTGGTGCGCGAATGTGGCCAGGACGCAATAGCTATCCGCATGAACCAGAGCGACCGCGCTGCGTGCGAAAAAGCAATAGACGATTGCATTGAGCGATTTGGACGGTTGGATATTCTCGTCAATAACGCGGCTTTCCAAAAAACCTATGAGTCGTTTGAAGATATCCCGGATTCTGATTTGGATTACACATTTCGCACGAATATCGAGGCATTCTTTTATTTTTCCCGTTATGCGTTGAAGCATATAGCGCCAGGCGGCTCGATAATCAATACCACGTCCATCCAGGCGTATTCGCCCAGCGCCAATCTTGCACCCTATGCCGCCACCAAAGCGGCGATTGCTAATTTCACACTTTCCCTGGCGGAAGAAGCCATCAAAAAAGGCGTGCGGGTTAATGGAGTGGCCCCAGGCCCTGTATGGACACCATTGATTCCCTCCACCATGCCCCAGGAAAAGGTGCAGAAATTTGGCGAGAACACGTTATTCGAGCGGCCGGCGCAACC
>DJFQ01000181.1:0-10694 GCA_002432095.1 Marinagarivorans sp. UBA5868 | reverse complement strand
GTTTGGAGGAATGTATGTTGATTCAGAATCACCAGGTCGATCTCGATACGCCGACTGGCGTTATGCGCTGTTACGTTTACCGGCCGAAGGAAACCGCCGAAACGGCGACCCAAAAATGGCCTGCGATTATTCTCTATTCTGAAATCTTTCAGCAGACCTCGCCCATTCGCCGCAGTGCGCAAATTATGGCGGGCCACGGATTTATCGTGGTGGTGCCGGAGGTATTCCACGAACTCAACCCCATAGGCACCGTGCTCGGCTATGACGACGCCGGTCGCGATAAAGGCAACGCCGACAAAGTTGCCAAATATCTGGAGGCCCACGACACCGATACCCAGGCAATGGTGGACTACCTGCAAAGTCTGCCGTATTACTCCGGCCAACTCGGTGCCATGGGTTTTTGCCTCGGCGGCGGCCTTGCCTACCGCGCCGCCATGCACCCCGCCGTGCGCGCCACCAGTTGCTTCTATGCGACTGACATCCATTCCGGCATCACGCCCTCCCAGCCGGGCAACGACAGCCTCACCCGCACCGCGGACATTAAAGGCGAGCTGCAAATGATCTGGGGCAAACAAGACCCGCACATACCCGCGGAAGGCCGAGCGCGGATTTATCAGAATTTGGTGGAAAAAAGCATCAACTTCACCTGGCATGAATTCAACGGCGTTCACGCGTTTATGCGCGATGAGGGCGACCGCTATGATGCGGAATTGCAATTGTTGGGGTATCAGATGGCGATTGGATTGTTTCGGCGGTGTCTGTACTGAGCAGCGAATCAAAATAAAAAAACCTGCTGGCTTTCACCAGCAGGTTTGCGAGATTAATGATTTACGGAAATTCTTCGCCGATCTTTAATTTCTCAATTGGCTCGCATTTATTAACTTCTGATTAAATCGTAACTGCCAAATATTCACTTTTCGTGCGGCGGCCAATATTGACAACAGTAGCAGCGCCAACATATTCAAGCTACCTGCTGCGGGCTGAGGTTCCGGTTCCGGCTCAACATCCGGGTTCCCTCCATTGCCCGAGGTATTTTGAGGGTTTTCGTCGAGCTGCAGTAAATAACTCACCAGCAGATCCTTTTCCTCATTACTCAGGTTTTGCGCATTACCATGGCCCGGCACATTGAGCGTGTCGTGCAGGTTTATGGCGGAGCCATCATGGAAATAGGGCGGCGTATGCCATACACCTTTAAGTGTCGGTGTATCAAAGCCCGGTAAATCGCCACCCAATCGTGAACCCGAAAACATGGTTGTCGTACCTACATCGTGGAGCACATTTAACGCGCTGTCGGTGTAGTCTGGGCCGGAGTGACAGGTGCTGCAGTCGAGGCGTTCGTAAATCTGTTTGCCCCGTTGTGCGCTGTCGGTAAGGGTGCCGTCGGCATTGCGATAAGGGCTGTCTGGCACTCGATCCAAAGAAGCCACATAGTCCGCCAATGCGTCCAAATCCGCATTCAATCCCTTTTTAGGATCGCCCAGTGATTGATTGACCGTGCCGTTGTTATACAACGCGTTATCAATAAATCCGGTGCCGCTAAAGGGGCCGCGCATGTCGTGTTCAAAATCCTGGATTTCATCAAAATTGCCGGTCCAGTGAACGGGGCCGTGGCCGGTGCCGCGGCGTCCGTGCAGTGTGATGGTATTGCGTTTGCCTTCACCACGATTAGCGAAATCAAACGTGCGCCCGTCTTCTCCACCGTCCAAATGGCAAGTGGCGCAGCTGATATAGTTTTCCTTGGTCATGCGCACATCCCTGGAGTTGTAGAATATTTGCTTGCCCTTCAATACGGCGGGGCTTAGCTTCTCATTGCTCACAACTTTAATTTCCGCCAATTTGGTAAACACGTTAGCGGAACCGGAAATCAGATCCGATACATCGACTACTGAAACACTGCGCGACAGGAAATTATGCACATAAAGGTAACCCTCGCTGTCCAAGACTAGCCCTTGTGGCGCAAAACCGACATCGATAACGGCGATGGATTCATTCTTTTGAATATCGTAAACGTGAATTTCCTTGTTGCCTTGTATCGCAGTAAAGATGATGTCGCCATAAGGGCTGAATACCGTCGCCATGGGTGAGTCGGCATCATTAAAGTCAATTCGCCGAGCCGGTAAGTCGGTACCCGTTTGAAGATCCACTGGCACAACAATCGCGCGAGTGGTGGAATCAAAGGTGGGTTCGCGTCCATCGCTGAACAGGCCGCGTTCGATATTGTCTTTTTTCGCCGTCAGCCAAGCCTGGCGACCGTCGGGGGTGATACTGATGCTGTTCATGTAATTGGGTAAGCCTCTCGCGGTAAAGGTGTCGTCAGGGTCTTCCGCGCCCATCACACCCTTATCAATGGCAAGTTTAATCACATTTAACAGAATCAGATTGTTGGCATCAAACTCGTACAAATCACCCGCAACATCGTTGGAAATAAAACGTGTTGCGTAGAGTGTGTTGCCATCCGCCGACACCGCCAGTCCGCGAACCTTCGGCGTAAAGCCGAATTCGTCTTTATCTAAAGTGATGGTTTTTTCCACCTGAGCGGTTGAGCCATTCAGCACAACGATCTGGCCTGTCGCCTGCAAACTGACGAACGCGCGTTGGCGATTCGGGGTAAAAACAATTCCGAATGGCTGTGATGCGTAAGGCAAATTAACGGTTCTGCTAACGCTGTTCGAGGTGGGGTTAACGATACTGATAGTGGCATCGTCGTGGTTAACCACCCAGAGATCGCCATTGGCCGCCTGAGCAATGCTGCGCGGGCTTTCACCGACGGCAATTTCCGTCAGTTTGCTCACCACTTCAGGATTGGCCGAGTTGACTTTATTGATGGCAGAAATGGTGTTGTTATCTGGGTTGACGTTCCACACACGATTATTGGATTCATCCACGAGAATTGGAGACGAATTGGTCGGCGAATCGCTCGTTAATGGATAGTGAACTATCTGGGTTTTGGTACATTGTTTAGTGGTCGCGCCGGCGGAAATGGTGAGAGAAACGACGTAACGACCAGGCTGATTAAAGGTGTGTTCAAAATTGGCTGTCCGATTTTCAAACCGTTCGTCACCCACAGTCCAAGTGTAGTTAGTGGCATTGGTTACTGTGCTGGCGAAGAACGCTCTGTCGCCGACCAATGTGTGTTCGTCCGATGTAATCGAGCAGTCGGCTAGTGTTACGCCGGAACCACCGTTAGGCACAATGCCGGTTATCGTTAAACTGTCGATGTTTGGTCCTGCGCCAGCGCCGCCGTTTAGCGAAACCGTTTTTCCGGTTCCACCTTGAATATTAACGGTGATGGTATTCCACGTGGCCCAGGATCCGTTGGTTGGGAAGCTCACCGCTTGCGTACGACCACCCACATCCAATGTCAAACTTCGCGCACTATCACCGCCATTGGCGTAGCGAATTTGAACTTGAATATTCCCTGATAGGTTTCCGTTGATGGTTTGACTAATGCTTCCGCCACTTGCAGGGAAGTCGGCGAAGCCAGTGCCGGAAAATCCGCCGTTATCGGTGGAGCTCACCACACCGCCGGCATGACTCATCACTTCCGCCTCAACTTGGACTCGACCGCTGGAATCTGGAGTGACCGAGCCGCCTGAATTTCCGCCAAAATCGCCGGAACTGTTTTGATCGCTGGTTCTAAAACGGAAGGTGTAGTCTTTATCCAAGCCATTTCCCACAAGATCCTTGATGCCGCCTTTGGGTAGGTAAAGCTCGTATTCCGAATTTGGGTTGAGCAAGTTCAGCGGGGCAAAATTCACCACGGTGTGGCTGATACCAAAATAGCCTTCGACGACAACGCCAGTAGAAACCTCACGTAATTCAAAGGTGGAATAATCCAGAGAGCGTGAATCAATCTGGTCGCTTAAAGACAGACCGATGCGCGAAGTAGTGGGCTGTGTAGTGCCATCAGCCGGGTTGGCGTACATTACACGCGGCGGCTTGGTATCTGGGTTGACATCATGAACTGCCATAAAACCGCCGAGATCTTTCTGATCGTCGGTGACATAAATTAAATTACCGATGGCCAAGGAAAATTGGTTGTCCACCTCAGCGTCGTAATGGAATTGATTGGTGATTTTTGCCACCTGGCGTGGGCTGGATATATTGGAAAGGTCGTATTTGTACACGCCACCATTGGGTCGCATGCCACCCAAAAATAAAAAGTCATCCGCAAAACTCATGTATTCGGCATTAGGGGTGTTGACGGTTCCGACTTGTTTGATGTCTCGCGGGTTGGATGTCACGTCATAGATGGCGACGGCTTCTTCACAGAATATCCATTTGCCGTAAAACCAAGTGATGTAGGTGTTTCTCAGGCAGCTGTGTGAATCCAATGTCACTGGTCTGCCAGGGTTGCTGATGTCCAAAGTCACAACGCCGTTGGCATCTTTGGGCGCTCCAAACGCCAGCAGATTACCGATGGGGAATATTGGGCCGGCTTTAATATTGTTCCAGTTTCGGGTGGGGATAGCTTCATAAGACGTTGGTGTGTTGGGCGATACCGCATCTTTCGGATTGCGCACGTCGCTTACATCAATCACGTAAACACCATTATTGGTGGCGCCCACGTAGATGTACTTGCCCTGCCAGCCCACACCCCAGATAGCGCCATCCACATCGCCATAATTAATGCCCGGCAGTCTTACTTCTTTGACGTGGGTCACATTGGAGCCAATATTGGTGACGTTCCAAAGATCAATACCCACGCCGCTGATGGACACCATATATTCATTGCCATCGGGATATTTGGCGAATGAAATCTGATGGTTTTCCTGCTCTCCGCCAGCGCGATAAGAGGGGCTTTGCACTTGTTTTACGATTCGCGGGTTATAAGGGTCGCTGACATTCACAAATGTATGCAGGCCGTTACCCGCAATCGCAAGATAACCGCCATGAGCCGCAGGCTGGTTTTGTTTGCCATAGCCAGCATTGCCTCTAACAAGCTTGTTGTTAAGCGCCTTATTCAACAAGCTACTTGGCTGGCTGCTATTGGGGAAATCTGCCGCAGATATATTTGAAAGGAGCGCAATGCCCAACCCAAACACGGAGCCTATAATTTTTTTCATGTTTGAACACCTTTTATTATCGCGTATCGTGGTTTTGCCTAACATTTGGTTTTTATTAACAGCAATTTATGCTGACTATGGCCTCTGATGGATTGAACGGTGTTGTCAGCGATCCCGCCAAATCCTCATGGATTCACATGAAAGTTCGATTGAATTTAACCATTCCCTCGTGGAACAAGCCGATCAAGACTGGAACGGTGAATACTTTGAAGTTATTAAAATTTATTCTTTGTGCTTCTGTTGCCTATAAGCTGCGTTTCATTCTAGGTAGGTGTGTTGGCGCAATATGTGAGAGCAATCAAAGTTGCCGGAAAAATAAAAAGAAATGCCGAAATGTAGAATTGAACTAGCGCTTCAACTCACTGTAAAACCGCGTCATTTGGCAAAAAATGTTAGTAATTCATCCAAAAAGTTAAATAATTGCGCGGCATCAAAACAGGAATTTACGGTGGATGTATTGACTCCAGCAGCTTGGTGGCGTGGATATAAGAAGGGATGCACAGCAGAAGCTTAGCGCCGGGAGGGTGAGGGTAGGGTTGCGCGTTTCTGCGGCACCTACTCGTCGTCGGCGATGGTGTCCGCGGCCAGGTTCAGTTTCTTAAATTTGTTGGGAGCACAACCAAACTCTTCCTTGAACAACTTGTTGAAGTGCGTCACATTTTTATACCCGACAGAAAACGCGACTTCGTTGATGCTTGCATTGGGTTGATCGCACACCAAACGAGCGGCCTCCGTTAAACGGAGTTTGTTGAGATAGGCCTTGAAGGTAAAACCAATCTCTTCCCGGAGAATTTCATTTACCTTTTTGCGGTTAACCCCCAACTCTTGAATCAACAGCTCCATGTTTAGATCCGGGTTCGCATAGTGCTTAGCCAAGTATTCCAATACGGCTCTTTTCTCCTTGTCCTTGTGTGACGTAATCGACAGCTTTTGGTAGGCCACCAAAGGTTTGTCATGCACAATTTTTGCTCTTATATCGTTGGCGAGATAGGTCGAGTGAAGCTTGAATGCCCACGCCCAAAAGCTGATCCACGCACAACAGCAAAACAGTGCGAACACAACAAGGTATTCCCACTGATAATAATGCAGGGTAATCCTTGATACCGTTATCCGAGTGGGCACGCCAACCGGGCCGTGTCTGGACGAGTCAAAAGACAGCGCAAAAACCTGGTCAAGCCGGTAGGTTCTATCGTGCACGCTGATGCCATTTTCGAGCAACCACCATAACGGCACCTCTAAGCCGGTCAAACTCGCCTCTTCCTCCGTCGATTGGTCCGAGCAATCAAACCAATGCGACGCAAATCGGTAGGAATTATAGTCCCCAGCTTTCGTTACTTTGGGATCGGAGGTGCGCAGATTAAGCGTGGCGACATTGTACGGCGTACACTCAACGTCAAAAGACACTTTGTAATAATGAGAAAAATTAACGGTACCGAATTGACTGTCGGATTGCTGAAATACCATAAGCAATTTGACATAAGGGAACTCATCAACAGCGTTTAGCGTGTACTCGAAGTCAAGTTGCTCTGTTTGGTTAAGAACGGTAAGGGAAGAGCGATTCTCCGTGAGTTGGTCTTTAATGGTTTCAATATGCCAAGGAATGGGACTTTCAGCGGCGGGCAGCAGCTCATCCCTGCCAAAAAACATAAATGCACAAAGAGCTGCCACCAGCATTGTAATAACAATAAGCAGGGAAAAATATTTCGCTACCTTCTTATAAAATTCAATCATGTTTAGCGGTGCTTTTATTCGCTGGCCCGCAAGTATATTCCAGTCGGTGAACGTTAACATCCGGTGTTGCCTATAGCGCTATTTGCTGTCGGTTTGGCATTCCCGCCCATTTAATAATGCCATCATAAGACGGAAAACCTCTTGAACAGCCATAGCGGCTTAGCACTTTCCGCACGGTCTATGACAAAAACGGTGAGAGGCCGGTCATGTCAAACAATTTTCCTTTTAACTAAAACGAACTTTCGGTGCCGGCCGCAGGATGTGACTTTTGAAGCCGCTTCTGTGTGGTCCGATGAGAATGGATGGTTTCGGCGATGAAAGCGAGCCAGTCACGGTCACTTGGTCGCTTCATCCCGGCGGCATCGATTGGCTCACAGCGGCATACAACATACAACTGCCTTATAGGTGCCTGGTGCCGCAACTTCGCCCGATTCTCTTAACCCTCTATTTCATATTGCCCTTGATCCCTGCCAAAGCCTTCGCCGGCCCCAGCCTTGGGCTGGCACAGGATATAGTGGTCAGTAGGGCGGAGTCGGATTCTTTTCCTCTCGTGACCGAAATGGCCGCGGCTCCAATATGGCAGGACTTGCAGGATTTTCCCGGCGTATTGCGTGCACTGGCTGACCTTCAACAGGACATTGCCAGCGTCACAGAAAAGAAAGCCGAGCTAATGGTCGAGCAGCCGCAAGCAAAGCAAGTCGTGATCGTCGGTACGCTGGGACGAAACGAGGTAATCGATCAGCTGGTTCGCGAAGGGAAATTATCTGTTGCCGATCTACAGGGAAAATGGGAAAGCTTTGTCATTACGACCCTTTCCAATCCCCTCCGGGGCATTGAAAAGGCGCTGGTGATTGCGGGCAGTGACAAACGCGGCACCATTTACGGCATTTATGAATTATCGGAGCAGCTCGGGGTTTCACCTTGGTATTGGTGGGCGGATGTGCCTCCGCAAAAGCGCGTGCAGGTGCATATTCGCGCGGGGCGGTATGCCTCAGGTGAGCCGGCGGTCCGCTATCGCGGCATTTTTCTGAACAACGAGCGACCAACCTTATCGAGCTGGGCGGAGGAAAAATTCGGCGGCCTCAATGCCGATTTCTATACCAAAGTATTTGAGTTGCTGTTGCGGCTAAGAGGCAATTATCTCTGGCCTGCCATGTGGGACAACGCATTTAATGAAGATGATGCAAATAACCCCAGACTCGCCCATGAATATGGAATTGTGATGGGCACTTCACATCATGAGCCCATGATGCGCGCGCATAAAGAGTGGGTAAGGCGCAAGCATCAATACGGTAATGGCGAGTGGAATTACAAAACCAATGAAGCGGCACTGAAAAAGTTTTTCCGCGAAGGAATCGGCAATAGCAAAAACTACGAAAATCTCGTCACTATCGGCATGCGTGGCGACGGTGACGAAGGCATGGTTTCCACCGGCAGCATCGAATCCGATATGAAACTGCTGGAAAAGATCATGGCCGATCAACGCCAGATCATCGCTGAGGAAACTCATGCGGACCCATCAGCCACACCGCAGCTATGGGCGCTGTTCACCGAGGTGCAGAAATTTTATGACATGGGGTTGCGTCCGCCGGAAGATGTAACGCTGTTGTGGACAGATGACAACGTCGGCAATTTGCGGCGTTTGCCGACCGAGGAAGAACGCAAGCGTTCGGGGGGCGCCGGCATTTATTATCACTTTGATATGCACGGCGGCCCTTTTGCCTACCGGTGGGTGAATACCAATCCTTTTATCAAAATTTGGGAGCAGATGAATC
The DNA here is from genome assembly GCA_002432095.1 of Marinagarivorans sp. UBA5868. GTDB lineage: Bacteria > Pseudomonadota > Gammaproteobacteria > Pseudomonadales > Cellvibrionaceae > UBA5868. Next base: position 2,122 of record DJFQ01000181.1, on the reverse strand, counting down.
TCGCAGCGGAATATGACGCTCAACGGATCTGGATCGTCAATGTCGGCGATTTAAAGCCGCATGAACTGCCCATCGAATTCTTTTTGCGCATGGCATGGAACCCAAAAGCGTTCAACCAGGATTCAATCTCTGCTTACACTCGGCGTTGGGCCACCCGAGATTTTGGTCCCGGATATGCAAACGATATTGCGGATGTAGTTGCCCGTTATACCAAATACAATGGGTGGAGAAAGCCTGAACTTATTCAGCCTGATACTTACAGCGTAGTGAACTACGCAGAGGCGGATCGTGTGGAAGCCGCCTGGATCTCGGTAGTGGAAAAGGCGGAATCCATTTACCAAAAATTACCCAAAGAGCAGCAGGCCGCCTATTATCAGCTGGTCTTGCACCCGGCGAAATCCTCGGCAATAGTCGCGCAGATGAATATAGCGGCAGGAAAAAATCAGCTCTACGCTCGCCAAGGGCGATTGGCCGCCAATGTACAGGCCGAGCGTGTACAAGAGTTATTTAAACAAGACCAAGCGATGACGGATTATTACAATAAAAAGCTTTTAAACGGGAAGTGGAATCCAATCATGGACCAGCCACATCTGGGTCAATTCGATTGGCAGCCGCCGCGTGTCAATTCTATGCCGTTGGTTTCTCAAATTCTGCCCAGAGAAAATGCCAATTTCGGCGTAACCATTGAGGGCAGCACCAGAGCCTGGCCGCAACATTATGGCGAAGCCGTAATGCCCACCTTCGAATCCTGGTATCCCCGCCCCTCATACATAGAGATTTTTGCTGAAGGCACATTGCCTTTCGAATATTCAATTAAAACATCCGCACCCTGGATTCTTCTCAAAAAAACGGCTTTGGGACGATCCGACATTCGCTATTGGGTGGATATCGACTGGGAAAAAGTCCCGGACGGAAAATCTATTGCCACCGTCGAAATCGGCGGCAATCGAGATAAAGTCGAAATTAAAGTGCCGGTGAACAAGGCGACGCAAGCCCAAACACGTCAGGCGCGCGGCCGTTTTGCGAGCCTCGATGGCCCTCTTGCGATCCGAGCGACGGACGCTCCGGTGAGAAAAGCGGTTGACGATGTCAGTTGGCAAGTTATTCCGGATTATGGTCGTGAAGAGGCCGCATTGACGATATTTCCGGTCACGGCAACCAGCGTTTTGCCGCCCGCTCTTTCACCAACTGTGGAATACCCGATTTACCTGCCGCGCAGCGGCAATTACGAAATCACTCTGGTGCTGGGACCGGTGATGGACGTGGTCCCGGACCGCGGTATGCGTATTGCCTTGGCGATGGACAAGGATACTTTTCGTGTTCTGGATATATTTGAAGATCGCGAAGCTGAGACCTTTTTAGGCGAAGGTTGGTGGCACAGATTCACCAAGGACAACGCGCGTTATTTGCGCACGACTTATCAAGTGGACACTGCTGGGCTGCACCAATTAATAATCGCCATGGTCGACCCAGCGATTGTGCTGCAGAAAATCATCATCAGCGACAAAGCCGTCTCACAAAGCTATTTCGGCCCGGAGCCGCGGCAAATTCTAGGGAAATGAAGTAAGTCTGGCTACACTCTGTATGAATGCGCTTGCTTCTTTGGGGCTTCGAAGGCAGACGAACTTTATATGGTTGTAGGGAGGCGAGCTGGCTAATTCTGAATACTTTAGTCTGTTACTTTTGTAGTAACGAAAGAACCAAATGAAAATAGAGTCACTCGATAGAAAAGACTTGCGGAACGACTCCCTGTTTCCTGTTCCTGGCCAGAGCTCCTCTTTTTTAATGGCACGGCTGACCGTGCGCTTTAGTAGCTGGAGTAAAGTTCTGGAGTAGGAATAGTCTAACCATATGATGGTGTCAGCTCGCTGCCACTTGATATCGCTGGTTCTACTATAGTTGCCATCCAAAACCCAAGAATCTCCCAAAACGGCTGATGCAACTTTCGGAAAGAATTCTTCGTCACTTGGCTCCGTCCAATTCGGCTTCCAGAAAAGCTGGTCCATATGTATGCACGGGTACCCGAGCCGCTCAGCCAGCTGCTTAGAAAAAGTCGACTTACCGCTCCCGGTGGTGCCTATGACGTTGATCCTTTTCATGATTCTGTGTTTACCCTTGTATG
>DJFQ01000041.1:9355-13172 GCA_002432095.1 Marinagarivorans sp. UBA5868 | reverse complement strand
GGGACAAGGAATTGCGCGTACTTTCTTCGGACATCACCCATAGTCGATACCATTTCTATCTTACACACTTGGTACAAAAGGGTGGCCAATTAGAAGTTGTTAGCCAGTCTCAGAGTGCTGAATGGGGATTGGATCATGATGAATTTCAATATGACATTGATCAACTATTCTTTGTCAAAGACCAATTGCTGATTGGTTCGCGAAAACTTAACGACAAGACATATTATAAATCCTTAAACGACTCTGACAGTACGCAGTTTACAGAATTGCTGGGCGCAGAATATGTAATCGAAAGAGTGCAAACCATAGGCGAGGATTTGTTGTTGGTTCTGGGCGCTTCTGGCGACGGTGGAGCTTGGGTAGGCGTTTTTCATACGCGTGACGATTCCCCTATGTTGATTGACAGTATCTCTCTAGGAGCTGATGGCACTTCCAGTTATGTTAGGCGCCCCGATGAAGTCAGTTTCTTTCGAGCAGATGACCATTTGCGTATCGCATTTCCAATAAACTTGGTTTCCACTGAAGGTTTTTCATCAGTCTGGGAATACGCCGGGCTGCAGTTTCTTGAAATCAATGGGTTACCCAGTCTAGCCGCTCCATCGGATGCACCACACGATTACAGCAATATAACCATTCAAGATGCTGGGGCCCTCAAAACAGAGTCCGAACACTACGATCGTTATTTCTCTAATCATTTTACTGACAATCTAAGTTTGCTGAATGCAGACTCCGCGTACCTCTACCGGCATTCTGCGTTCTGGTCAGCCGCTTGGTTATTTCCTGATGGTGTTATCGGTCCGGTGACAAAAGAATTAAATGGTTGTGGCGATCTCAATCCCTCCGTGTTGGTTACCATAAATTTACCGGAAGCCAGTGAAGCCAACGCGTGCGATACCCTTGTCACTGTTGATACTGCGGTACATTCATACACCCTTGAGCCAACTGACATTCAAAGTAAATCCTGTGTTTTTTCAGGGCCTCCTAACGAAGCGGGTCAGCTGAAAATAACTGGAAAAATCGAAGGCTATAAACAAGTTGGAAAGTATGTGAATGTGCAGCGGGATCGCTGTACCTCGTTTACCGAGACAGTGTCTTTTGATTTAACTGAACAGCCAATTTTTTAGCGTCTATTACGGAATTAACAATGTTCTCGATTAGAAACGCGGCGGTCCTTTTTGCTGGGCGCGGCGCTGGCTGTTTTCATGATAACTGTGGAAAGCGAGCCAGGAGCCCTTCCTCTTTTTATGGTGACATTGGGTGCAGTTGGATGCTTGGGCACATGGATTAAATCAAAGCACTCTCAACGTAAGCGCAATTGAATCAGAAAACCCCATTTATCGACCGGCCTATGGCTTGTAGCGAGCGATAAACATTTTCACCGTCTCATCTATCAAATAATCATGCCGTGACATATCGGTTGTCATTCCGTAAAGCAGGGGATAGAAGATCAGCGATTTCAGCTGGTACACGAACTGTTTCGCGGCCAGCTCGATGTCAGCGATATTGAGCGCTTTCTTAGCCACCGCAGCTTTGAGAAAAGGTTCCAGATACCGTAGGCAGCCCATGGAGGGTTTGTTGATGGCCTGTGCCAGCGCTGTGTCTTTCAGCAGCTGCAGAAAAGCAACTCGCGCGACTTGCAAAAAAGCGGGCGAGGAGAGCATGTCTACTTCCTGGCGGGCAATTTCCCTTAGCTGTTGATCAACCGGGCGGGTTGCGTCGTAGATAATCCGCGGACCCTGATCAACCTTGTCGAACATGGCTTCAAGAATCGCGGCGAACAAGTCGGTTTTGGTCGCAAAGTGATTGTAAACCGTGCGCTTTGACACCCCAGCGTGAGCAGCAATCTGATCCATGCTGGTGGCCTCAAGGCCGCCGGAGGCAAACAAGGTTTCGGCCGCGGTGATAATTTGCAGGCGCTTTTTTTCGGATAAGGTCATAGCGGTGAATCGTCAGTAGTTGGCGTCATTTTAGCGGATCTCATAAAAATTACACTCTATAGTTTACTTTTGATAAAAGCTGGGAGTAAACTGCACCGTACAGTTTACTTTGGTGTTTTTCATGACGCTCAACACATCTGGAAGAGTCCCGGGGAGTCTAATACTTGGAGGTTTTCTTATGGCCCAATCGTTTGTTACCAACGCGCAGGATCAAGTCCATCTCGCACCCGCAACTGAGTCAGGTAAATTTGTAAATCAAATACCTTCTGAGCCGGGCAGTTTCTGGCGGACAATAAAGATTTTTTGGCGATTTATGACGGAAGATCGCGTTGATCCAGAACCTACCGGCGCATTACCGCTGCAGCGCCTCAGTCGTACTCAGCTAGATGCATTGAGTAATGATACGGTGCATGTGATCAAGCTTGGACATTCATCACTGCTGCTCAAAGTAATGGGCGAATACTGGCTGCTGGATCCGGTTTTTTCCGAGCGCGCATCGCCTTTTGGTTTTATGGGCCCAAAGCGCTTTCATCCTGCCCCCATCTCAATCGAAGAGCTGCCACCCATCGCGATGGTGCTAATCTCTCACAATCACTACGATCACCTGGACAAAAATGCGGTTCGTGCACTTGCGCCGAAGACCCGCGAATTTCTGGTGCCAAAAGGCGTGGACAAAAACCTGGTGGAATGGGGTGTAAGTGCGGAGAACATTCAAACTTTTGATTGGTGGCAATCGACCTTGGATACCCACGCCAAAATTACCTTTACACCTGCTCAGCATTTTTCCGGGCGAGGCTTTGGAGATGCAAACGAAACTCTTTGGGGCTCATGGGTGATCGAAACTGAAAAAGCCAAGTTATTTTTCAGTGGTGACTCAGGGTATTTTCCGGGATTTAAAACCATTGGTGAAAGGCTCGGACCATTTGATCTTACCTTTATTGAAACCGGTGCCTATAACGAAGACTGGCCGGATGTGCATATGACGCCGGAACAAAGCGTCGCAGCGCACAAAGATGTGCAAGGCAAAATCATGATGCCGATCCATAACGGTACTTTTAATCTTGCCTTCCACGCTTGGTATGAACCTCTGGAGCGCGTTAGCGAAGCTGCGCAACTGCAAGGTGTTGAACTCGCTACCCCTATTGTCGGCGAGGTGATCACTCTCGGCGAGCCCATGCCGAAAAATGCTTGGTGGAAAGAGGTAATGGCCGATTAGGCTTGGATATTAATGAACAACTGAACGAAGGCGGACTAAGCTCTAAAAAGAGAGTATAGGTTTATTAAGTTTTTCCCAATATCAAAATAGAGCACGATATTGCAGAAATTGAAAAAGGGCGGCATGGGCCGCCCTTATGAAATGATCAGCCTGATCTGTCTCCGTTATTAATTTCCGTAGTCTCTTCCGCCTCGTCGATGGGCTGTGCCGGGTTGATTGGTGTTGTGCCGCCAGTCGAAAGGTACGTTTCGAATACTTCCAGGCGATCCGGCAGGAATACTTCTGTCAGCGCTGATGACAACGGGAAAATACCGTCCAAAGCAAACTCGTTGACATGCACAAAGCCTGCGGAATCGGGCCAGCTCAGGCCAGGACCCACCGCGTCTGGTTCTGTTAGCCCAAATGCAGATGGTTGATGACAGCCGCCACAGGTCATTGCGACCGCTCGGTTGATAACCTGCTCCACATTCAGATTGCTGCGTGAATTACTTAAGCTCAGCAGAATTCGATCCTCGAATTGTGAACCTCGGCTTCCTTCAAAGGGTTCCCTGAATTGATTTTCGGCTATATCGCCACTGGCATGGCTCTCAATATTGTTAAAGCGGTCATCATAGGAGGGCATGCTGATAAAGGAAATTCCGCCCACCAGCGACATAGCGCCATT
>DJFQ01000041.1:6984-9315 GCA_002432095.1 Marinagarivorans sp. UBA5868 | reverse complement strand
TGGGCAAAGTCGCTGAACTGATTGGTGCGGATCTGCCCGCTTTCTTCCATGAAATTTTCAATGGTGAATACCGGTTGCACACCGCTGGCCGGCAAGCCGTTCAGGTAAAAGTCACGCAATCTCTGCGCCCTAACTGCCACAGAATCTACACTGCTTAGCCGGTGCCAAAATTGAGCGATGGCAAGGCAACCCGCTTCGTTTCCTGGAGTTGGATTCGCCATTTCCGCTTCAAAGATCAGAAAATTGCGGCCTCCGACATCACCAGGCAAAGCAAATACCATACGGGCTTCACCGCAATGCTCATGCTGCGAACGATCACGCAAATCCAGTCGGTTGACCATGGCGATAGGGATATAACGACTCAAAAAGAGGGCGGGATCAGCCGCTTGTTCCGCTTCTGCGCGCGGGCAGTCCACCGCGTCACCCAGATGTTGCGATTCACAGGGAAGAGCGCCGGTGCCGAGGGAGGTCTCTGCTGAATTTTGTGCGTCCCACATACGAGCAAATAATGTATTGCCGTCGATGGGATCCGCAGGATTTTCCGCAGAGAGCTGTTCCGCAAAGCGATTAAAAATATCCGCCAGCGAAATATTGACCGCGTTCAGAGTGGCTTGGTCATGGACCATCAAAGAGCGATCTATATCAATGTTGGGATCGAAGCGATTAATGACAACTTGATGAGTGCTGTTCTGAGTAGACAGTGAATAGGTGTAAGTGCCACTCTCCCGGTTGCGAAATGACATGCTGCCGGTAGCGGCGGGTTCTGAAACAGGATTGCCATTTTCCAACAAAATGCTGTTAGAGAAAGGCGAATCCCAGGCTATTTCATAAGTGCCCGTAACGCGATTAAGCGTGGGAGAGTGGAGCGAGTATTTGATGACTCTCTTGAAGTCACTAAAGGCGCTGCAATTATTTTCTGCATCACACTGTCGCACTCTCCAGCCGAAATGACCCATGGTGCCGTTGGAAAATCCCCAGCTGGTGCCTTCAGTTGAAAAAACTGACAAGCGTTCTACGGGTTGACCCGCTTCATCCAATAAAAAGTTTTCGATTTCGTAACGCGCCGCGCCAGCAACGGCTTGCCACGCAAATCCTCCGCTTCGTAGTGTTTCAATAGGCTCGGGATCGAGAAATTGCGGAATGGTCATATTTGCGATGACGGCATCGACACAATCGGGAAAGGTAAAGTCGCCGGTTTTTGCGCCGAGAAAACCGAATCTCACACTGGCCCCTGGTTGAAGGGTGCCGTTCCATCCGGCGTTATTAAAAGTCGCAGGAGATGCGTTGAATAAAACGCTGTCCCAATGCGTTTGGATAGTGCCATTAACGGAGTTCAATTGAACCGACCACTCATTAATGGCTTGCGCCTTGTTATTGGTAACAAGATATTCCGCCCTGAATCCTGTATCCCAAACCTGGCTGGCGTTGGAGACAAGGCTGCACTCTAAAGCGAGAGCATTCGGATTGAATAAAAATATAGGTGAAACAACGAAAATACTGCGTAATACATGAAGTCTCTTCACAATACTCACTCCTATAAAGTCCTTGATACAACTCCGTGACGTCGAAAATCCGGATTCGCCTTTCCAAACCCGTATTCACAACAACAAATTGAATGCTGCAGAGGTTTTTTCGAGGCAAAAAATACCTCTCGGACAATCATAAGATTGCCCAACCGCTACGCCATCAAAGTTGCTTAAGTGTGAAATGATTAACGAAAAATGTGTTAACTGGTTAACACTGGCGGCAATCTATAGCTAGGTGAACACTCTGTAAAGCTCTGGAAAAGGAAAGAGGTGACATTCTTTATTTGATCGGACGCTCGCTAGCGATTTTATGCTGGCGGAATATACGGAAAATAACCTGTTGACGAATGTGGGGGTAAATGCCCGATTCAGCCGTATAACTGGAGGTCATCCCCGTGAATTTTTAGTTGATTGGAAGGGGCTGGGCACGGCTGATCCAGAGGATGTGGCAGCCTTTTAAAATTGGATGTTTCTTGCCGTATGTGTCGCGAAACTTAATATTGCATGATCGCTAAGTGCGAAATTAGCGTCTACGAGTAAACAGGTGAGGGTTTCTATGGATAAAACTCTCGATCCATCGCTCCAAAAAAGACGTGCTGCCGACAACCCGCAAATGGTAATAACCAAACAGACTGATAACCGAGGCACCAAGGGTGTCGACGATTAAATCTACCATCGTATCCAGAAGGCCAGAGGGATCGTGCAACATTGGTTTCTGCATATTGGTGCCAAAAAAAGTGTCCATGCAGAATTCGAAGATCTCCCACAGTGCTCCAAGACCAACTGCAAATAAAAATGCAAAAAA
>DJFQ01000041.1:0-6907 GCA_002432095.1 Marinagarivorans sp. UBA5868 | reverse complement strand
GCAAAAAACGGAATCAGCGTGATGGCAATAATGCCGGCGGCGGTAAACGCGGGGAGCCAATTTTGTTGCCAAAGCGCTGCGAGCATCTCCAAAAACAGAATGCCTTGTAGGACATAACATATACGGCGATGTATGGAGAGGTTTTTCATATGCATCAACGGCGATCAAATACAATGTCGGCGCATAATATCCGAATGCTGGTCAGGGTGGTATGCGGCGACGGCGATCACCGTGCTGCGTATGGTTGTGTTAGTCCTACCCACCCAGCGGCCGACCGTAACTTGTCAGCACTTCTGCAAACATCCCCTTTCCGGGCGCGGCGCTTTGCGGTACTAATGCTGGGTTTGGAGAGGCACTTCACAGTCGCCATTTGGCTGGCGCTTCAGGCGGCGTCTTTGGAAGAAGGGCAAATGATATTAATAATCAACCAGAAGGATTTTTATGCTCAGTCACACAGCATTTCGTTTTATTCCAAAAGCGAGTCCGCTTATTGTTTTAGCTATGCTCGCTTCGGTGGCATCACCACAGTCTGAACGCACTGATTACGACGTGGATAAAGACGGCCTTATCGAAATTCGCAATATCGAAGATTTTTTGGCGATACCCGATTCGTTTGCCGGCATTACGTTAAACGGTTCCTCCGATGGATGTCCTGAAAACGGCTGTATCGGCTATGAGTTGGTGAGCGATTTGGATTTTTCCGGTCTTACAAATGTTCGCTTACCTACGCCCTTTCTACATCAGGTGATCTTTGAAGGTAATCAGCACATTATTAAAAACCTGAAGACCCCGCAATTGGTCAACGGTACTTTTGGCTTTTTCGAATCGGTGCGCGAAAGTGTTATTCGCAATCTGCGAATCGACAATATCGACTGGGCAGCTCCCGGTGCGGACTATCTCGGTGCCTTAACTCCGCTGCTTGTGGACAGCACCATCGTCAATGTCGAAGTGAGCGGTACTTTACGCGGACAGCATTACACAGGTGGGTTGGCGGGGGTCGCAAATAATTCAGTGATTCTTGGCAGTCACTTTACCGGAGCAATATATGCTCAGTCGGGTCTTGTGGAAGCCTCCCTTGGTATGGGTGGCTTAGTCGGCAATGGCGAAAATACACTTATTTATGCCAGTAGCGCCATGGGAGAATTTATATTAAATGCTGTACCTGAACGCAATTTTGCTTTGGGCGGCATTATCGGCACCACACATACCCACAATGCAATCATTGCAAGCTATGCGGATTTCACCAACATCAAAGTGGATTTGGTTGGAAATCTGGCTGCGCATTCCCCAGTAACAATCGAGAGCAGTTATTCGATCCACAGCGCTGACGACAGTGAGCTTGTCGCGGTTGTTGAATTTTATTCTAAGCGGTCTTACCAGGAGGAGGCTGTATCCGCGGTGGAAGCGGTGGCCCGTGCCGACTTAGTCTGCCCGCAGAAGGAAGTTGATGCACGCTGCAATATTCCGAGTTTGTTGCATGGCTGGCACACACATTTGGATTCCAGCGGCCAGCATGTCTGGAATTTCGGTGGGAGCACGGAGTTGCCGGTGGTCCGCCGCAATTTAGTGTTTGATCTAGCGGATAATGACGAAGATGGTGTAGTTAATTTACTGGATCGATTTCCAGAAAATCCTGCAGCGGCGCTGGATTTCGATGGGGATAATAAGCCCGATGTGTGGATTGGCGCGTGTGACGCCGACTGTCAGGAGGCTTCTGGGTTTGTGCTGGATGATCAAATAGAGCTGCCTATATACCCCGAGGCGCCGAATGACGAGACCGACTTTAAGGGCGGTAGTTTTGCTTTATTTGAGTTGTGGTTTCTTTTTGGTGTGTCGACGTTGGGGTGGCGCATTCGAAAGCATATATAGCGCTTTTATTCTTGGCATTAGCGCAAACTGCCGTCAATGCAGTTTGCGTCCTTCCGATTTTTGTTATTTTCTACCAACCAGACTCACGCCACCAATAATCAGCACTGCACCGATAAGTTGTGTTGTATTAATGACTTCATCCAAAAACCAGGCGCCAAAAAGCACGGTAACCACCGGGCCAATACTGCCCATGATGGCGGCTTTGCTCGGCCCTATGGAGGCAATACCTTTGTTCATCAGAAACGACGGAATAACAGTTGAAAATATGGCGAGCCCGAAGGATAACCAATAGACAGGCGCTGGTTGTGTTAATTCGCGAAGATCCGAAATAGCGAGATTATGAATAATGACGCCGGCGGAAGCCGATAGCATGCAGTAGGTTGTGAAGGTAAGCGAGCCAACCTGTTTGGCCTTTTCGCTTGTCATCACCACAAAAAATGCGTAACTGACAGCGCTGAAAAAAACCAGTAGTCCACCTTTTAAAGTCGCTGAGAAAGTTTGATGAAATTGCAGCTCATGGAGAAAAACAAACACAATTCCAACATAGGCAATCGCCATTGCGATCATTTCTTTTAATAAAATGGCTTTCTTTTTCCAAAATGCCAGAATGAGTACCACCACAGTGGGGTAGATATACAGCAACAAGCGTTCTAGCCCGGCGGAGATAAATTCCAGTCCCCAGAAATCCAAGAAGCTTGCCAGATAATAGCCAACCAACCCCAGTCCCAAAATTGGCATAAGTTGTTGACGGCGGATAACCATTTTGGACTTTTTATGCAACCAAATTGCCATGCCCAAATAAAAGGGTAATGCAAAGAGCATTCGCAACATAAGTAGCGGTGCGGCACTAATTCCGTGCGCGTAAGCCAGCTTAATAAAAATACCCTTGCAAGCGAAGAGGAATGTGCCGAGTAAAACGCACGCAACACCAAAGGTATGGCTGGCGGTAAGAGGAAGTCTGGAATCGCTCATGGGGAACAACGGAATTGCAGGGGGCGACAGGCTAGGGGATTTGCTGGGCTGAGTCAAATAGCGGAGCCCGTCCGAACAAATCCCCTGACACCGTCGGTCTGCCTTGGTTATTGACGATTTTTACCATTATCCGGCGGCGTTTGGCGCGGAAGATCAATGGGAAGATCAGTCGGCCTGAGATGGAAGACGCAATAACCGAAGATCGAAAACGCCACCCGCGATGGAGTTTTCACGCGCGACAAATTTCACCACCACTTTTCCATTAGATGCGGACGCAATCAATGCGTGTGGAACGGGATAGTCGACTGTGTAAAAGTCTTTATCTTTTTGCGTCTGCAGCGCAACTTCGGCAATGAGTTGGTAGTTGATCAGGATGTTAAAACGTCGCCCGGCATCCGCGGAGGAATAGGTAACTCGAAGCACTCTTGCGGCCTGGTCTGGATCATTCATGACATAGCTGAACCAACCTTCAGCATGTCGCCAATGACGACCCTTATAAATTCCCATGTCACTTTTCTCATGTTCCAAAAAGTGATCGGCCTCCGGTTGTTGTTGGCCGGGATTTACATGATCAATGGTCAGGGCGTCAAGTATGAGACGGGCTTTCTCGTGCTTTCGATTCTCGATTTTTAAAGCTTCGAATTTGTGTTTGTTGACCATTGGCCAATACAGCGTATAGCGCGATTCGTGAAGCCGGAAAAATGGAATGAGTTCCACTTGGCCGGCGACATCACCATTCATCACGGGTGCCCGGAAGGTGAGAGGCTTGCCAGTCACGGGAACAATTTTGCTTACAAAATCTTTATCGTCTGTAACAAACGTCGGAGCCAACTCCAGTGGACAAAGCTGACCTTTGGCAATGTGGCCCATACGGCTGTCGTCGGCGAAATACTGCAGATTTTCTCTAGGGAACGGCTCTGACTTGGCTGCCAGGACGATGGGGCCATGCACCACCGCATGATAATGGGAGCGATCCGGTAGCGACTCCAGTTTTGTTTGCATGGGTAGCGCTATGTCAATCCTGTCGCCGTCATGCCAACGTCGGTGGATCTGCATATATTCACCGAGTTTGGTCGTGACCTTTGTTTTCTTGCCGTTAACGCGAACTGCCAGCCCATCTTCGGTAACCCATGAAGGCAGGCGAATATTGATGGTGAATACCCCGTTGCCTTCAATATGGAAAGTGCTGGTTTCCGCATCGGGAAATCGTGTCTCCTGACGCAATTTAACTTTCCGCTCGCGCCAATCCAATGTGGAAGCAATAAATAAATTAATGTAGAGCTGGTCGCCCTTATGCGCATAAATCAGCTCACCATATTTCCCGTGATTTTCTATCCCGGAGCCAACACAACACCACATGGCTTTGTCCACCTGGGAATAAACCCGGTAATGGTTTGGACGCATGGGAGTGAAATAAACCAAGCCTCCGGTAGCAGGGTGCTGAGAGGACAGAATATGGTTGTACAATCCGCGTTCGTAAAAATCCAGGTACTTGGTATTCCCAGAACTTTCATAAAATAGTTTGGAAAGCTTCAACATATTATAGGTATTACAGGTTTCCGGCCCTTCGATATCTTCCAGCATCGGCTGAAAATCATCGCTTGGATGGAAGTGCTCTTTTACACTGTTGCCGCCGATGGCCACACTACGCTTTGTGACCACCGTTTCCCAAAAGAATTGCGCTGCGCCATTCCATTGCTGATCATGAGTAACATCGGCAATGCGTTTGAAGCCAACGACCTTTGGAATCTGAGTGTTGGCGTGCAGGCCGGTCAACTCGTCGCGTCGCTGCAATAATGGATTTAGCAGCTGGCGGTGTGCGAAGCGCTTGGCTAAAGTCAGGTATTTCTCATCGCCCGTCAGCTCTGCCACATCAACAAATAATTCACTCATGCCACCGTGTTCACCGCGCAGCATCATTTCCATTTGCTCGTCATTCAAGGAACTTGTTATCTGCAAGGCCCAGTCCGACAATCGGATCAGCATTGTCTTCGCAGTATCACTGCCGGCATAGACATAGGCATCTCTCAAGCCGGCGAAGGTTTTGTGGAGGTTATACCAGGGCACCCATTTATCATTAAGGGAAAAATTGTCGACTTTAATATGACCTTTTGCCAACTCCTTCCAAGCGGCGTCCCCTCCAGGAATTCCGCCGAGATAACCGTTGCCATTTTTATCCTGGCATTTCTTCAGTTCTTCGATCATGTAATTAAGACGCTGCAACAGAATCCTCTCGCCCGTTGAGGCATACATCAGTGCGAGAGCAGTCAGATAATGCCCGCCGATATGACCATCCAACCCCGACGACTCCCAGTTGCCATAACTTGTCACGGTAGAAGGCAGTCCCGCCTCGCGACGGTAGGGCGCCAAGAGGCGATCGGGCTCCATGGCGAGAAGATATTTAAGATTGGTTTGTTCCGCATGCTTGAAAGGACCGTCCTGCAGGCGTACGTCGGTGAGAGGAAATAATTCGATGTCAGCGGTGGATTGACCGGGTAAGGCGACAAATATCAATACAGTCCACAGATAAAATTTTATTTTTGTATTCATGAATGCCGTGTCTGAAAGGGTAAGTGAAGCGAGCCCCCGGTGTCGGGAAGTACTCAGGGGTGGTCGAAAATAGGCATATTATATTATATATTTAGGGGTGGTTCTATGAGCCGCGTACCCAGGTGCAGGGTAAAGATCCGGGTGGTGAACCGCCACTTCCGCAATAGAACGTTGGGTTTGATCAGAAAGCGCCTTCGAATTCACTTGCCTTATCCAGAAGCGGTTTACAATTAATTTGATTGGTCACCCGGATCAGGCGGTAAATTGCCGCTAGATTATTGGTTTTTGCAAGCCGTTGATTGCGGTGTGGAATCACGGCGTAATCAACGTCCAGATTAGCCACGGCAATATGGGGGTAATTTTGCGGCTGCGCGTCAAGCTCCCGCTGGGCGGGCACACCTGGCATCAGCGTAAAACGGTTTAAGGTGATCCGTTCAATATAATCGCTGTGTCCGGCGATGAAATCTGTTGTCTTTTCGATATCAACCGTCTCTTCTGTGGGATAACCCACGATGGTTGTCAGCCGTACGCTGATTCCGGCGTTGCTGGCATCTTTAATAAAAGTCGACATCCTGCTTAGCTTGACGCCTTTAGCCATGCTGCTCAGCACACTTTGACTCCCAGATTCCAATCCGCATGTGATTCTGACCAGTCCGGCACGGGCGGCCTTTTCTAAATCCTGCGCCGATAAACCATTATCCTGCCGTGAATCCACATGGACAGACGCAGTCCAGCGGATTCCGGGCGCGATTCGCGGTAAATGTTCGGCCAAACCTCGCCACACCTGCAGGTCTGAATTTAGTTTTAAATCCAGGAACACAAATAAATCGTTACCGAAGCGTTCGCGCTGATATTGAATTTCCTGAAGTACGTTTTCCAAACTTCGGGAACGGAAAGTGCGCCCCGCAGACATCAATACGTCGGAGCAGAATGTGCATCGCCCCCATTCACAACCTCGGCCCGTCATTATTGGAATAATACGATTAGGATAACAATCCCATGGAAAGTCGGAGAAGTCGGGGAACGGTACAGCGTCGAGCGATTGAAGCGGCGCTGCAGAATAGGCTTCACCTTTTTCTTTATCATAAACTCCGGAAATATGACGCGCGTCTTCCCTTTGCGCAATCTTGGTTATGAGCTCGACCAATACCGGCTCGGGCTCCCCGGAAAATACCGCAGTAATGCCGTCGACTGCGGCCCAACGATCGGCAATTTCCGGCACGACAAAGCTGTTGCCTCCAACAATTACAGGAATATTCTGCTGATGGCATAGCTTTGCGATCTCCCTGCACACGTCGTAATACATGGTGTACGCGGATATCAACACAACATCCGGTTTTTTTGTCAGAGAGTTTTTAACGGCATTTAGAATAGTTGCAGAACTCTCCCCGCCGATGATTTGTCGCTTTCTCTTCAATAATCCCCGTGCCTTTTTTACAGCGCTGATATGCGTGACTGCAGACCAGTGGGAAAGAAAGTGGCGATAGCGCTGCCATGGGCGTTCGCGTACTTGTCG
>DJFQ01000229.1:30662-45508 GCA_002432095.1 Marinagarivorans sp. UBA5868 | reverse complement strand
TACGTCAACCGAGGGCTTGCTCTGCTGGATTTGATTGAAGAAGGTAATCTCGGGCTGATTCGCGCTGTGGAAAAATTTGATCCAGAACGTGGCTTCCGTTTTTCCACCTATGCGACTTGGTGGATTCGTCAGACCATCGAACGTGCCATCATGAATCAAACCCGCACTATTCGTTTGCCCATCCATGTTGTTAAAGAATTAAATGTATACCTGCGCGCAGCTCGTGAGCTCTCGCAGAAATTGGATCACGAACCCTCCCCAGAAGAAATCGCCCGCCTGCTGGAAAAGCCGGTGGAAGATGTGGAAAAAATGTTGAGCCTCAACGAGCGTGTCACTTCTATGGATACACCCGTTGGTCCTGCGTCGGACAAAACCCTTGTGGACACGGTGGCGGATCAGCAGGTTTCCGATCCAGTGGAACTGCTGCAGGACAGCGATCTCAGTGCCAGTCTCGATAGCTGGCTCGACGAACTCAGTGAAAAGCAGCGGGAAGTTGTGGCGCGCCGATTTGGTCTGCGTGGTCATGAGTCCAGCACATTAGAAGAGGTTGGTCGCGAAATTGGTTTAACTCGTGAGCGAGTACGGCAGATTCAAGTAGAAGCTCTACGCCGTCTGCGCGATATATTGGAAAAACAAGGTTTGAATGCCGAAGCGCTGTTTGGCGCAGCCTGAGGAAACCATTGCGGTCAACCAAGGAAGGTTGGAAATCTGAATATTCGTCTTGATTGTTTTTTTATCGTTTATCGACTGTATAACGCCCAGTGTCCTGCAAAAACACTGGGCGTTTTTATTTATTCGTTTGTTTATCTCTGAAGGTGCTTCAATTTATCCGGCACGCCATCCCATTTTTCAGCCTCGGGCAAGGCATCCTTTTTCTCCGTGATATTGGGCCAAATCGCGGCGAGCTCTGCGTTAAGGTCGAGATACACGTCCTGACCCTCGGGGAGCTCATCTTCTGAAAAAATTGCGTCAACGGGGCATTCCGGCTCACACAGCGCGCAGTCGATGCATTCGTCAGGGTGAATAACGAGAAAGTTAGGGCCTTCGTAGAAGCAGTCTACGGGGCAGACTTCAACACAGTCTGTGTGTTTGCAGTTAATGCAATTATCGCCCACTACGAATGTCATGTATTACACCTCTTGGATTTGGCTGATCTGTCGGGTTGAGCCGGCGCGGCATTTTAACAGGAGTTATTGGAATTTAAACCCTGTGAAGCCCCTGGGCCATCCGGTTGTGCCGATTTACTTCTTCAGTAATTCTTTTAAGTCGTAAAGCGTCTGCAAAGCGGATAAAGGTGTGAGATTATCCAACGACAGATTTCGCAGCTGTTCCTCCACGACGCTGGGCCGGGTCGGAGCAAAAAGATCTGCCTGCTGCGCCCCTGATGCTGAACGGTTATGTTTGGGAAGAGTGGTTTGGATTTCACCCACCTTCTGCGGCTCGCTAACGACGGAGCCGACACGCAAGTCGGAATCCGCTTGATGCCGGGTTAACTTACTTCCAGACCGTTCCAGATTGGCCAGTTGCTGCTTTGCAGATTCCAGCACAACAGCTGGAATGCCCGCGAGTTTCGCTACTTGGAGGCCATAGCTTTTGCTCGCTGGTCCCAGGCGGATATTGTGCAGAAACACGATATTGTCGTGATGTTCCGTTGCATCGAGATGGACATTGGCCATCTCTGGAATCGCCTCAGGCAGTGCCGTTATCTCAAAATAGTGGGTCGCGAACAAAGTGAACGCGGCCACTTGCCGCGCCAAGTGCTCAGCACACGCCCACGCGAGGGATAAGCCATCATAAGTGCTCGTTCCCCGGCCCACTTCATCCATCAATACAAGGCTTGAAGCGGTTGCGTTGTTCAAAATGTTCGCCGTTTCCGTCATTTCCACCATAAATGTCGAGCGTCCGCCGGCCAAATCATCCGAAGAACCGATACGAGTAAAAATTCGGTCGACGAGTCCGATGCGGCAGTGGCTGGCGGGAACAAAGCTGCCGATTTGGGCTAGCAGCACAATAAGCGCTGTCTGTCGCATGTAGGTGGATTTACCGCCCATGTTTGGACCGGTAATGATCAACATTCGTCGGGAGGCATCGAGTTCCAGATTGTTTGGTACAAAGGGCGCATCGAGAACCCGCTCCACCACCGGATGGCGACCTTCCTGAATATGGATGCCGGGTTCGTGAGCCAGCTCCGGACGACAGTAATTTAACTGGTCTGCCCGCTCTGCCAGGGTTGTGAGTACGTCGAGTTCACTGACGGCATCCGCCGTATCTTGCAATGCACGAAGATCCTCATTAATGCGCTCCACCAACTCATCATAAAGGCCTTTCTCCCTAGCTAGTGCACGGCTTCTGGCGGAGAGTGCTTTGTCTTCAAAGACCTTGAGTTCTGGAGTGATGAAGCGCTCGGCGTTTTTCAGGGTTTGACGGCGCTGATAGTCGGCGGGCGCGTTGTCCGCCTGTCCACGGCTGATTTCAATGAAATAACCATGGATGCGATTGTAGCCCACTTTTAATGTATGGATGCCGGTACGCTCCCGCTCGCGCGCCTCCAGCTGCAAGAGAAATTCGCCTGCGTTACTGCTTAGGTTGCGCAGTTCATCCAACTCCGCATCGTAACCATCGGCGATTACCCCGCCTTCACGAATGACCACTGGAGGGTTCTCCACCAGCGCGGTTTGCAGGAGGTGAACCAGTTCTGGATAGTCGCTCACCGCTTTGGCGAGACTCTTTATATGAGGGACATCAATTTGTGACAAAAGAGGTTGAAGCTGCGGTAAAACCGCCAGAGAAGCACCCAGGCGGGATAGGTCCCTCGGTCGAGCAGAGCGCAACGCCACGCGACCGAGGATGCGTTCCATGTCGCCGATTTGCTTTAACAGCTTGCGACAACTTTCAAATGCGTAATTCTCTAACAACGCGGCAATGGCATTTTGTCGCGCGTGCAATTTTTCCAGGTTACGCAATGGGCGATGCAACCAGCGGCGCAGCAATCGACTCCCCATGGCGGTCGTGGTGGTGTTTAAAACGGCGTAGAGCGTGTTGTCTTCTTGGCCGAGCAGATTGGCATCGAGTTCCAGGTTTTTACGTGTGGCGCTATCCATCGCTACGGTTTCATCCAGATGTTCGATAATTGGCGCAGACAGATGGGTGAGGCTAGTGCGTTGGGTTTCCTTTGCATAGTTGTAGAGGGCGGCGGCGGCAGCAATCCCGGCTTCCATATCATCACATCCAAATCCGACTAGATCTTTCGTGCCAAAGTGACTGGTCAGCAGGCGACGCCCCGTATCACAGTCAAATTCCCAGTCTGGTCGTTTGCGAACGCTGCGCACCGATGCAACACCGGGTAGCGAGAAGGTTTCGGGCAGTAATAATTCAGCGGGCCGCAGACGTTCCAACTCAGCCAGCAGTGCGGGCTCTGAATGTACTTCCAGCACCGTAAAACGGCCGCTGCCCATATCCAGGGTGGCAATGCCGAAAGCTTCTGCGACGATGGCAAGTGATACCAATAAATTATCGCGGCCAGACTCCAACAGCGCTTCATCGCTGACTGTGCCGGGAGTAACAACCCGCACTACCTTGCGGTCCACCGGTCCTTTGCTGGTGGCCGGATCGCCGATTTGTTCGCAAATAGCCACCGATATGCCCTGGCGAACCAGTTTGGCCAAGTAAGCCTCTGCGGCATGGTAGGGCACGCCGGCCATTGGAATAGGTTCGCCAGCGGTTTTGCCTCGCGCCGTCAGGGTGACATCCAATACCCGGGCAGCGGTTCTGGCGTCGTCAAAAAATAGTTCGTAAAAGTCGCCCATGCGATAAAACACCAGCTCATTCGGGTGTTGCGCTTTGATACGCAGATACTGCTGCATCATGGGTGTGTGCTGATCAAGAAGGGTATCTTCAGCCATGTCGAACTCTTCGGCGTGCAAAAGCTGCGCATTGTAGCAGAACGACCGGTGGTGCTTGCGCCGACTCTGTCCATGTCTTAATTTGCCCGGCATGATTGATGAAACTTATTCGCTCGCTGCACAACTGGGGCAGCGCATGTACGCCCAAGGCGCCAAAGTGACTACCGCCGAATCCTGCACCGGTGGCGGTATCGCGCATGCAATAACTGCTATACCAGGCTCGTCGCAGTGGTTCGACTGCGGGTTTGTGACCTACAGTAATGGCGCAAAGCATCGTCTGTTAGGTGTTCCGACAGAGATGCTAAAAGCTTATGGGGCTGTTAGCGGTGAAGTAGTGAGCGCCATGGTGAGTGGCGCCGCTCATGCAGCATCAGCTGATTTTGCTGTGGCGGTCAGCGGTATTGCCGGACCGGGCGGTGGTTCCTCGGATAAACCTGTTGGTACAGTATGGTTTGCTTGGTATCGTCCCGCCGGCGTGTTGACCGAATGCCTTCATTTCACCGGCGACCGAGAGTCCATCCGCAAACAGGCCGTGCTCGTCGCCTTGCGAGGGCTGCTCATGCAATCAAATACTGTATAAAAACACAATAACTGGTTGCTTATACAGTATTGCTGATTTATGCTTGCACAGTCAGGCGCTTAAGGTGCGGCCGATACAGCAGATCTGGAGGTGGTGTCGTCTTTCCGGTTTGTTATGATCAAAAAATTTTCAGGTTAAAGAGGGTTAATTGATGGATGCCAATAAAGAAAAAGCTTTACAGGCCGCGCTTGCCCAGATCGAGCGTCAGTTCGGCAAAGGAACAGTGATGCGTATGGGGGATGCCGAGCGCACGGTAATTCCTTCTATTTCCACAGGGTCGCTGGGTCTGGACGTTGCCCTCGGTGTTGGCGGGTTGCCACGCGGCCGGATTGTGGAAATATACGGGCCTGAATCTTCTGGTAAAACCACATTGACCTTGCAGGTGATTGCGGAAGCTCAGCGCAATGGTGGAACGTGTGCTTTCGTTGATGCCGAGCATGCATTGGATCCGATTTATGCTGAAAAGCTTGGGGTAAATGTTGACGATTTAATCGTGTCACAACCGGATACTGGCGAACAGGCACTGGAAGTGGCCGATATGTTAGTGCGCTCCGGTGCTATTGATGTTTTGGTGGTGGACTCTGTTGCAGCATTGACCCCGAAAGCCGAAATCGAGGGCGATATGGGGGATCACCATGTGGGGTTGCAAGCGCGTTTGATGTCCCAGGCTCTGAGAAAAATTACCGGCAATATCAAAAACGCAAATTGCTTGGTTATTTTCATTAACCAGATCCGCATGAAAATCGGTGTCATGTTCGGCAACCCGGAAACCACCNNGAGGGCGATGAAGTAACAGGCTCGGAAACCCGGGTAAAAGTAGTGAAAAATAAAGTTGCCCCACCATTTAAGCAGACCGAATTTCAAATTCTATATGGGCAAGGTATTAACCGATTAGGTGAGATTATTGATTATGGTGTGAAGCTAAACATGATCGATAAAGCGGGTGCCTGGTACAGCTACCAGGGAGAAAAGATTGGTCAAGGTAAGCAAAATGCGATTCAGTATTTGCGCGATAATAGCGCGCTGGCGCAAAGCCTGGAGGCCAGAATCAAGGATGAACTCTTGGGTCCGGCGGGCAAATCCATGTCGTCCAAATATGTTGAAGAAGATGTAACGGAATAAACTTGGAGGGATAGCTACCAGACGAACTGTTAGCTTTCCCTTTTCTACCGTGCCCAGCTCAGATATTGCCACTCGAATTTACCACTCCGCGTTAGGCCTGTTGGCCCGCCGGGAGCACTCCTGTCACGAACTGCAGCAGAAGTTGCTGCAGCGTTTTCCTGATGCTAGCGAAAGCATACATCCCGTGTTGATGCGACTGATTGATGAGGGCTATCAATCGGATGCTCGATATGTTGAGGTGTATATCCGTTCAAGAATGAATAAAGGTTTCGGTCCCCAGAGATTGCGTCAGGAATTGCGCCTACGAGGGATTGAGCAGCATGTGATTGACGATGAATTCAGGCGGATGAGCCAAGAAAGCGAAGGCAAACACGTTGAAAATTTGCTCCACCTCTGGAACAAGAAGTTCAAAAATCTGCCGAAAGATTCCCGGGAGAAATTTCGACAGATGAATTTTCTGCGCTATCGAGGTTTTTCTAGCAAGGAGATTGAAGATCTGTTTGTCCATTTGGCGGAGCGCGATACTTCAGCAGGGTTCGAGTAAATAGAAATCTGGACATATTCGGGAAGATTTTATGACGAACACAATATTGGTGACTGGTGCGAACCGCGGCATTGGTTTGGCTTTTGTTCAGCACTATCGGCAGCGGGGCGACCGTGTTACTGGAGTTTGCCGTCACAGCTCGCCCGAGCTGCTGCAGAGCGGAGCTGAGATCTTTGAAGGGGTCGATGTTTCCGATTCAGGATCTATAGCGGATTTGCGTTCGCGCCTTGAGGGGATATCTATTGATGTACTGGTCAACAACGCTGGTATCCTCCGCGACGAGCGGTTGGGAAATATCGATTACCACACGGTTTTGGAGCAGTTTCAAGTCAATGCGCTCGGTCCTTTAAGGATAACGGAGGCACTTTTGCCCAACTTGGCCAAAGGAGCAAAAGTCGCGCTGATTACTAGCCGAATGGGATCTATAACGGATAATACTTCCGGAGGACGGTACGGTTATCGGATGTCCAAAGCGGCATTGAATATGGCTGGAATGTCATTAGCCAGAGATCTTGCTCCTCGCAAAATTGCAGTGGCGATCTTACATCCAGGTTACGTGCAGACAGCAATGGTGGGGTTCGGAGGTGATATATCCGCTCAGGTATCTGCACAGCGACTTGTTGAACGTATCGATCAGTTGACGTTGGACAACAGCGGTAGTTTTTGGCACTCCAACGGCGAAATACTTCCCTGGTAAATCTGCGACGTACTTTCCCGGTAAGTTCACCAGGTGCTTTTCTGGCACTCCACGTACTTTTAAGGTAGGTGCTCAAAGTATTTTGATGGTAAGTCCATTCTCATCTTAATGAGGTTCGTTAGCAGAATTCGGGATATAAGCCTGACACTTACGGGAAAGCTGGGGGAACACGGGCTAGACTTATCTCAGATAATCTCCCATCAGCTGAGCGCCGGCAGAGACCGGCGGTTTTCGCGGTCCGAGATTGAATTGATATCGGAGTGTTGACTGCGCCATGTTTGAAGAGCTGAACAGTATTGATGTCGGCAAACGGAACGACAATAGGGATCTCATTTGGGATCTGGATACGTTCAAGCAACGAAAAAGGGCCCACGAGTTTGTCCTGAATTTCGAAAACAAACTGTGCGTATTCTCGAGCTCCGTTCAACAGTTGTATACCAACTACAACATTTTTATGCCCGCTGAAGAAAACAGTCGACTTGTTATCCTGCCTAACCCCTATGCGCACCATGACATTTTTCACGGGATACCGGAGTCTGCAGTCAAGCCGACAGGTCTGTATATCGTACCAGGACATAATGGTGAATTGATGCTGAGAATTCCGGTAAAAAGTGCGGATTGTCCTTACCGTACAGTCCCCTTGCAGGTGGGGTTCCGATTGATCAATCAACGCCGTCCTACCAACTTGCCTTTATTGCCAGTATTGGTGAAGGGTGATTTACGTGAGTTGGACGCGCGCACTCCGTGCCTGCACCTTCATGCGATAACCCTGAGCAATATGCCCAGGCTCTCTCCTTTGGAACTGAACGAAATTCGGCGAACCATTCTTGAAAGAATGAAAGTGCTGGCGTAACCCAGCCGTTGGTGACGGCGGGCTAGCGCACAAAGGTTAATTCAAACGGAATACCACCGGCACTGTGAATAGAAATTGCTCACCGGTGATAGCATCCGGTACCGCGGGATATGGACTGGCGCTTTTTACGGCGCGGGTGGCGGCTTTGTTAAGTGTGTCGTATTCGGACTTTTCTAGTATCTGAACATCTTTTACTCGGCCGTCCCGAGCCAGGGTTACCGTGAGGCGTACCGTACCCTGCTGTTGATTGCGCAAAGCCCCGCGAGGATAGGTAACAAAATTCCCGGTCCATTTTGTCAATTTGGCAATGTAAATTTGCTCGCTCAATAGATTTTCTGCAGTAAATGAATAAGCTTCGTTGTCCTCTTCATCCTCAAAGATCGCTTCATTTTCAAACAGATTAGCCTCAGTCACCAGTTGTTCGGGTTCAGGTGTTGGCTGTGTTGCCTGAGAAGTATTATTCGCCAGCGACTCATCTGTTGGCTCGGCAGGCGCAGAGTCGGTGGGCGGAGGTGCGGTAGTGCCAGCGGTTGGCGGCGTCGTTGCCACTACTGGACCGCTGGAGGAGTCCGGGCGCGTTGCTGACGGTTCGGTGGCAGGTTTGGGCTGCGAAAGTGCGCTGACTTCCGCGACCCTGGCGGATGAAGGGGTGATCTGGCTGAAACGACTCGCCAGTTCTGCATCGACGTTTCCGGCAGCGAGCAGCGCATCTTTGAAATTGGAGGACAGAGGCACAGGGCCAAGCCATGTACGCAGTAGCAGATCGAAGAATCGCGCGTCGGGGATAGTGTCGATAAGCTGATTGTTCAGATGAACGTTAGTGACATTGCCAGCAGTCAGGCGTTCGATGCGTAAAATGTCTCCCCGAATCATTCGGATTTTAAGTGAATTACTGAAGCTCGCGAGATGCTCTGCGTTTTTTTCCATTTCTGCCGTCCCGGCGTTAATGGCAATACCTTCTATCCACATGCGTTGGAAGCGTCGGGCGAAAAGATTGTCCGCGAGAATGCGTAATTCCATAGCCTTGTCTTCATCCTTCAGCATCAGATCGCGGGCATCGGATGACAAGGTATCGGAATAGAGTGCTGCGATGAATTGTTCTTCGCTGAGTTGGACGTGGAGGGCCATGCCATTGAGGCGCGGCGCAGCCTGCACATTGCCGGCGATATTCAGCACCATTAGCAACAGCAATAACGCAGTCTGGAAGGGTATGGATTTCATTGCAATTCTCGTTTCTTCGGCGCCTGATAGGCAGTTAGACTTGTTGTTATAGAGTTTTGTGGGGACCGGGTTATGCATTGTGCCCTTTATCCGTCACGTTACTATACTTCACCGTCACCACATCACGATCACCGATGCTCATCTATCTTTAACTGTATCTGTTTATTGAATGACTTCAAGGGCGGTGATCGTAATACTCCAGTTTCTGATCGACAAAAAGGGATATGCAGCCACGGGTTGGCGGCTTTCGACTTACTACATTCGTGGTTTTAGCCTGTATGGATGTCTATCCTCTACACCGCTGCTCTCAGCAGACCATTGATTCCTTATTGGGTTCGGTGACCCTGTATAAGCATGCCTATCAGTTGGATCCGATCCAATTCGATGTGCTCCTGCGCCATTCCCAATTAATTGAAGCAAGGCCGGGAGAGGTGGTGATCGAGGCGGGGCAAATCGATACTTGGCTATATTTTCTGTTGCGTGGCCAATTAGTGGTTTACGCGGGTGATCCGGCGGTGCGACGGGTGAATGCCATCACTCCTGGCGAAATATTCGGCGACATGGCGATTCTGATGGACTTACCTCGTTCCGCAACGGTGATAGCGGATGTAAAAACCAGGGTGAGTGTGGTTGTGAGGACGGATTTTTCCATCTTTGGTGAGCCGCACGATCTTGGGGGCATCAAGTTGCCGCTCAAGCTGCTGTTTTACCGGACCATGGTCCACAATTTGCGCTGGAAGCTTGAGGTCTATCGAGCTCAGTTCCCATCCCATTCCTTCGCCACGGATCATCGCAAAATTCGCTTATACGCGGGTGCACGAGATACCCTGGAAGAACTCATCAGTCTGGATAATCAGGCGCGTCAACTCGCTGGTTTGCTGATCAGCTGGAATCTCGCATTAACGCGCGACGGCGACGAATGAAGATCTCAAGGCTACGCAACCCGCGCAATCGTTCGCTGGGTGGTGATTAAAGGTCTATCTTATATAAGAGAGTCGTCAACACATCCCATCATTTAGGCATTCAATCAGGCCAGCAGCATCATGGCGGACGAAACAAAGCTTTTGAGTTTCGAAGGTTTGGGTCTGAAATTCGGCCAGGAGCTGGATTTGCTGCCTAATCCGGGTGATAAAGAGCTGGTGTTTCCGTGCGAGTTGGTCGGCTGCATAAAGGACGAATGCTTGATTGTGGGGCCTCCGGCGTCAACAGGTGCATTACCCAGGCTTATCGAGGGCCAGCGTATCGTTATACGGGTAAAGCTTCCCGGCGGCATCGCGTTATTTCCCTCGACGGTTCTTTTTGCGGGTAATGTGCCCACTATTCTCGTTTACATCGATTATCCCAGGGACATTAAATTCAAACAGGTGAGGGGAGCCTTGCGGGTCGATGTCACTCTGCCAGTCTTGGCTTCCAATATCACCGATCTGCGTTTCAGTGCCGTTCCGGGAAAAATCGTCGACTTGAGCGTGACGGGTGCAAAGCTTCATATGTTTGAAGAGCTAGGCGACGTCGGACACGAAGTCGAAATCAAAAGCAAATTCCAAATCGAATCTATCCAGCGTCTGCTGCAGATCAGCGCAATTGTGCGCACCCGTTCCGTCAAAGACGGTGTTTTCATCTACGGCATAGAATTCAGCGGCGGCGATGAAGAAAAGCTGATTGTATTGATGGGGTTTACCTTTCATGCAATCGTCTCCGGCCATTTGCAAACGATCCGATAAGGTTCAGGCGTCATGATGAGGTATTTATCGGTTTTAGCTTTGACAGCAGTGAGCAGCCCTGGACACGCGCTTGATGAAAGTCGCTTGTGGCTGCCGGCCAAATACCAAACGCTGTATTTGTCTTTGGTAAAAGCAGCAACCGCCGCGGAAGAGTTGGATCGTTGTGTTGCGGTTGTGGAAGGCACTGTGGATTTGGAGCAAAGCCAGCCGAACCATCCAATCTATCGAATTCAGTGCCGACAGGAGAGTGGTCGGACGTATAACGAAATGGTCGATGGGGTAAGCTTTGCGACCCTGACGACAGCGAAGGTGATTGAACCAGAGCTTACGGAGGAGCAGCAGGAAATGCTGCGCATTCAGGAAGAGATCCAGCGCCAGGAGGAAATCGCCACCCGGAAGCGACATGCTTGGCAGGAGTGTTATAAAAAAATTGTTGACCGAACTCAGCTNNGAAGAAATGCATTTCACTGTAGACTTTGGCGCGCGTTCCATGTGGCAAGAACCCCTGCATTACACTGCTGAATGTACGGTTCGTAACGATACGGCGGAAGTTGTTCTGCGCAAACGCTGATCAGTTGGCGAATTCCCCACGTCACCTCTTGTCTGAGGAGCCAAATGAGCAAATTTGAGGTAAACTTGGCGCCCAGACTGGTCCGCCGGTTAAGCGGTTCGGGTGGATTACCCAGCCGGCCCGCACTTGAACCCCATAATAATGATTTGGGCCTAGGGCCCTTGTGATCGGAGACGTAACGGTGAGTCGTAGAAAACGTAAGCACCAAGATGATGGCGATAAGGCCGAAATCGACCTTACTCCAATGTTGGACGTTGTTTTTATCATGCTGATCTTTTTTATTGTGACGGCGTCCTTCGTAAAAGAACGAACCTTGAACGTGAATGTGCCGGAAAACGCAGATGCACCTCCACCGCCACCGACTAATGAGAACAAAACCATTTTGGTTATGGTTGATGCTCAAAACGAGGTGTTCATTGATGGTCGCCGCGTGGATATCCGCTCGGTTCGCTCATTGATAGCGCAGAAAAATGCCGCTAATCCAGGTGGTGGAGTGGTGGTGAGAGCGCATGAGGAATCCAGCACTGAAACATACGTGAAGATCGCGGACGCATCGCGTGATGCCAACGTAATGGACGTATCCTTAGTTCCTTTCAACGATAAAGCCAGATAAGCGTTTATTAGCCAGCAGCTTTTGCGAAAGCTGCTGGTTTCCTTTTGGCCCCTCCCTTGTTTTCCTCCTTTTGCATTGCACGTTCAGCGTACTTTGGGTCGTCGAGTTTTGTAAGCAACGCATTTTTATCGCATCTGTCCAATTTAATGGGCAAGCTTTTCCTTGAGAATCCGGTTTGTGCAGAGCTCTTGAATCAAGGCTCGATCTGGCTAGAAATATTCAGCGTATTCGCGGAAGCTAGTGCTTACATATATACCGTTGCCACGATAATAATGATTTGACTGCGGTGCAGAAACGACAAACACGTGTTAAATAGTTCTTGACGCGCCACCTTCCCTCATTATAGTTTCCGTTCGTAGCGACAATTTGATTCGGCAAGAGATATCGCGATGTCGGATTAATAAATTTGAGTATATCTTTTTATCTTCGCTGAGGATCAATAGCGCCTCGTTAAATTATTTTCAGCTCCGGCATTTTGATCACCCTTTATCGAAATTTTATTGAATACATTCTTCGATCTGTTTCTCCATTTGCGAGTTGAACTCGTTTTATTTGGCTGAAAGCGACAGTTAAAAGGTGGTTCTTTGTCTATTATTGATTCTTTTTTGCAAAACATTTTTTTTAAGCGAGTGAGGGGTGCGCCCAATAAACGTTGGGTGAGTAGGGCCTCATCTCAGGGTGAGTTTTCAAAGTTCACTGTTGAGCGTAATAAAAAGAAAATCTCATGTTGTTCGATTGTCCCTAAGCGGAATCAGCCTGAAGACTGTACCGATCCGATCGTGGTTCTTTCACATCCTATCAGCCGAAAGGCTAAATATTTTTTCAGCGAAACTGAACGCTCGTCGGTGTATTTAAGTAAAGGGTTGAGGGTTTTTGCGTTCGATTACAATGGCTTTGGCGAGTCAGATTCCATAGATCTTTATTATTGGCAAGATGTTGTCACCGTTTTAAATGCCATCAAAATCCGTTTTCCGGGAAGAAGAATAATGCTTCACGGCGCCAGCTTTGGCGCATTTCATATTATCCGTGCGCTAGACTATCTTCCTGCCAACTCAACAGTAATTTTGGAGAATGTTAATAAAAGCTTATTAAGCTATTGGCGTCGTTGGCCGTTAACTGCGTTTTTGGTTAGGTTGCTGATGTTGATGAGGTTTCGGCCGATTATGGAAATGGATGTTCGCAGTGTTGCTCAGAATTTTGATAGGCCAGATTTGCATATTCGCTTTATTGCTTGCGAAAAAGATGATTTCACCACATTAGAAGAAATGCGAGAGCTTTATTGTGCATTAGCAACCGTAAATAAAAGCTTTACTGTTTTCGATGGGGCCGCGCATTTGGCTGCTCCATCGAAAGATCCACTTTCATATCAGTCTGCATTATTCGTTCAGTCTGCAATATTCTTAGAGGATCATGGTTGTGCTCAATGAGACTGTCAAACATTATGACCTGGAGGTTGGTTTTTTTCAGAAGTTTTTGGATCCGTACATGAAGTACACCAGCGGCTTATTTGACTCTGAAACAGATGAGTTGCATGTTGCCACACAGCGGATGCTTGATGTCATTATCGATTCGGCGAAAATTCGCCCTGGTGGGCGGGTGCTAGAGATAGGGCCGGGGTGGGGTGCGCTGATCAAGCGCATTCGCGAACGAGCAATTCTGTGTGACTATACAGGCGTTTCTCCAAGCGTGGTGCAAAACCGTTATATCGGCAACTTCTGTGGTGAGCGCGAACGTCTGGTAACGTCCACATTTGAAGATTTTGATTGCCGATCTCAGCGCTTTGATGCAATTGTGCTCATTGGATCTTTTTGTCACCTTCACGACAAACAATCTCAATTATGTAGGATGAAAGAACTTCTGGTCGAGGGTGGTTCGATCGTCATCGAAGATACATTTTTTGTATCCAATGATTGCTACGCGGAACATCACACGCATGAGGCGACCCGATTTGTTCAGCAAAAAATCTTTGGTTTTGCCGAGATACTCTCACTTTCCGAACAGATCGAACAGATCGCCAATGCCGGCCTCAAGGTTAGTTATATGTTGGAGCATTCCAATTCCTATAAATACACCATTGGTTGTTGGCTGCGTAAGTTAAGAGAAATGGATTTACACCAGTACCCCGATGCAAGAGATTTCATTAAATACATGACGATTGCACAGCGGGGTTGGAATAAAACAACGCAGAATCATCTTTTGGTCCTTCGAAAGATGTGCTGACACGGCGCTGTGATGCCGTGTCAGTAGAGCCGTGCCGTTTTGTTAGGGTTTATATGCCTATGCGAGAGGGGAGGCGATTTGCACAATCACTTGCGGATGTTGGCGAATATTGGATCGGCTCAGGCCCGCTGCGGGTATACCAGGTGCGCAGCTCATTACCGTAGTCAAAACGAATGCCGCGCATATCTGCATCATTAAAGCGCGCTTGGCCTGCTGGCTTCAATATCGCTTGATATCGTGTTCCGAGAAATTCAATTGTCAGCAATAAGCTGTAGGAGGCCCCGCCATTTTGATTGGCGCCTAACAAGCTCCAGTAACCTTTCACCAGTTCTCCTCTTGTATTTGCATCTCCGAGTTT
Organism: Marinagarivorans sp. UBA5868; assembly: GCA_002432095.1. Classification (GTDB taxonomy): domain Bacteria; phylum Pseudomonadota; class Gammaproteobacteria; order Pseudomonadales; family Cellvibrionaceae; genus UBA5868. Next base: position 31,106 of record DJFQ01000229.1, on the reverse strand, counting down.
GCCGTTTATGTTGGCGTCCTTGATGTATTTGACGCAAGCGGAGAACGATCCTTGAACATCATCCTCGCCGCCTTGGAAATAAAACTCGATTTCAGAATCGCGCAGTTGATTGGGCGCGTTGCCCAAGTCCATATCGGAAACCCTTAATTGCTGACCGGCAAGACTGCGAAAAGCCGTAGTGCCCGATGGCAATTGGCTCGCGGCGCGCACTGCGTCAAACGAGTTCAGTTCACTGTTGACGAAGTCAATATTTGCCACTGAGATCAAGTCGGAGTTAGCATCAGCAAGGGATGCAATAAGATCGTTAAGCAGGGGTCGATTCTGTTCATCCAGTATGAAGTTCACTGCGCTGCGTAGCGCGGCGCCATTTGCCGAGCCGCTGGCCGCTTTTATTGACATCGCTTCAACCAGCTTTAGTGAGCCAATGATTGTGCTCATGTCGTT
>DJFQ01000229.1:12507-30652 GCA_002432095.1 Marinagarivorans sp. UBA5868 | reverse complement strand
CGACGGCTCCAGCGCACTGCCGCGCTGATAGGGAAGTGGGATTTCCCAGTTGTCGTAATAATCGAGCACATCGATTTCGGTCCCGGCGATAATTTGCGCAATAAGATTTGAATCGGCTGTGACATCGTCGATATTGCGATTACCTCCGGCAAGTTGAAGAGCCAGATGCTTATAAACCATTGCGCTGGCATCGTTCATAGCACCTGGTTGAGAGCCAAGATCACTATAGCTTTCACCCACAGCTTGGCTGATCAGCGCGACAGTTTTGTGAAGCTTTATTGCCTTATTTAGCAGGTTATGCTTAATGCCGTCGGTTGAATCCAGGTAGTCCTCGTCAAGATCGCGTTCGCTCAACTCCATGGCGGCAAGAATAGAATTTCTCGCAATTTCTGAAGGTATCTCTGTCAGTAAGCTGGTAATTGGCGAGATTAAAATAGTCTCTCTGGAGTTCGGCGAATCAGGAGCTAGCCGCCGACTCAATTGTCCGTAAAATGGCTCACCAGTCATTACGTCGTAGCCACCATCAATGCGGAGTACCGCACCAGCTAAACCGCGGTTGGTGCTGAGGCAGAATATTTTCTGGCTTTCCGGCGCAGTGGCTGCGCAATAGTCAATATTGGTTTTTTGATTAAACGAAAAATATCCATCGTCGTCGGTAAAAGCGTAGGGCTCCCACGGATCCCGGGTTTGGTTGTTGTCATAGTCAATAAAAACCATCGATCTTGCGAGATAGCCATCAATGGCAAGGCCGTTCACTACCTGAGACTGGTGAATGGCTTGTCCATTGTCCTGTCCTGTGCCCCCGCAGCTTAATAAACTCGTGGCGGCGACAACACAGGTGAGCAATTTCATAAAATAATACGGCTTGCGCGGGACATGGCTGACATATCCTGTTGCGACAAATTGATTTTTTTCAGACGACATGTTGATGCTCCGGATTTTTCCACTCAACATTNNGCGAGCGAAAGTGCAAAACTGCGTGGTGCTTTATCGCCATCAATGACCACGTCATCAAGAGCCATTTGGGCATCCAATGTAAAAACGTCAAAAAGAGAAAAGCCGATGGCTGCGCTTGCGAGTTTGGAGCCGGCCAGATTTTTTTGATAACCAAGGCGCAAGTCTGGAAGCCATGTGGAATGTGTATTGAGAGATGTTGAGATGTTCAGCCGCTGAGTCTCATTACCGACGATGTCGTCGTAGGGTGCTAAATCGAGTGCCGCATTAACTGACCAGTTGCGGGTCGGAAACACGGCGCCATCAACTGTCGCTGCAGCATGTTTAGTGTGCTTTTCCCGAGCGTTTATTCGGCCCTGATCATAAACAAAGTATGCAGCCGCTTCGCAATTGTTGCGAGCAAATGATCCTTCGCTGTATTGGGCGCAATTGTCTCCGACCGTGCCATATTCAAACGATGGCGAGTTGATATTGCTGAGTAAAAGGCCTGCGCGATAATAATCGCTGATCCACGAAAAGCCGATATCCAGACTCACGCCAGTGGTAGAAACAAGATTGTTTTCGTACTCGTCTTCAATCAGATCTTCAATATCTTTCCCTTCAAGTTGTTGTAAGGGAACGACTTGTTTACTGAGCTCCAGGTTGATCAATTTTACTTTAACTCCCGCGTAAAGTTGTCCGCCCCAGCGTGCTTTCTGTTGGTCATTTAACGTCGGACGTGCGTATCCGAGCGCGAGACGTTTTTCGATTCCGCTTTTCAGATAGGCTGAAGAACCGGTGGAAAAGCTGGTGTGCTGATCATCGTATTCAAGTGGCTCATCTAGCAGGCTCAACTTCACCTGCGTATCGATGGCAGCTTCAATAAAATAGGTCCCGGAAAATCGACTGGGGCGCCAATACAGCGGGAATAGCGGGGCATGAATACCCATCGACATCTTGGTGTAGCCTGATTTACCCATGGCGACCAGCACTCGATTGAAACGATCAAGTGTTTCCTCCACCGAGCCGTCGGCGAGGGAAGGATCGTCCAATAGGTCAATTAATTCATCCAGGTCATCGGCAAAATCATTAACGTCGCCAACTTCTCCGGCAAGCGTCAGGCTAGGCAGGTAGTTCAGTCGCCAATTTTCGTCATCCGCTACTGTGAACGCGGCTGCGGCGGGATTGACCGTGGCGGAAAATAGCGAATGACCATTACTTGTGGCGCCAGTGGTTAACGTGGTGCCGCTTGGAATATTGCCGGAATCGGCGCATACAGCAGTGCTGACACATGCAATCGCAAAGAGGCAGGCTTTTCTCACATGGGCTCCTGTCAAATGGGAAGCGCGCCAGGGGGCATGGGGCGCGCCTATCAATAACAGCAGCTAAATCAAATTTCCTCCAGGCTTATGCAAACATGATCTGGAATCATCGAGAAGCCAATAAAAAAGCCATAATTAGCGCGGACCCGTCTCGCCAGATAGCCAGACGCGTTCCGCCCATTCCCAAATGTTCTCCCACTGATGATCGCTGAGTCGTCCGCGCGACCACTGCATAACAACACCTTCTGGATCGATGCAGAAGTATTCTGTGTCGCGTTGACATATCGGTATGAGGTGTCGTGGCATGCCATTATTCCAGGCTTCCGCCGCGACATCGGGAATATAGTTATGGGCGTGTGGATCCGCCGCAGTGGTTGGTTCAACCGCACCAAATACCACGTCGCTAACGCTGAGCAGGAATTCGCGATATTCCGCGGGTAAGGTGAGAAACAGTTGCTCCTCGACGTCAATCAAATCGTCCTCTGTGGGCAGATCGAGAGGCACAGGGATTTTTTCGCATCTATCCCGCAAAGCTTCGATTATTTCTTCCATAACAGTTTCCAGAATTATTGAAAAAGGCAGTATAAAAGCAGCCTGCAACGGCGGCTAGGAAATTTGACTTTTGTCTAGGGCGCGGTATTTCCTGATTGGAAAAACATATGGAGTTTTTTGCTTTTTTTCATTAAAAAGGATGAGTTTTTATTGAGTATTTAATCAGATTATTCGCGGTGCTTCCCACGGTAAATGAAGTGTGTTGAACATCTCCTTCTTTTGCATGCGGCAGAGTATAATGCGCGAGTTTTGAATTTGGTTCAGGCAGCGATGTTAGAGAAGCTGACGGTTTATCTGATGTTGTCGTTGCGCTAAACCTGACCATAAAACTATAAAGTCGTCCGGCTGACAGCGCATGAGGCGACCTTGATTCAAACTGGAATATCGATCACCGCATTTTGGCGCTGAGAGCCCGATCACATCTGGCGCGTTATTTGCCTGCGTTCCGCTGGCGTCAATTGATTAAGTTTTGATCGCCTGATAGGGTGAGATCTGACTTCGACATTTGACGTGTCAGCCGTTTGATTCAAGCTTTCATTAAGTCAACGCCTGTTGTAGAGAACTGAGGTATAGACGTGAATTCATCTGGTAATAATAGATTGAAAAATAAAACCCAGAATAGGCTCTTGCTAAAGCCGTTCCCGCCGCGGCGCCGCCTGCAGCGCTGCATAGCCGCACTGTGTGGAGCAACTTTCGCCTCGGCGTCATCCCTTGTATTTGGTTTGGGTCTGGGGGAATTGAGTTCTGAGTCGTTTCTCGGACAGCCATTAAATGCCACCATCGAGCTGGTGAGTTTGGATGGCGATATCGATCCGAATACGCTGATTATTCGACAGCTGACACCGGACGAAGCTTCGCAAATGGGTGTCGATATTTTTTACGCACCCTATCGAATTAATTTTGTGCTGGACGCTGTATCAGGCGCGCCACAGGTATCGGTAACCTCTGTTGAGCCAATTAATGAACCCTATTTAAGTCTTATGGTTGAGTTGCGATGGCCGAAAGGGGTCGTATATCGCGAATACCCTCTGCTTCTCGATCCACCTCCGCTGGTGCCCGTGCGGGCGACCACTCCTGAGCCTCGGCAGATAAGTAGCCCATCTGCAACGTCGTCAGCCACTCCTGTTTCGTCATCACCGTCCCGCTCTGTACCGGTCGAGCTTCGTCTTGAGCCGCTAGCAACAGAAGAGGGCAAATACAAAGTCCAGCCGGGCGACACACTTTCAAAAATTGCTGAACGTTGGCGTGAAGGTACTGAGCAGGGCATTGGTGAAACCTCTCAGTGGCTGTTTGAAAATAACAGTCATGCATTTGCCAACAACAACATCAACCGATTGCTAGCAGGAGCGGTGCTGCAAATGCCCGACCTGTCCGCGTATCGCACGGAGACGGGTCCAGTCGCGGACGCCCCGCCGAGTTCGGCGCCGCTACCAGCATCCGGGTCGGGAGAGGGCTTGGCGAATGTCGCGACGCCGGACGCAGAGGAGTCGCAATCAGCGGATCGCCCTATTGGAAACGATGCGGTACAAAGCCGTGATATGCGCGGATTGTTGACCCTCGGTACAGAAAACCGAGACGATAAAACCCGCGAGTTGATCGATATGCTGGTACGCGAGAACGAAACCCTCAAAGCGCGTATGGAAAAGATCGAGAGCTCGGAATATCTCGACACGCTCAAGCAGCTGATTGTGCTTCAGCGCCAACAAATATCGGATCTACGGCAAAAGCTGGGCGTTCCCGATAATGACGCAACTGAAGAAATGGACAATTTACTGGGGCAGATCGGCATGCCCATCGAGGAAGCTAAGGATGCGGACCTCTCACTGTCCACGCCGACCACCACCCTGGCGCCAGTCGAGAATCCCGTTGCGCAATCCGTTATAGAAGTGGAGCCTGCGGTTGCGCCGCCGGTGACGGAACGGGAAAGTCGTAGCTGGTTGGTGTGGCTGATGTTTGGTGCTGCCGCTGCGCTATCAGCGCTCTTTATCGGAATGTTTGCTTATTACCGCCGAATGGTTCCCGCTAAATATCAAATGGAAGAGGAGGGAGATACTCTATCGGCACCGACCGACGCGTACACATCTCGTACCGAGCCGACGCTAGCGAGTTTCCAGCCTAAGCGGGTGGAACCAGAGGGGGATGACTTTGATGCGGAATTGACACCGGTTTATGCTCACAAAAAGAAAAACGAAGAAAACTGGTTAGGTGAGAAGGCTGCTGAAATGAATTTGGAAGCGGCTGATATGGACGCCACCGTTAGGGAAGTGCAAGAAGCGTTCGAAGATTTGGTATTAGATGAAGATGCGCTAAATAATCTGGATGGTATTCAGGAAGAGTCACTGGAAGGATTGACGGAGCATCTCCCAGACGAGTCGGTCGCAAAAGTTGCCGCAGTGCCTGTACTTCAGGATAAACCCGCGAAAAATAAAAAAGGGAAAAAGAACCAAGCTAATCGCCGTCCTGACGAAGAAGTGCGCATGTCGATTGCAGAGAAAATGGCGCAGTACAACCCAGAAGAATACCGTCAGGAAATTGAAAGCCTGGGCCTTTTAGAGTTGGATGAATTGTCAGAAATCGAAGAAAGCGGTGAAGATATTGAAACCATTGTTTATCGAGCAATGATGTTTTGCGAATTTAAGAAATTTGATAAAGCACGGGAACTTATAGAGGGACATATGGAAACTTCAAGCGACCCCCGTTTGACCGCTGCGTTAGATCAGGTTGAAAGTCTGGCCAAAGAGGCTTCTCAAACCGGCGCTAAAAAAGCCATGTAGCAAGTAATTAAAACCAAAGCGCGTATTATAAACCCAGCAACGCTGGGTTTATTTTTTTGCGCGCGCGTTTTTTGCTGACGCGGCTTTTTTCGGCGCACCCTGCAGCAACGGTTTGAGAAAGCGCCCGGTATGGGATTTGGAAACTTCACATATGGCTTCGGGCGTCCCCTGGGCGATAATTTGTCCTCCGCCACTGCCTCCTTCCGGTCCGAGATCCACGATCCAATCCGCCGTTTTAATCACATCCAGATTGTGCTCAATGACAACAACGGTATTGCCTCTGTCTCGCAGTTGATGGAGCACGGTTAACAGTTGTTGAATGTCGTGAAAATGCAGTCCGGTGGTGGGCTCATCAAGAATATAAAGTGTTTTGCCCGTGTCGCGCTTGGATAGTTCGCGGGCGAGTTTGACCCGTTGAGCTTCACCTCCAGATAGCGTAGTGGCGGATTGGCCCAGACGAATATAAGACAGGCCAACATCCATGAGGGTTTGTAATTTGCCGGCAATCGCTGGTACCGCATCAAAAAACTCCCGCGCATCCTCCACTGTCATTTCCAGAACTTCATGAATATTTTTTCCTTTGTAATGTACCTCAAGGGTTTCGCGGTTATAGCGCTTGCCTTTACACAGATCACAGGGAACATAGATATCCGGTAGAAAATGCATTTCCACTTTTACCACACCGTCTCCCTGGCAGGCCTCGCAGCGGCCCCCTTTTACGTTAAAGCTAAAGCGACCGGGCTGATATCCACGAGAGCGTGCCTCGGGCGTACCGGAAAACAAGTCACGGATCGGCGTAAAAATACCGGTATAAGTGGCCGGGTTAGAGCGTGGTGTTCGGCCAATTGGACTCTGATCAATGTCGACACATTTGTCGAACAATTCCAATCCGCGTAATGAATCGTAAGGAGCAGGGGTCAATGTAGAGGCGCGATTTAATTCTGTCGCCGCGATCGGATAAAGCGTGTTGTTGATCAGCGTGGATTTTCCAGAGCCGGAAACACCAGTAACACAGGTCATCAAGCCGACGGGTAAACGCAAGGTCACGTTTTGTAGATTATTTCCGCAAGCACCTTCCAGCTCCAGCCATTTGTCAGCATCGGGTGGCGTGCGTTTTTTCGGCACTGCAATTGATTTGCGGCCAGAAAGGTAGCTGCCGGTAATCGACTTTTTACTTTTAATAATGTCATCAAAGCGTCCACAGGCGACTATTTCGCCGCCGTGGACGCCCGCTCCGGGGCCAACGTCGATAATATAATCCGCACTGCGAATTGCGTCCTCGTCATGCTCCACGACTATGACCGTATTGCCTAGGTCGCGTAGGTGAGTGAGCGTCTTCAGCAGGCGGTCATTATCTCTCTGGTGCAGGCCAATTGAGGGTTCATCCAGGATATACATGACGCCCACCAGTCCGGCGCCGATTTGGCTGGCTAACCGTATGCGCTGTGCTTCTCCCCCAGAGAGAGTATCGGCGCTGCGGCTCAAGGTTAAATAATTTAAACCAACATCAACCAAAAAACGAAAACGGTCGCGCAATTCTTTTAGAATTTTATCGGCGATTTTCCCGCGTGCACCAGTGAAAGACAATTTGGTGAAGTATTGGTGAGCTTCACCGACCGGCATGTCGGCGATGTGCGGGAGCGTGCGATTATCGATAAAAACATTGCGCGCTTCCTGTTTCAGTCGTGTGCCTTCACACTCGGGGCACTTTTGGCTGGCGAGATATTTGGCGAGATCTTCGCGTACCGAATTCGATTCCGTATCGCGATAGCGGCGCTCAAGATTGGGAATTACACCCTCAAATGCATGGTGACGATGAAATGTATCGCCGCGATCATTTACATAAACAAAATCGATGACTTCCTGTCCCGAACCATACAGCACTGATTGACGATGTTTTTTGTTGAGTTTGTTCCAAGACGTGGTTAGATCGAATTTGTAATGTTTTGCAACTGCAGAGAGCATATGAAAATAGTAGAGATTGCGTTTGTCCCAACCGCGTATGGCACCTTCTGCAATGGAGTTTTCAGGGAACTGCACGACCTTTTCTTCAGCAAAAAATTGCTTTAGCCCGAGGCCATCGCAGCTCGGACATGCACCTGCTGGATTATTAAAGGAAAACAGGCGCGGTTCTAATTCGGACAAAGAATAATCGCAATGTGGACAAGCATGCTTAGCGGAGAAGATTTGCTCCGGCTTTTCGCCGTCGATAAATCCAATGATTGCCAAACCTTCAGATAAGTTGATCGCAGTTTCAAAACTCTCCGCCAAGCGTTGCTTAATGTCAGAGCGAACCTTAAAGCGATCAATTACCACATCAATGGTGTGCTTTTTCTTTTTGTCCAGAAGCGGAACATCATCGAGATCCACCACTATGCCATCCACCCGCACTCGCACAAACCCGTCGCGGCGGAGCGACTCGAATACATGCAAATGCTCACCTTTACGCTCCCGCACAATCGGAGCGAGCAGCATCAATTTGCTGCCGTCAGGCATGGCCATAACTTGATCCACCATTTCAGTAATGGTCTGCGCTGCAAGTGGAGCATCATGAACTGGGCAGCGCGGTTCACCTATTCTCGCGAACAATAACCTCAGATAGTCGTAAATTTCCGTAATGGTGCCGACAGTAGAGCGGGGATTGTGCGATGTGGATTTTTGTTCAATGGAAATAGCGGGGCTTAAACCCTCTACATGATCGACATCCGGTTTTTCCATCATCGACAAAAATTGGCGGGCATAAGCAGAAAGTGACTCAACGTAACGTCGCTGGCCTTCTGCATAAAGTGTGTCAAAAGCGAGAGAGGATTTGCCTGAACCCGACAGACCGGTAATGACAACCAGTTTGTCCCGCGGGATATCAAGGTCAATGTTTTTCAGATTATGAGTGCGTGCCCCACGAACCAAAATGCGATCCACAAGCTACCCCTTTTAAAAGCCGTCAGCAGCGCCTATCGCCACTTGAATGGGGGCTAGTATACGAAAATCCTGGTGTGAGAGATCAGCTTTTTTGAAAAAGACCTGTATAAAATTACAGGTCTTCCATGTCGCGCACCCAATTACTGGCCTCCAGCCGATTGCGTACGCCAATTTTCTTATAGACGTTGTAGAGGTGACTTTTTACGGTATGCTCGCTGACTTCCAGCGCAGCTGAAATATCGAGATTGGTGGCGCCATTCTTGATGAGGCGAAGGATCTGTCGCTCACGCTTGGTAAGCTTGATATCCGTATGGCGGATTGACGGAGCGCGCCGATTTTTTTCCAGGAAATGATGGAGTAGTCGGCGAGGCACCCAGTATTCGCCGCGGAGCAGACATTCAAGACCGCGAATCAGTTGTTCCTGATCTGTATCGGTAAAAAACAATCCGGATATGCACGGCCAATCCAGCAGGGTTTCATGATCGCTGTTGTATTGTGCATTGAGCAGCGCAGCTGTCAGGGGTTGATCGTGGGAGTGAATTTCGTTGATCAGCTCGCGCAGGTCATCCACATCAAGGCCATGACAATCGATGAGCAGCAGATGGTCCGCTGTAGTATCGGGAGCGACATGGGTGATGATGGCGCAGTTGATGCCGATTTTGTCGGTAATCAAAGACGCGAGAAGCCCTGTTTGCAGGCTGTTGTTCAGAGAATACAGCGATATACCCTTTACATCGGGGCGTGCTGAAGTTGCGGTCACAATATTGTCTGCCTTATGTTTGATTCCTGACCTGAGGGCGAGCCGAGTCGGCCGCTTTATCCACTACTTTCGAGCTAGTTGCCAGCAAAAACAGCAGGAATTATGCCTAAATTCCCGAGCTCCCGAAAGAGTTTAGCTGTTCTTAAGGCAATCTGACGCCATCAATCTAGCACTTTGGTTGCCATTCTGTCCGTATTGTGTAGTAACGACGGCTAATCCGACTTTGAATGGTTGGTTTGCTGGCCCCGATAACTGCGAAGCAAATCCTTTGGGACATTGGTTACGGCTGCTAGAATGCCGCACTTTTGCGAATAGAGAGTGAGTGAGCGTGAATAGCAGCAGGCCTTTTTCCGAAACGCGAGTAGTGGGGACCTTGGCGCTCCTGTATGTGTTTCGCATGCTTGGACTGTTCATGGTATTTCCGGTCATGATGATCTTCGGGGCCGATTATGAGGGTGCAACGCCATTTTTGTTGGGACTTGCATTGGGTGGCTATGGATTGACGCAGGCTATTTTCCAGGTGCCATTGGGACTTCTTTCGGATGTATGGGGGCGAAAGCCCGTTATCTTCCTTGGCTTATTGGTGTTTATGGTGGGTAGCGTTGTGGCCGCCTCAACGGATTCGGTTTGGGGGTTGATTTTCGGCCGAGCGCTACAAGGTGCTGGCGCCATCGCCAGTGCCGTGATGGCATTGGTGGGAGATCTGACCTCCGAGCAGAATCGCACCCGTGCGATGGCGGTTATTGGCGCATCTATTGGATTGTCGTTTTCGGTGGCTATGGTGCTCGGGCCGGTACTAGCATCTGTCGGTGGATTGTCATCGATATTTTGGGTTTCTGGGTGCCTGTCCCTTGTCGGTATGGGCATTCTCTATTTGCTCGTGCCTGACCCACCGGGCGGCCGGCGCCAAGGCTCTGATGGTTTGGCTGTGCCCACTCTTCTTGCCGGTGCATTTCGCAACTCTGATCTCAGTCGTTTGAATTTTGGCGTTTTCGCATTGCATTTTGCTTTGACAGCCATGTTTGTAGTTGTGCCCTTGGTGCTTGACGACGCTGGCGTCGAAGCACAGCAACACTGGCACTATTATCTGCCAGTCATGTTGATAGCTTTTGTGCTGATGCTGCCTTTCATGTACGTGGCGGAGCGCAAGCGCAAAATTAAGACTGTCTTTGTTGGTGCAGTAGCACTGCTCGTGGTCGCGGAGGGATTTCTCTCCTACGTGCATACTATGGCGTTTTGGTTATTGGGATTACTTGTTTTTTTTACTGGTTTTAATTTATTAGAGGCAATGCTGCCATCGCTGGTCAGCAAAGTCGCCCCGGCAGGGAACAAAGGCACTGCGATGGGAGTATTTTCCACTTGTCAATTTTTGGGTGCCGCATCTGGTGGAGTGGTGGGCGGTTTCTGCTATCAGCACTGGGGTTTCGACAGTGTATTGCTGTTCGCGCTTGCGGTGAATCTGGCATGGCTACTAGTTGCTACGGGCATGAAGACCCCGCGATATTTGGCCAGCGTTTGTGTTCCCCTTGATCGCGAATTGGCATTGGACCGAATTCAAACCGGCGTGCCGGGAGTTGTTGAGGCGTTGTGGGTGAAAGAGCAGGCGCTACTTTATTTGAAGGTGGATGATCGCCTTTTCGAGAAGGCCCGATTGAATGCCTTCTTGCAACAGATGGGTGTTCATTGACGGTATAAAGATTTAGGGTGAACAGATAGACTGTCGCTCGATTTATTAGCAAAACGTTTGGAGGTTATTGTGGCAAGCCGCGGTGTGAACAAAGTTATCCTGATCGGCAATATTGGGCAGGACCCGGAGGTTCGTTATACGCCGGGTGGTAGTGCGATCACCAACATCAGTGTCGCGACATCTGAGACCTGGAAAGACAAACAAACAGGTCAACCGCAGGAACGTACAGAATGGCATCGTGTTGTGTTTTTTAACCGCCTGGCGGAAATTGCCGGTGAATACTTGCGCAAGGGCAGCAAGGTTTATATCGAAGGATCTTTGCGTACCCGAAAGTGGCAGGATCAGCAGGGGCAGGATCGCTACATGACAGAAATTGTCGCCAACGAAATGCAGATGTTGGATGGCCGTGGTGGTATGGAAGCTTCCGCCCCGCCACCTTCGTCGTATGGCGATTACGGCGCCGCGCCGACAGGGTCAGCCAGCAACAACCGACCCGCACCGGCGAACAATCAACGTTCAGCACCACCTGCGCAACAGGCGCCGGATTTTGAAGGCTTCGACGACGATATTCCGTTCTGAGCTGGGTTTCCTGCCGCGTACCGCGGCTTTATGCCATAGTGCAGGTTGAGTTTGATCTGAAGCCACTGACGTGGTGTGTAAAGGCGGGCGGTCGCGAAGCTTGTGGGTTTTAAAGTTTTACTGACAGAACATCTTTCTCCTCTGGGCTCTGCGTTATTGCGCGGTTTTGAAGCCCATTCATTATCTGTGGTCAGCAGCGGCGGCTTTGATGCTCAAGCTCTACGGGAAGAGGTAGAGCTGCATCAGCCAGCCATTATCATCAACCCGCAATCTCTGGCAACACGCTCTGGGCGAAACTTGGTAGAGCAGGGGCACGCCCTGTTGGAGCTGAGTCGTCTCCATAACTCCGTTTTAATTCATTTCTCGACCCATCATGTTTTTGGCGCGGGCCAGTATGGGGCCGCGTTATCCGAGGCAGATATTCCATTTCCTGAGGATTCCTACGGCGCAGAGCTATTGGCTCAAGAGGCGATTCTCAGACATTGGGAGCGGTCGCTGATTGTGCGATTGCCGTGGCTGTTGGATGGCCCCGACAGCATTCTGGAAGCTATGTGTCGCGCACTTTTATACAGTGGTGAATGTGTAGTATCCGATGCTTGGCGGGGGGCGCCGATATTTATCGAAGATGCAGTTCGCGTGACCTTAGCCATGGTGCAACAAGTTCTGTGCGGCGCCACCAACTGGGGGGTGTTTCATCTGCATTCCAGCGACAGTTGCACTGAGGCTGAGTTAGCAGATCATATCGCGAGGTTGTTACAGAAGCAGGGCTACGAGGTAGGCTCCATCGCTTTAGCAACATTGGAGCAGAGATTTATCGCCTCTAACGGTTGGCTTAAGGGACTGCGCTGTACCAATAATTTTGGCTTTCAATACCGCAGCTGGAGACAGGGTGTCAAAGGGCGTGTCGCCGAATGGTTGGACAGCGAAATTAAAGCGGGGCGCTTGGCGCCTGCAGTGCCCGCTTAACCCAACCCGTCTTTTCGAGGAAGTTGCGCGAATTCATTCGCGCAACTCTGCTAGGCGTAGCGTTCGAAAATCAATGTGGCGTTAGTGCCGCCAAAGCCAAAACTGTTTGACATAATCTTGTCCAGCTTCCGCTGGAGCGTCTTAAGCACGATCGGCACGCCTTCCGCTTCAGCATCAAGTGTCTGAATATTGGCGGAGGCTGTCACAAAACTGTGCTGCATCATCAGCAGGCTGTAGATGGCTTCTTGCACACCGGTGGCCCCCAATGAGTGTCCTGTAAGGGATTTGGTGGAGCTGATCAGCGGAATCTGTTCACCAAAAACCTCGCGAACTGCGCGCAGTTCAGCGATGTCCCCGACAGGGGTAGAGGTTCCGTGTGAATTGATATAGTCGATGGGTGTGCTGCCGGACATAGCCATAGCTTGGCGCATGCAACGGGCCGCACCTTCGCCGGAGGGGGCTACCATGTCGTAGCCATCCGAAGTTGCACCGTAGCCGGTAAGTTCGGCATAGATCTTCGCGCCGCGTGCCAGGGCGTGATCAAGTGACTCAATTACCAAGCAGCCGCCGCCGCCAGCGATAACAAAACCATCTCGCTCTGAATCATAAGCACGAGAGGCTTGTCCAGGTGTCGCGTTATATTTAGTAGAGAGCGCGCCCATGGCATCGAACAATCCGGTCAGTGACCAGTGTTCCTCTTCCCCGCCGCCAGCGAACACCACATCCTGCTTACCCAACTGAATGAGCTCCATGGCGTTGCCAATACAATGAGCACTGGTGGCACAGGCGGATGAAATGGAATAGTTGATGCCTTTTATCTTAAATGGAGTGGCTAGACAGGCCGAGGCTGTGCTGCCCATAGTTTGGGTCACACGATAAGGGCCCGCTTTTTTAACTCCTTTACTGCGCATGATGTCAGCCGATTCGACGACACTTTTGGTGGAGGCGCCACCCGAGCCCATGATGATGCCAGCGCGCTCGTTAGAAACCTCATTTTCGCTTAGCCCCGCGTCCTTGATGGCGTTTTGCATAGCGACGTAGGCGAAGCCGGCGGCATCGCCCATAAAACGGAGATTTTTTCGGTCGATGTGTTCGGCCAGATCAATACTGATGGAGCCGGAGACTAGGCTGCGAAAGCCCTGCTCTTCATAGCTCGGGTTGTATTTGATTCCTGATCGCCCCGTTTTCAGAGCGTCCAACACCGTAGCGATATCGTTGCCTAAACAGGACACTATCCCCATTCCGGTAACAACAACACGTTTCATACACAGCCTCTTGTAACTGGAATATCAGAATTCGATGGAGTTATTGGTGTTTGCTCTGCCAATGCTCTGGTTGGTGCAGTTACGGTTTGGAGCATCATTAAAACCGTTGGTACCCCACAACCTCTTCTGGTAAATAAAAGCCTTAATTATTAAAAGCTCTCAGTATTGGTGAACAGCCCGACGCGCAGGTCTTTGGCGAAATAGATATCCTTGCCGTCGACGGTGACTCTGCCATCTGCGATTCCCATTACCAGTTTTCGTTCGATTACCCGCTTCAGGTTTATGTGATAAGTGACCTTGTTGGCAGAGGGTAGAATTTGGCCGGTGAATTTTACCTCTCCTGCCCCCAGTGCGCGACCTCGTCCGGGGTTACCTCTCCACGCCAAATAAAAACCGACCAATTGCCACATGGCATCGAGTCCGAGACACCCTGGCATGACGGGATCTCCTGGGAAATGACACTGAAAAAACCAAAGGTCAGGATGAATGTCCAGTTCCGCTACGATTTCACCTTTGCCGAACTCTCCGCCTGTTTGGCTGATATGAGCTATGCGATCAACCATCAGCATGTTGGGTTTTGGCAATTGCGCATTGCCGGGGCCAAACATAATGCCGTCGCCACAGGCGAGTAATTCATCGCGTCCGTAGGAGGGTTGTGGCTCGAAAGACTGCATAGAGTGCTCTTATTTCATGCTGTTAATTGAATTGAAAGATTCTTGCCGGACTTTGTGCTTAGCTTATTTTAGTCTTGGCACTACCGTTTTTGGTCTTGCGTTTTTGGTCTTGGTGCTACCGTTAACACTGCCGTTGAAAAAGCCGCCGCGCAGGGCGCCAATTCCTTTGGGGAGTGCCATTCTAGCGGCAAAACCTATGATGTCCAGCAAAATGCACCCAACGACTGGGTTCGGTTGCATTTGGGCGAAATGCGTATGGTATAGTCGGCGCCTTGTTTGTCTAGCCTTCATTAATAGTAATTCCTAAGGATTGACCCCTATGATTAAGAAGTGCCTGTTCCCTGTTGCGGGCTACGGTACCCGCTTCCTGCCTGCCACTAAATCCATGCCCAAAGAGATGCTTCCCGTCGTCAACAAACCGTTGGTTCAATACGGGGTCGAGGAGTCGCTTGAGGCGGGCTTGAGTGAAATCGGTTTTGTTACGGGACGCGGCAAGCGAGCTATCGCGGATCATTTTGATGTGAGCTATGAGCTGGAGCACCAAATTGCCGGAACCTCTAAAGAGGAATACCTCAGCTCAATTCGCTCGGTGATGGCCAGAGGATCATTTTCCTTTACTCGCCAGCGAGAAATGCGCGGTCTTGGTGATGCCATTCTAAATGGCAAGCGACTGATTGGTGACGAAGCATTTGGGGTTGTTCTCTCCGACGACTTGTGTGTCTCTGAAGGTGGCGGCCCTGGCGTTCTAGCTCAGATGGTCAACCTGTATCGTCAGTTTCGCTGCAGCATCGTCGCGATTCAGGAAGTGCCCGAAGATCAAATCTCCAAATTCGGTGTGATCGCCGGCAGTCAAATCAAGGCGGATCTGGTGCAGGTTTCCAATATGGTGGAAAAACCTGACGCAAAAGATGCACCTTCCAATTTAGCCGTAATTGGTCGTTATATTCTTACTCCAGATATTTTCGATATTTTAGAAGATACGCAACCTGGCAAGAACGGTGAAATTCAGCTGACAGACGCGCTTTTGGCCCAAGCCAAAAACGGCTGTGTTTTGGCCTATAAATTCAAGGGCCGGCGTTTCGATTGCGGTAGCGTAGAAGGCTTCGTTGAAGCGACGAACTACGTTTATGAAAATATCTACAAAGCGTGATCGACCGTTAACGGATGTCTAATGAAAATCGAGTGTTTTAAAGCTTACGATTTGCGCGGACGCGTTCCTGATGAGCTCAATGAAGAAGTGGCATACCGGGTTGGCAGAGCTTTTGTTGATTTTTTATCGGCGAAAACTGTTGTGGTGGGGCACGATATCAGGCTAACCAGCGCGTCTTTAACCGACGCGTTGATCCGCGGCATTACGGAAGCGGGTGCGGATGTGGTTCATATCGGGCAATGTGGAACCGAAGAGGTTTATTTCGCAACGTTTGAGCTGGATGTTGATGGCGGCATTTGCGTGACGGCGAGTCACAATCCAATGGATTACAACGGTATGAAGCTGGTTCAGCGCGGTTCCCGGCCCATATCCAATGACAGTGGTCTGTTGGACATTCGCGCGATCGCAGAGGCTGGGATATTCAAAACGCCGTTGATTGTAGGCAAGGTTGAGCGGCGGGACATGCGCCCTGACTACGTCAAACATCTGTTGAGCTATGTAGATACTGCGCAGCTCAAACCATTGAAAGTTGTGGTCAACCCAGGCAATGGTGGCGCAGGCGCAGTAGTAAAGGCACTGGAGCCCTTTCTGCCTTTGCAGTTAGTTAAGGTGCATTTTGAACCAGACGGGCAATTTCCCAATGGAATTCCTAACCCTATTCTGGTGGAAAATCAGGGCGTTACGTCCCGCGCGGTCATCGAATCAGGTGCAGATTTGGGAATTGCCTGGGACGGAGATTTTGATCGCTGCTTTTTCTTTGATGAAAAAGGTGCGTTTGTGGACGGCTATTATGTCGTTGGCCTTTTGGCGGAATCTTTTCTCAGCAAAAACCCCGGCGCAAACATAGTGCATGACCCACGTTTGGTGTGGAACACCGTGGATCTCGTTACTGAAAGTGGTGGCCGGGCGGTGCAGAGCAAGACCGGCCATGCTTTTATTAAAGAGCGGATGCGCAAGGAAGATGCGGTTTACGGCGGAGAGATGAGCGCACACCATTATTTTCGCGATTTCGCCTACTGTGACAATGGCACCATTCCATGGCTTTTGGTTGTAGAGCTCATGAGTCGGCGCGGCAAGACTTTGTCGCAGATGGTCAGCGAACGTATCGCAAAATTTCCGTGCAGTGGCGAGATTAACCGCAAAGTGGCGGACCCCGTGGCGCTCCTCAAGGAGATCGAGGAAAAGTATGCACCAGTTGCATTACAGGTGGATAAAACAGACGGCTTGTCTGTGGCGTTTGCCGATTGGCGATTTAATGTTCGCAGTTCTAGCACGGAACCTGTCTTTCGGTTAAACGTGGAATCCCGTGGAGATGAAGCTCTGATGCGACGGAAGACGGAAGAGCTACTGGCGATGATGTAAGCTCTTTTATTCAGATGATGATCAAGCCGACGCTAAGTCGGCTTTTTTTTGGGCCATCTGCGCAAGATCCACGTAAAACAAAAGCATCGGTAAGCGGAGCAAGTATGGTCGACAGTGGACAGACGCATAAAATATCAGTAGGGATCTCGTCTTGCCTGTTGGGAGAGGAGGTACGCTACAACGGCGGCCATAAACACGATAACTATTGTACGACGGTGTTGGCGCGGCATTTTGAATTCAAGCCATTTTGCCCGGAGGTTGCGGTCGGCCTGGGCGTCCCGCGGCAGACCATTCGCTTGGTAGGAGAGCCTGGGGCTGTGCGGGTGTTGGGCACACAAGATTCGACCTTGGATGTGACAGATCGTCTAAGCTCTTACGCCGAGTCGGTCGCGGATTCGGTCGGTGATTTGCGTGGCTACATTTTTATGAAAGATTCGCCGAGCTGCGGTTTGTATAGTGCCAAGGTGTACAGTAAAAAAGGCGCGCCGGTCGGTAAAGGCGCGGGTATTTACTCAGGCCGGTTGCGCGAGCGGTTTCCACTACTTCCGATGGAAGAGTCTGGAAGGTTGAATGATCCAGGACTGCGGGAAAATTTTATTGCGAGAGTATTTTTGTACGATCGCTGGTTTCAAGATGTTGCCAACGAGGCTAGCGCACAGAAGCTGATTGCCTTCCATTCTCGGCATAAATATTTTGTGATGTCGTACGGCCAGAAGTTATATCGGGAGACCGGTGCTCTCGTGGCGCGCGCCGGTTGTGGTGAGCTGCAGCAGTTGTTAGCGGACTATATTAAGAAAGTTATGTTGGGAACCGCTAAGCCGCCGACGCGCAAAGGACACGTAAACGTGTTGTTGCATATGGTGGGCTATCTACGAAAAACCGTCCCCGGCGGGATTCGCCAGGATTTGATAAAAGCAATTGAGGAATATCGCACAGGTCAAGTTCCGCTGGCTGTGCCTATGAAGTTGATGCAGCACTATCTCGATAATTACGCGAGCGATTACATAAAGCAGCAGACGTATCTCAATCCTTATCCGTTTGAATTGGGTTTGCGAAACACGATTTAATAATTTTTGCGGATGTTTCAAATAACGGTTGACGCTATTAGACCCTCTCCCTATAATTCGCGGCCTCAGCTAAGCAGCAACGCTTACTGATCAGGTGCGGGGTGGAGCAGCCTGGTAGCTCGTCGGGCTCATAAC
>DJFQ01000229.1:0-12463 GCA_002432095.1 Marinagarivorans sp. UBA5868 | reverse complement strand
GGTCGTTGACGGAGGGCCGCCCCGTTCAAATCCAGCCCCTGCTACCGCTTATTTAAGAAAGGCCGTGTTGGTGATCCAGTACGGCCTTTTTTTGTTGGGTTGAACCAACGGGTTTTTGCTTGAAGGTCGCAGATGGAGGGCTGCGCCGTTCAAATCCAGTCCCCCGCTACCGCTTATTTAAGAAGGGCCGTTTTGGTGGGCCGGTACTGCCTTTTTGTTAGGTTGAACCACCGGATGTTTGAATGTGGTCGATGGGGGTTGCCCATCCATGTCTGCATTGGCCGCTTTTCAATAAACTGGCGTTGTTTCTCCGGTCTCAATTAAACGTCGATTGCTACCTTCATCGAACTCTCTCTTGTTTGGCTTCGGCTTAACGATGCATCGAGCGGCGTTTTCCTATACCCTTGCGCCTTTGTTTTTTGATACCCCGAAAAGATGCGGCGCCAGGATTTTTATTACGAATTGCCAGAAGAGTTGATCGCCAAGGTGCCCCCGGAAGAGCGGCGCTCCAGCCGGCTGTTGTGTCTCGATGGTGTCACTGGCGAGCGTGAGGATCGGCAGTTTGCCGATATCCTCGCGCGTACGCGGCCGGGAGATCTAATGGTTTTCAATGACACTCGGGTGATCCCGGCGCGGGTGTTCGCGCAGAAGACCACAGGTGGCAAGGTCGAGATTCTAGTGGAGCGTGTGCTGGCGGCGGATTTAGTGCTGGCGCATGTGCGGGCGAGCAAGGCGCCCAAGCCTGACAGCCTTCTATTGCTGGAAGGCGGTACTGAAATAACCGTAATCGGACGCCGGGGGGAGCTTTTTGAGTTGCGCTTCCCTGAGGGTGTATCGGCGATGGCGGTGCTTGAAGCTGTGGGACACATGCCTCTGCCTCCTTATATTAATAGGCCGGACGAAGCTGTTGACCGCGAGCGCTACCAAACCGTATTCGGACGCAACCCTGGTGCAGTGGCGGCACCAACCGCTGGACTTCATTTTGATGACGATTTAATGCAGCAGCTAACGGCGCAAGGTGTTGAAACTGCGTTTGTCACCCTGCATGTCGGCGCCGGGACCTTCCAGCCGGTGCGGGTGGACGACGTGCGCGCCCACCAGATGCACAGTGAATTCATGGTGCTAAGCCCACAGGTTTGTGAGCAGATTCGGGCGACCAAAGCGCGTGGAGGTCGAGTAGTCGCGGTCGGAACGACAAGTGTGCGTTGTCTAGAAACCGCCGCAAGTGACGGACAGGTTCGCCCTTATCAGGGGGATACCAACATTTTTATTTATCCGAGTTATCACTTTAAAGTGGTTGATGCTCTGGTGACCAATTTCCATCTGCCGGAATCGACGTTGTTGATGCTGGTAAGTGCGTTTGCCGGTTATCGCCATACCATGGCGGCATACCGCCATGCTGTCGCGGCGCGCTACCGGTTTTTCAGTTATGGCGATGCCATGTTTATCACGCCGAATCCTCATGCTGCGGCTGAGTTCGCACACATCTGACCCGTCTTAGAATCTCTTTATGTCTTTTATGCAATTTGAATTGGATGGTACGGACGGCTTGGCTCGCCGCGGTCGCTTACGCTTCCCACGCGGTTTTGTGGAGACGCCGTGTTTTATGCCGGTGGGCACCTATGGAACCGTCAAAGGTATTTTGCCGCGAGATATCGAAGCCACAGGTGCCCAAATTGTTTTAGGGAACACATTTCATTTATATCTCCGCCCAGGTACGGAAGTGATTCGGGCACACGGCGATTTGCATGACTTTATGCGCTGGCAAGGCCCGATCCTTACAGATTCCGGCGGCTTTCAGGTATTTAGTTTAGGGGACTTGCGTAAGATCACCGAAGAGGGTGTTACCTTCCGCTCGCCGATCGACGGCAGCAAGGTTTTTCTCAATCCAGAAGTGGCTATACAGGTGCAGCGCGAGTTGGGGTCGGATGTGGTGATGATCTTTGACGAATGCACACCGTACCCGGCAACTTGGGAGCAGGCGCGGGATTCGATGCAACTTTCTCTGCGCTGGGCGGAGCGAAGTAAAAAAGCGCATGGAGATAATCCTTCGGCACTGTTCGGCATTGTCCAGGGAGGCATGTACGAAGATCTTCGTTCTGTCTCCCTTGCAGGACTTACATCCATCGGATTTGACGGCTACGCCATCGGCGGCTTGAGCGTCGGTGAACCCAAAGCGGATATGTTGCGTGTTCTGGATCATTTGGCCCCCGAGATGCCGGCGGACAAGCCGCGTTATTTGATGGGAGTTGGCAAACCCGAGGATATTGTGGAAGCGGTTACCCGTGGGGTAGACATGTTTGACTGCGTGATGCCCACCCGTAATGCGCGTAACGGGCACTTATTCACCCGCGGCGGTGTTGTCAAAATCCGCAATGCCGTCCACCGCCATGACACCGGACCTTTAGATCCGAGCTGTGATTGTTACACTTGTCAAAATTTCAGCCGGGCTTATTTGCATCATCTGGATAAGTGCGGCGAGATGCTTGGGGCGCAGCTCAATACCATCCACAACCTGCACCATTATCAAATTGTCATGCGCGAATTGCGTGGGGCGATCGAGCAGCGCCGCCTTCTCGTGTATCGGGACGAGTTTTATGCCCGCCAGGACAGGGTTCCACCTGCACTTCGGCGCGATCTGCCGCCCGGGGTTGAATAGTGTATCCATCAGCCCAACAAAGGCCGGTTATAATGCGCGCCGCCGGATTGCACCCTGATCCGCCGCCGATGGATGCGGCGGCGCCGAGGCAGAAGAATTTCTTATAAAACCAAAGTTGGACTCACTCATGAATCGTTTTCCTCTGTGGAAGTATGTCTTGCTGATTCTGGTAATCGGTTTTGGCTTCATCTACGCCCTTCCTAATATCTACAGCCCAGATCCCGCCATTCAGATCACTGGCAATTCCCGCGCCGCCAAAATTGATGACGAGTTATTGCAAGTTGCCGGTGAGGCTTTGCAGCAGGCTGGCATCGATTATTTTGGGGCCGAGATCACCGCCGAAGGTTTTGCGATGATCCGATTGCGCGATGCTAGTCAACAGCTGGCTGCGCAAAAAGCGGTACAGACCCTGTTCAATAGCGAGGCCTATCGTGCGGCGGATAAGCGTTATGTAGTGGCGCTCAACCGCGCTTCTACGACCCCCGAGTGGTTAGTCTCCTTGGGCGCGTCGCCGATGAACCTCGGTCTTGACCTCGCTGGTGGCGTGCACTTTCTGTTGGAGGTGGATACACCGAAGGCGATCGCCGACCGCATGGAAGATATGCAGGAAACCATAAAAAAAGGCATTCGCGAAAAACGTCTTTTTAATGTTGATGTTCAGCTAAAGGATCGCACCTTCACCATTACGACTCCCAGTGAAGAAGTGCAGGGCGAGGTAATCGCGTTATTGAATGACAGCCTGCCAGATTTGACTCGCCAGCGCGGCAGCGAAAGTGACGGCTCCTATTGGGTGAAGGCAACGCTGCCGGATCAGGTGATCCAGGAAATCGAAAATCACGCCGTCTCACAAAACCTCACCACCATTCGTAATCGNNACCCCAGAGACCCCTCTGACTCAGAAAGAAAAATTTGAGTTTTACACCGAAGAGGAGCGACAGCTGCGCGGCCCGAAATTTCTGGAGCGTCGACGAATTCTCACTGGTGAACGAGTGATTAACGCGGTGTCCGGTTTCGACGATCAATCCAACAGTCCCAAAATTGACATCACGCTGGATAGTGAAGGTGGCAATTTGATGCACCATGCCACGCGCAATGAAGTCGGTCGCAACATGGGCGTGCTTTTTATCGATTACTTCACGGAAACCCAGCAGGTAATGGAAGGCGGCAAACTGGTTGAAAAAGAGGTTTCCAAAGTAGACCGAAAAATCATTAACTTGGCGACTATTCGCAGCGCGTTGGGTGTGCGTTTTCAAATCACCGGTTTGGAAAGCCCTAAAGAAGCCAATGATGTTGCGCTGTTGTTGCGCGCGGGGTCTTTGGCTGCCCCCATGGTATTTGTTGAAGAGCGCACCATCGGCCCCTCACTGGGCGCGGAAAATATTGAAATGGGTGTGAAATCCGTGAAGCTGGGCCTGCTGCTGGTCGTGTTTTTTATGTTGGTTTATTACAAGGTGTTTGGCATCGCCGCAAACATTGCGCTGGGGATGAACATCGTGATTCTGGTGGCTCTGATGTCAATGCTTGGCGCTACGCTGACTCTTCCCGGAATTGCCGGTATCGTGTTAACGGTGGGGATGGCGGTGGACGCCAACGTGTTGATTTTTTCTCGTATCAAAGAAGAGTTGGCCAACGGCGTTCCACCACAAAGTGCCATCCATTCCGGTTTTGAACGCGCTTTCACCACAATTCTAGATGCGAATGTCACCACATTGATTGTCGCTTTTATTCTGTTCGCCATCGGTACCGGGCCGGTGAAGGGTTTCGCGGTAACCTTGTCGTTGGGAATTCTGACGTCGATGTTCACAGCGATTGTCGGCACCCGCGCCATTGTCAATCTGATCTACGGCAACCGCACAGCCACCAAACTCTGGATTTAATTGAGGCGCATATGAATACTGAAAAAGTCATCAATTTCATGGGGCTGCGCCGAATTGCGTTGGTCATCTCCCTCTTACTGGTGCTGGGCTCCATTGCCACGCTTTTTGTCCGTGGCCTCAATTTTGGGCTGGATTTCACCGGCGGCACTTTAGTGGAGTTACATTACAGCGAAGCGCCAAACCTTTCTGAGGTACGTGAACAACTGGCCGATGCGGGATATCCGGGAGCGGTGGTTGTCCATTTTGGCTCGGAAACTGAGTTATTGGTTCGCATGCGTGCTGAACAGGAGACCGACATCTCCGACGGCTCAGAAGGTTCCAGCGTTGGCCAGAGTATCGCGCAGGCGCTGCAAGCAGCGTCGCCGAACGTGCAGGTAGACTTGATGCGTAGTGAGATGATTGGCGCGCAGATGGGTGATGAACTCGCCAATAGTGGTGGGCTGGGCTTGTTGGTGGCACTGATCGCCGTATTCATCTATGTGGCCATTCGCTTCCAAACAAAATTTTCGGTCGGCGCTCTGGTGGCATTGGCGCATGACGTGATTATTGTTCTTGGTCTGTTTTCCCTGTTTCAGTTGGAAGTGGATCTCACCGTGCTGGCGGCGGTATTGGCGGTTATCGGTTATTCAATCAACGATACCATTGTGGTGGCGGACCGCATTCGCGAGAACTTCCGTGTTTTGCGTACCGACTCCACGGAGGAAATCATCAACGTTTCTCTCACGCAGACGCTTGGGCGGACTTTGATGACTTCCGGCACTACCTTGTTAGTGCTGCTGGCGCTGTTTTTCGTCGGTGGTGAGTTGATCCACAACTTTTCCAGTGCGCTTATCGTGGGTATCGCAGTTGGAACCTACTCGTCCATATATGTGGCGGCGGCGATTATGTTGGCGATGAATCTCTCCAAAGAAGATTTGATGCCTCCGGTTAAGGAAGGCGCCGAATTGGATGAGCTACCGTAACGTGGTTTGGTGATGCGAAAGGGGGCGATGCCCCCTTTTTTATTGAGGTGTTAGCGGACCGGTTTGGCGGGTTTGGTGCCTTCAGTCTCGATATCCAGGTTTTTTACGCGCTCTAGCATCTCCTGAATAGAAACGGACTCATCGAGACGGTGCGCCTCTTCAGGCAAGCAACTGTCTCCCAGGGTTGCGAACAGATTTTCGATCTCACTCGACAGATTTTTGCTGAACTCCCGGAACTTCATAGGGTAACCCCTCCGCGTACGACGTAAATTAGCATTTGGCCCACGGTAGAGGCGGCTACTTTGCTGGTGCTTTCGAAAAGTATAGACTCGACCCCGTTTGCGCTAAGTCGCCGGTCAATGTAATGAAAAAAGAATCTAGGTAGCCGCTCATTAAGTCCGAATGGCTTCTTGCGTCGATCAATCCGTCTCGACTGACTGCAACCGCAAGGTCATTTGTTTTAGGCAAAAGCACCGCCAGACACATCGAAAGCACATGGAATAGGGGAAAAGGGTGTTGATCAAATTTGTTAAGTCGCTGTTCGCATCGGATCACGAAAGTGAGTTGACCGAGTTGCGTGAAGCGGTCGCTCGTCATCAGCGAATTTTTCACGGCAGTCATGGGTATGGTTATTTCGACTGGGATCTGATGTCGCGGCGCATGGACTGGAGTGGTGGTTATTGGCGCTACCTTGGTTATACAGACGAAGACGTCGACTACATCTCTGTTTCCACTAACTATTACGACTACATCCATCCCGACGATGTCGACAAAGTGCGTGACGCCGTAAGCCGAATGTTCAAAAAACCTGGACCTGGTGAAGTCACCTATCGCACCCGACGCAAGAAAGGTGGCTATATCTGGTCGGAGATTCGCGCGGATTCTGTGCGCGACAAAAACGGCTGGGTGCTGTACGTCAGTGGCATTGCCTTCGATGTGACAAAACAGAAGCAAACTGAGCAGGCACTGCTAATCAGCGAGGCCCGTCACGCGCGGATTATTCAGTCTTCAAACGACGGTATCTGGGAATGGGCGGCGGAGCATGGTGGTTTCCATTTTTCCAACCGCTGCTGGGAGCACTTGGGTTATACCGATCACGATGATGTGGTCAACCAGGGAATCGACCGTATTCAAGCCTGGCGAAGGCGTATGCATGCCGATGACGGCGTTGCGTTTGATCGCGCGCTTGCGGCGCACATTCGCGGCGAGGCACCGTTCGATGTGGAATACCGCATACGGGGCAAAGATGACAAATGGCGCTGGATACGCGCGCGCGGCCAGATGACATTCAACGAGCGCGGCGAACCTTTGCGGATGTCCGGTACTAACATGGATATCACCGAGCTGAAGTTGGCAGAGGAGCGTGTGTTGCGGGCCAAGGAGGTCGCCGAGAAGGCTAACAGAGCCAAGTCTGAATTTTTGTCGAGTATGAGCCACGAGTTGCGCACCCCGCTCAACGCAATTCTCGGTTTTGCCCAATTGATCGAAATGGATGCATCGGTTTCGCCCGGCCTACAGGAAAGCGCCACGGAAATCCGCTCTGCCGGCGAGCATCTATTGCAGTTGGTGGGAGATGTGCTGGACTTAGCCAAGATTGAGGCAGGTAAATTGACCTTGTCCATGGAGCTGTTGCGGCCTGTGGAATTGGTCAAGGAATGTCTGATCCTGGTGAAATCCCAGGCGGAGGCTCGCAGTGTGCAGTTGTGCTTACAGACTAACGAGCTTGCCGATCGCGTTGTTAACGGCGACAAAGTACGTTTGCGCCAGGTGTTTTTGAATCTGATCAGTAACGCCATTAAATACAATCGCGATCAGGGCAAGGTAGTGATCACATGCTGCATCGCTGATGATCATTATCTCCGGGTGAATATAGAAGACACTGGGCGCGGCATCCCGAAGGAGCGACACGCCGAGGTGTTTCAGCCGTTTAACCGCCTGGGAGCGGAGTTGGGCAATATCGAGGGCAGCGGCGTTGGCCTGGTGATTACCCGGCAGTTGGTGGGCCATATGGGCGGACGAATCGACTTTACCAGTGAGGAGGGGATTGGCAGTCAATTCTGGGTCGATTTACCGCTATGTGCCGAGGGCGCGCAGAATATTCCTCAAGCACCTTTACCATCGGCAGCGCCGGATGAAAGCCTGTTTCAGCTTACCGTCTCCGGTAACAAAAAAATCCTGTATATCGAAGATAACGTTTCCAACCAGCGGCTGGTGGCGCGATTACTGGCGCGTTATCCCAATCTTCATCTCGATCTCGCTGCGGATGCGCTGCGCGGGTTGTACGTGGCAAGAACCAACCGACCTCATTTGATTCTCATGGACATCAACCTGCCTGGTATGGATGGCTATGAGGCCCTCGAGGTTTTGAAGGCGGATCCCAACACCCACAATATTCCAGTGGTGGCACTATCGGCCAATGCCATGGCTCAGGATATCGACAAAGGTCGCTCTGCGGGGTTTGCCTATTACCTGACCAAGCCGCTCAACCTGCAACAGCTGATGGAAGTAATGAATACCTTGCTGGAAGAAGAGGACACGCCCGTGTCCTGAGTGCTGAGAGGCCATATCGTTTAGATGAAACAACAATATCGTTTAGATGAGGCAATATCGCTTAGATATTGCCCATATGTTTGCCGACGATTTGCAGTAGGTTTTTAAAGACTTTCGGAGTGGCGCAAACAATATTGCCGGATTCCAAAAAGTCGTTGCCGCCTTTGAAATCGCTGATCATGCCGCCGGCCTCTTTTATCAATAGAGCGCCAGCGGCCATATCCCACTCTTTCAAGTTCATTTCCCAAAAGCCGTCGTAGCGGCCGGCAGCCACGTAGGCCAGATCAAGAGCGGCGGAGCCGGGCCTGCGGATCCCAGCGGTTTGGCCGGCGATCTCGCGCAGGCAATTCAAGTACGGTTCGATGTGCTCCAGAGCAAAGCCGTTGAACGGAATCCCGGTGCCAATGAGAGCGCCCTCCAGGCTGCGGCGCGGGCTCACGCGCATACGCCGGTCGTTAAGTGTCGCGCCTTTGCCTTTGGTTGCGGTGAATTCTTCGCGTTTTACCGGATCCAGCACCACTCCATGCAGTAACTGGCCTTTGTGTATGCAGGCTATCGAAACCGCGAAGTGGGGAATGCCGTGAAGGAAATTGGTGGTGCCATCGAGAGGATCGATCACCCATTGGTATTCACTATCAGCGTTGCCTTGGGTGCCGGATTCTTCGCCGCGAAAGCCGTGGGTTGGGTAGGCTTTTTTCAGATGAAAAATAATTTCCTGTTCCGCCTTGCGGTCAACCTCACTGACAAAGTCGTTCTGGCCTTTTTCCTCGATATTCAACAGGTCAACACGCTCAAGGGCGCGTTCAATGATTTCACCGGCTTTGCGCGCTGCACGCAAAGCCATCGTTAGCATAGGTTCCATGGAATGACTCTCGACTGGAGGGGTTGCTGCAAAAAGCGCGGGATTATAACAGCGTGCCGGTGAATCTGCTAAACTCCGCGCCCTTTTTGAGCTTGAGCGTCCGGCAGCCGGGCCGATCTGGAGTAACTTCTCATGTACGACAACATTCGCATGGTTCTGGTGAACACCACCCACCCCGGCAACATAGGGGCGGCTGCTCGCGCATTAAAAAATATGGGACTGTCGCGCCTGGTTTTGGTTGACCCTCTGGATTATCCCTCCGAACGAGCGCGCTGGCGCGCAGCCAATGCCTTAGATGTCATGGACAAAATTCAAGTTGTCAGCACCCTAGACGAGGCGGTTGCGGACTGCGCTCTGGTTATTGGTACCAGTGCGCGGGAGCGGCGCATTCCCTGGCCGTTGCTAACGCCGCGCGAATGTGGCGACCGCGTATGGACGGAAGCGGCGCAGCACCAAGTGGCCATAGTTTTTGGTCGTGAGGATCGAGGCCTCACCAATGAAGAGCTGCAGAAGTGCCATTTTCACGTTCATATTCCTGCCAACCCAGAGTACAGCTCGCTCAATGTTGCGGCGGCATTACAGGTGGTTGCTTATGAGGTGCGCATGTCAGCGCTGACCGCTGAGCAGGGTGGGGCGCCGGTCCATTTCGACGACTGGGATCAGCCGCCAGCGCAGGTCGATGATGTAGAAATGTACTTCACCCATCTGGAAGAAACTCTCACCCGCCTTGGGTTTCTCACCGCCGATAACCCGCGACAGACCATGACGCGCCTACGTCGTCTGTATAACCGAGTGCGTTTGGATCAGATGGAGCTCGGCATACTCCGAGGTGTGTTGACCTCGACGCAAAACCACATTTTCCATTCGCAAAATCGAGTTGCTGCTCTTGAGGCGAGAGTCCATGAGCTTGAGCAGGCGGGGGAGGCGGGCGGCAAGAATACTTGACTGAATTACTCGGGTATTTGATAATTCCGGCCCTGTTTTGTCGGCGTCTGTCTGAGGAATCATCATGCGATTAACGACCAAAGGCCGCTATGCGGTAACGGCGATGCTTGATCTTGCATTGCACAGTACCGAAGGTCCGGTCAGCCTCGCCGATATATCCCGGCGCCAGGAAATATCGCTTTCATACCTAGAGCAATTGTTTGCCAAGTTACGCCAGAACGACTTGGTTTGCAGCGTTCGTGGCCCTGGTGGCGGCTACCGGTTAAAGCGCCCACTGGAAGATGTATTTGTCGCCCAGATCATTGATGCCGTGAATGAATCCGTGGATGCGACCAATTGCGGTGGTGCAGGCAATTGCCAGCAGGGTGAAGTGTGTCTGACGCACTATTTATGGACCGATTTGAGCCAGCAGATTCATCAATTCCTAAGTGGCATCAGTCTGGCCAGTTTGGTGGAACGCAGAGACGTGCAGACTGTGTCTGCGCGCCAGGATCATCGGGCACACGACAGTGACGAGAGCGTTATCGCCATCACCACCCTCAACTGACCGCGGAATTGTTTGCTCATGTCGATGCAGATTTACCTTGATTACGCTGCCACCACTCCCGTCGATCCTCAGGTCGCCGAACGGATGAGTGAGTGCCTGACGTTTGAGGGTAATTTCGGCAATCCGGCATCGCGATCCCATTTTTACGGGTGGCGCGCGGAAGAAGCGGTCGAGGAAGCACGCAACCAGGTGGCGACGCTCCTCGCAGCGGACCCTCGGGAAATCGTCTTTACCAGCGGCGCCACCGAATCCAACAACCTGGCAATCAAAGGCCTGATGGAGGCCCGGCAGGCGGACCGTGGGCACATCATTACATCGGTCACCGAGCACAAGGCGGTGGTGGATGTTTGCCGCTATCTGCAAACCAAAGGTTGTGATGTCACCTGGTTAACTCCGGGACTTGACGGCGTCATTCGTCCTGCACAGGTGGCAACCGCTCTTCGCGACGACACAGCGTTGGTGAGTGTGATGCACGTGAACAACGAGATTGGAGTAGTTGCCGATATTGCAGCTATAGGTACTTTGTGTCGTGACAAGGGCGTCATTTTTCATGTGGATGCCGCACAGAGCGCCGGCAAGCTCGATCTGGATGTGCAGCGCATGCAAGTGGATTTGCTATCCATTTCGGCCCATAAAATGTACGGGCCGAAGGGTATTGGTGCTCTTTTTGTTCGCCGCTCGGGCGATTTAAAACTTGCGCCGCTGCTCCATGGTGGTGGTCATGAACGCGGCATGCGCTCGGGTACGTTGGCGACTCATCAGATCGTCGGCCTTGGCGAGGCCGCGCGTATTTCCCAGTCGTTGATGTTGCAGGAGCAGGCGCGCATCAAGGCCCTTCGCGACCGGTTCTGGCTCGGTCTGCAGAGTCTCGACCACGTCTATTTGAATGGCGCGCCAGAACCCAGGGTGGCGGGCATTCTCAATGTCAGCTTCGGAGGCGTGGATGGTGAACAACTGTTGCTGATGCTGCGCGAGCTAGCGGTATCCACAGGCTCTGCCTGTGCGTCGGCCAGTCTGGAACCCTCCTACGTTCTCAAGGCCATAGGTGTAAGTGATGAGCTGGCGCACAGCGCATTGCGCTTCAGTTTCGGCCGCTTTACTACGGATGCAGACGTGGATTTCGCCATCGACAAAGTGGTAACCACAGTGCGCGAAATGCGCCGGCAGGCCGTCCATCATTAATCCGGCGTGGCAGTCGGACGATTTCAAAGGTTGTATACCCATGTCGCAAGATCATATCGACAGTTTGATCAAGAAAGAGTACGCCGCCGGCTTTATCACCCAGATCGAGTCGGACACGCTGCCTCCGGGGCTGGATGAAAGCGTTATCGCGTTTATTTCAAACAAAAAGAATGAGCCGCAATGGATGCTGGATTGGCGACTGAAAGCTTATCGGGCCTGGCGGGAAATGCAGGAACCCACGTGGGCTCATGTCTCTTACCCGAAAATCGATTTTGATCAGATTTCGTATTATTCCGCACCAAAAAGCATGGCGGATAAACCCAAAAGCCTCGATGAAGTAGACCCGCAGCTGCTGGACACCTACAAAAAGCTGGGTATTCCCTTGCACGAGCAGGAAATGCTGGCCGGCGTCGCGGTGGACGCTGTTTTTGATTCGGTTTCGGTTACTACGACCTTCCGTGCAAAATTACAGGAGGCGGGCGTAATTTTTTGTCCCATTTCGGAAGCAGTGCGCGAATATCCGGAGCTGGTCCAGAAATATCTCGGCAGCGTGGTGACGCAAAAAGATAATTTTTATGCGGCGTTGAATAGCGCTGTGTTCAGCGATGGGTCGTTTGTCTACATTCCCAAAGGCGTGAAATGCCCGATGGAATTGTCCACTTATTTTCGTATCAATGAGTCCAAAACCGGCCAGTTTGAGCGCACTCTCATCATCGCGGATGAGGGCAGCCAAGTGAGTTATTTGGAGGGCTGTACGGCACCAATGCGCGACGAAAATCAGCTGCATGCGGCAGTGGTGGAGCTGGTTGCTCTGGACAATTCCTACATTAAATATTCCACGGTGCAGAATTGGTATCCTGGCGACGCGCAAGGCAAAGG
>DJFQ01000204.1:6034-6234 GCA_002432095.1 Marinagarivorans sp. UBA5868 | reverse complement strand
ATATCCGACAGGAGACAAAGTTCCTGTCGGGTGGGCTACTCCTGGTTACCACCAGGCACTTGTATGTTGTACTTCTTCAATAGGTCGTAGAGCGTGGGGCGGGTTACACCCAGTAGTTTTGCTGTCGCGGATATATTGCTTTCTGTCATGGTGAGGGCGCGCAAGATCGCCGCGCGCTCAGCATTTTGTCTGACGTGCCG
>DJFQ01000204.1:0-6025 GCA_002432095.1 Marinagarivorans sp. UBA5868 | reverse complement strand
GATGAAACCATTTTGTCATCCGCCATGACGACGGCGCGTTTGACGCGGTTTTCCATCTCGCGAATGTTGCCCGGCCATTCATAGGTTTCAATCGCCTCGACGGCTTCTGGGCTGAACCCGATTACATTGGTGTTGTTTTGCTCGGTGTACATGCGCAAGAAATGGCGGGCGAGAAGTAATTTGTCTCCATAACGCTCGCGCAAGGGCGGAATGTGTATTTCCATCTCGCAAATCCGGTAGAACAGGTCCTCCCGAAATGTTCCTTCCTTTACCATCTCCTGAAGATTTTTGTTGGTGGCGCAAACCACGCGGACATCCACGGGGATTTCCTCTCGCCCGCCGACCCGTTCGATTT
Source organism: Marinagarivorans sp. UBA5868 (assembly GCA_002432095.1). Taxonomy (GTDB): domain Bacteria; phylum Pseudomonadota; class Gammaproteobacteria; order Pseudomonadales; family Cellvibrionaceae; genus UBA5868. The sequence continues at coordinate 5,670 of DJFQ01000204.1, read as the reverse complement.
TGCGCTCTTGAAGAAATCTCAACAGTTTTGCCTGGAGCGCAAGCGGCATATCGCCGATCTCGTCGAGAAATAAAGTACCTTCGTGAGCCATTTCTACTTTGCCCAGGGTGCGTTTGTTGGCGCCGGTAAAGGCGCCTTTTTCGTACCCAAACAGCTCGCTCTCCATCAGGTTTTCCGGCACTGCCGCGCAATTGATGGCGACCATCCGATTACTAGCCCGGGGGCTGAGACGATGGAGCGATTTGGCAAGCACTTCTTTGCCGGTACCACTTTCGCCGGTTAGCGTGCAGGTCACATTGCTTGGCGCAAGTTTTTCGATGGTGCGGCAGATCTTCAACATACCTGGGTCGCAGGCGATGATGCCGCTGAGGGGAGCTTGTTGTTGTTCCTGCAGGCGCCGGTGTTGTTCTTCCAGGTTGTAAATGTGAAACGCACGCTGGAGGATTAAGTCGAGCGTGTCAGCGTTTACCGGCTTTTGATAAAAATCGTATGCACCCATCGCCACGGCGCGTACAGCGTTTTCATAATCTGAATTGCCGGTCATGACGATAATCTTGGTCGATGGGCTCAGTGCTGTGATTTCCCGTATGCAGCGAAACCCTTCCTCCACACCTTCGTCATCCGGTGGCAAACCCAAATCTTGGAGAATGATGGCGGGTTCGTGCAGACGCACAGCCGCTAGCGCTTCCTCCCTATCCCCAGCAACGATTACTTCGTATTGATCAAAATGCCAGCGTAATTGGCTTTGCAGTCCCAGGTCATCTTCGACGATCAAAAGCTTTTGTTTGTTTTGCTGTTTGCTCATGCGGTTTTGCTCGTGCTGCTGTTAGCTCGCGATGTTGCGGCGAATGGTTTGGAGTGAGAGGCGAAGCCATGGTAAATCAACTTGGTGGCCGACGCATGGTGTCACAAGGCGCTCTTATTGATTGCCTTGTTCAACTGGCGGTCACTGGCAGGGAAATCGTAAAGGTCGTTCCTTCATCCTTCGTACTTTCCACCGTGAGATTCCCGCCAAGTGCTTGCACATAATCGCGCGCCTGATAAACACCAATACCCATACCTTTGCCAGTCTTCGTGGTGTCAAACGGTTTGAATAAGCGGTTGCGTACAAAATCTTCGTCCATACCTTCGCCATTGTCTTCGATAGCCACATAGACCACGTTATTTTCTCTGCGAACATGGAGGTCGATAAAACCGCTGGGAGCGGTTGCATCCTGGGCGTTTTGGATCAAATGCACAAACACCATTACCAGGCTGTCCCAGTCACCCTTGACTCTTATGCCCTCGTGTTCATTGCGTAATGTCGGTACAGGCTGCCCTTTTTGGCAGCGCTTTATGGCTTCCACCAACACGTCATTAAAGTTAAGGATCCGCACTCCCTCAGGCTCATTGCGCTGAAGCTTGCGCAGCAGATTGTTCATCCGCGTCACTGAATTGTTAATCGTCTGAATGGCGTCTTCCACAAAAGCAGGGTTGTCTTTGTGCTTTTCTGCGTTTTTAACAACTAAGGATTGTTGGGCGATAAGGTTTTTCAAATCGTGCATTACGTAAGCGGCGAGTTTGTTGAAAGCATCAAACTGTCGCGCCTCTGCCAGCTGTTCCGCCTGTTCATGGCGCTCCAGGTAATTGGCGATCTGCCGCCCGACGGTTTTGAGCAAATCGAGGTCTTCCCAGTTGAGGGTGGCGTCGCCGTTAGGGCTGGTCAGCACCATAAAGCCAATCAGCTCTGATTCGTTCAATAATGGCAGGATCAGCCATATGTCATTGATGCGGCGCGCCCACTCGGGGAGATATTGATTGTTTTGAGCGAGGGGATCTTGGGGCCCGGTAAACGATGGCAGAAAAACCCATTCAGACTGTTCCAGTGCCTGGGTAAAAAGACTGTCGTCCGGCTCGATTGCCTCAAGCACGTTGATGGCAATGTTGTCCTGAAAGACCGGGACCAGAACTTTGCCGCGACGGAGCCAGAGAGCGCCACCACTGCTTTTGAAAATGGTGGCAACTGCGCCAAGGGCTCTTCGGTGGACGTCTTCAGGAGATGTGGGTTGCGAGAGTCTTTCGATTAGTTTTAGCCATTCTGTCCGGTAGTCATATTTATGGCTGAACAGGTGTTTATTGATGAGAACGGTGAGGCGTTCCCGTACGGTACGCGATGTAAATACCAGTGCAATCGCAATGATGGCGCCCGCTAATAACAACGAGTAAGCAACCGCGCCCCAGTCGCCGCCGTAAATGCGCACGTAATAACCGCCGAGCGCAATAATCGCCAGCAGAGAGCCAGCAAGAGTAAGGGAAGTGGTATAGAAAACCACCGGACGCGAGAGCGATAAGCGCGCGGTTTGGTCCTGGGTTTGATTCAGGGTGATCGCCGCAATACCCATAAATACACTGGTGACAATAATGATCACTGCGCGGATTTGGAAAAAACCAGGATTCAATTCCGGCTGTACCAGGCTTTGAGAAAAAAAGTACACGTCGTAAATAAAAATCGCTGCCAGATTGAGGCAAAGCAATTTGAGCAAGCGAATAGTTTGTACGTTCCGATATAGCTGCTCGACATTGAGCAGCGCGACTATGGCAAATACGATGCCCTGCAGCACCAGCGCGACTTTTGCCTGCAGCCAGACGGGTTCAAACACCACGTATAGAGCGTTAAATAACAGGGCCGCGGCGCAGAACATATAAAGTCCCAGAGTATAGATTCGCGGCAGGCAGTTTTGGCAGTAGTGGCGGATGGTTTGGGTGGTGGCGAGAATCCAGGCAACAAAATGCGTCGCCTCTACCAACATTAGGTGCCCGATCGAAAAATTTAGGGTTTGGCTCATGCCGATGTTGAGTAGCCAAATCGTCTGCATTGCGCTGGCGGCTATAAAAGACCAATGTAAGGTCTTGCGATAAATCTGACTGAGGAAAATGCCGGTGAGAATGAGCGAAAGGATGCTGGCGCTGATAAAAGCGACTTGAGTGACGCTGTCAATTTCCATGAAGGTTCCTATGGCATACACCCTTGCTGCCGGTACCAGAGCGACCGTCGGGTTCACAAGATAGCGGAACTGGTTGCTTTAGCGCCTCACTCTTCTGGTCGAATCCGTAGTTATGCGGATTATGCCGAGCACAGGAGCTGACATGGCGGATGGACCGTGGTCGCGGGATTTATGTTCCGTTACCCAAATGGGCAAATCTGATTGTGATTTTTATTGGCTAAAACCGGCTTGGGCGGCCGGTGCGGGCGATTGTACCAGGAAGTGACGAGGCGATGTGAAGGCGTCAGGCGACGCCCTCATTGGTCAGATCATTAACCACTTTACCCATGATGCGGTCGAAGAACGGACGTGTGTCTACCAATATTGCACGGTTGAATTGCATGTCGTACGCAAATTGCTTGCGGGTTTTTTCCAGGACTTTGAACCCGAGGCGATTAACGAAGATATACGTGTCCGCGTCAATTTTCGACGCCAGCTTACAGCGCACTTTTTTGCCGCTATCTTCGTCGAAATATTCCAGCCATGTACCTTCGGGCATATTTTTGGCCATTTCGTAAAAGCTGGTGGAGAGTTCCTCGTAGCGCGCTTGCTGGCGCTCAACGGCGGTCATTTCCTCCCAGGTTTTCGGTGCGTTTTCACCCTTGCCCAAAGCCTCTTTTTGCTCGCTGTTGAGTGGGGCTATGGTTTCCTGAATCTGTGGCGCGGTAGGCGCAACTCGCAGTGCGTCTTCGAGGGCCGCGACTTTTGCTTTGCGTGCATCGCGGTTATCGATGGCGACCTCCAGGCCTTTTTCAATTCTGTCGAGCAGCTCTGGCAGCAAGCGCTCGCGGCGTTGTTGAGAGCGAGCATCTTCGTGATCCTGGCAAATCCAAACCAGGTCGGAAACGGTTTGCTCGTTCGATACCCATTCGCTGCTTTCTGCCCCTAGTTTCAGATGGGTAATGACCATGACTTGCAGCCAATGGGTGGTGAGGAAGGTGCGTACAAACTCGGGCAGATCGACCACTTTTAGGCGGTGGTACAGCGATGTTTGGGCGGCCATGCGGGCCTGCTTGATGCGGGACTTACCCGCTTCGGTCTGGGTAGTACGCTGTTCCACAACGGTGGATTTGCGGCTTTCCTTTTCCACAACGTTGTCGAGTTCGGCCTGCAACTCGCTAAAAATGCGGTCATCGGTTTTGTACTGGCGATTGACCACCTGAACGATCTCTACCATTTTGCGATAAATGGGGTCGCGGTCCAGCGGTTTGGTGGTATCGAAAGCGATGCCGATTCGAGTGATGCTGTTGATCAGCAGGCGCGCGGGGTGTTCGGGGTTACTGAAAAAACTACGATCACGCAATGCCACTTTGAGGATTGGAATCTGCAATCGGCAGATCAGCGACTGAATCTCAATCGGCAAGGCTTCATCCGCAAGAATCTGGTCAAAAAACATCGCCACCAGATTGATGACGTTTTCTTCACTCTGCTCCAGCGCCTGAGGTTGTGCTGGGTTGTGTTGTTTCAGCGCGTGGCTGACCACATCGGCCACGATATTACGCGGTGCACCTGCAGCGAGAATCTGGTCGTAAGTGGGTTGCGATTGTGTGAGCAGCGAGGTCAGCTCTGGCGCTGCCATCACCGGGCCGGGGTTGGCGGTATAGATGTAGCAGTTGAATTGCGGAGTTGCCGAGCCGGCTGCGGCGCCATTGTTAGCGGCGCCTGAGGGAGCGCCGATAAAGGCGAAGTTACGCGCCGCCGCCATCAGCATACTCAGAGCGTCGTAACCCATGCGGAATTCTGGGATTGGCGCAAACACTGGATTGGCGTCCGCAGCAGGTCCGGCAGAAGATGTAGCCGCATGGGGTTGCGTGGCGCCACCGTGGACCACTTTGTTGTCGAGGTTCTTTGGAACCTTCGGCAGGATGCCGGCATCCATGAGGATCTGGTTGGCGTCCGCATAGACGTGGCCTAGTTGTTTGAGAACATGTTTCTCAAACAGTTTGTAGAGGATCAACTTGGCTTTAATGTTGATTTCCAAGGTTGACTGGCAGGCTTCGATAAATGATTTTGTCAGCTGATTCGGGTCGAGGGGATTGTTGTCCTCGTTGATCTCGATCTGTAGCAACAGGTGATCCAGGCGCATACCCAATTCATAAAGTTCTTCCCGGTAAATATCCCGAGTGCGACTAACCATGTTGCTGCGGGCAAGGTCCACTTCCAGATCGTCACCGTCGACAATCGACAGCTTGGTTTCCTGTTCGCGCTCCCAGGTCTCAAACTCACCCTGGGTGTTGGCATCAATCAGGTCGCTAAAATGCTGACTTTGGGTGCGCAAAAACCGATTGGCAATGCCTTCCCGGCGAACGCGGATTTCCCGCATAGCTTCGAAATAAAGATTTTGCTCGTTGTTGCTGGAGGCGCGTTTTGATAAATCGTAAAACAGGTCGTCGGTGGCGGAAAACAGGTGAGCGAGAAGCTGTTCGCAGTGGGACAGCGTGTTCTTTTGAATGTGCGCCAGCAGACGAGGAGGCTGGATGGGTTCCCGACCACGTTGATTGATCAGTTCCAAATGGCCCGGTTTTAAAGGTTTTCGTGACATATCTGCGCTCTAACTCACTGATGGGCGCTCAACCATGAGCAACGGAAAAAACCATCAAAAACATTGGTGTGACCATGCTCGACGAGCTTTCTTCCGGCTGATTAT
>DJFQ01000054.1:18371-25164 GCA_002432095.1 Marinagarivorans sp. UBA5868 | reverse complement strand
TTCGCACTCCGCGCCGCCGCATCACTATCCAACAACATACGCGACCGATAAACCGCCCGATTATCATTTTTCTCTATCGCTGTGGTAATCAGCCTCAATGCCTCTCCCGGTTTATTCTCCTCATGCTTCAAATGCGCCTCATAAAACCAAGGCGTAGGATCATTCGGATCCAAATTCTTCGCCAACTGATACTGCGTATCCGCCCAATCATTCTGATCCTGCGCTGCATAGGTTTTCCCCAGATAACTGCGCAATAAGCTGCTGCCAGGGTCGAGCAGGACGGCCATTTCCATTTCGGCTCGGCCTTGTTGGATTTTGCCTTTCTGGATGAGTGCCAATGCCAGCCCTAATCGAGCAAGGGGTTCGCTGTCGTTGCTGTTAATGGCGGTGTGGAAGTAGGTTTGGGCTTCTTTATTGGCAAAGCGGTTGAGCGCAATAAACCCGGCCAGCGTGTTTACCCGGCTGTGGTTTGGCGCTTTTTGTAGTGCACGATCGATTAATTTGCGCGCAGCGCGGGTGTTGCCAGAGCTGAGCTCAAGTTCCGCCGTGCGGGCGAGGATAAAGAGGTTGTCCGGGACGAGGGAAAGTGCCTGGCGGTTTGTTTTCAACGCTTCTTCAATTTTGCCCTGACTTTGCAGTGCATAGGCGTGCGCCAGCAGTACACTGATATTGTCGGGATCGATTTGCAGGAGCGCGGATGTTTGCGAGAGCGCCGCTTGGTCATTGCCGGTGGTAAGCGCTTTTAGTGCTTGTAGCGCTCGTGCCTCTGGGGATTGTGGATTCTGTTGTAAAGCCCGGTTGAGCAAACGGTCCGCCGATGATGGCTGACCGGAAACCATTGCGAGCGATGCGGCGAGCGTCGCATCTTCCGCGCTTATTGTCTGCTGATCTAACTGGTTAAGTGCATCGGCATAACGCTCCTGATCCATAAGGGCGGAAATTGTGGCATCGGTTTGGTTTTGAATAATCAGCGGCGGGTAATAGAGAATCCATTCAGCGGCGTCGCGCAGGCGAATGGAGCGAGCAGGATCTGGCGCGGTGGTCGCGGTGGCGGAGGTTTCGGTGCCTTCTCCGAGTCTTACTTCGCCGTAGCGATTGAATACACGGACATCGCCTTCGAACACTGCGACGCGGTTGCGCTGCTCTTCCACTGCCACAACAAATTCGGTGCCGTCGATTGCCGCATTAAGATAAGCCGCTTTGATTGTCAGCTGTTTGGGGGTGCGAGATAGAAAATGCCCAGCGCCCTGTACCAATTCAACCCAAAATCCTTTGTCCTCTGGCATGAGTGTCACTACGGAATTTTCCCGTAAGCGCACAACAGTATCGTTGGCAAGACGTAGGGCGGCACGCTGTTCAAGAATTCGAATCTTGTCTCCGTAACAAAATGCATCCCCGCGGGTGGCCTGTTGCCAATGGTCATCTGCGACCGACCATTCCACTACCCCCTCCACACTTTCGAGAGTTGCAGCAGTATTTTCGCATCGGCCGTTTGCGAAAGAGGAATGGCAGAAGATGAGAGTGGCCGTGTAGAAAAACCATTGGAAAAGAGAACGCCCCAGCGTAATAGCGGAGTTTTCCTTCTTTTTAGATAAGATGAATTGGATTTTAAATAACGAACAATGTTTGATATTAAAAACAGGTCTAGCCATGGAGCTCTCCCGATCCGGTGGCAATTATTCTTTGCGTTGTAACTCCTGGCGTTGTAACTCCTGACGGCAGGCGTTGACAAAATAGCGGCTCGGCTCGTCGGCATAATCATTGACGAGCCTATCGAATGCTCCCAGCGCTTCATCATATTGGCTGTTGGCGAAATATTCATACGCGCGTTCAAATTGCGTTAGAACATGTTCGGGTGTATCTGGAGCGACAGTGTACAGTGCAACGGGTACCGCTTTATTGCGCAGTGAAAAATTACCCAAAAACCGCAATTTAGTAGAAGGTATTTGCAGAAGATGTTCTGCAATAGGGGCAGAGCAAAGAACGCGTGTGCCCAGCTGGCGGTTAAAGTGCTCAATGCGCGCAGCAGTGTTAATCATATCGCCAACGGGGGAATACTCAAAGTGGCCCGTGTTACCAAGGTTGCCGAGTGAGAACTGGCCTGCGTGTAGACCGAAACAGGTTGGCAACTGCTCGTGCAGATCCGGCGCCTGCGCCAAACGTTCCTGGATTTTCAGCACCGTCTGCAAAGCGGCGTTACAGGTGGCGGGCGTGATTTCCGCTGCGGTCCACAATGCGAGCATGCCGTCACCGACCAAATTCCCAATAAAGCCGCCGTGCTCCTTCACCGTTTTGATAAGAACGGCGTAGTAGCGATTCATCAAACTGTGTAATTCACCTGGAGGTAACGTTTCTGCTAGGCGGGTATAACCCTGAATATCGGTCAACAGGCAGACGCCCTTAACCAGCTGCCGCTGTTGCTCCAGTTTGTTGAAGTTGCGGCTGAGCTTTTGCGCCGCATCCATCGGCAGATACTGGGTGAGGGTGTAGCGAATTTCCTCCTCTCGACGTTTTTGCTGCAGGTGATGCCACGCCCACATGGCAACATTACCCAGAACAATTGCCGATGCCGGCAGTATCAACGGCAGCCAGATGTGCCGGCTGCGAAACAGATAATAAGCGCTTCCTATGTAGATAAAAGCTACAACGAGTTGGATGGCCGCGGCCCTACTTAGCCGCATTTTGTGAGACAGAACAACCATTGCAAAAAATGCCAGGCTGATAAGCGTGACCTTCGAGGCGGATGGTGAACGCAGGTAATTATTCTGTAACAAATTGGCGAACACGGTAGCGGAAATTTCCACACCGCTAATATCCACACCGCGCGCGTCACTGAAAACCGTGCGATATGCGTCTTGCTGTTCGGTCTGGCGGCGGTCTGAATAGCCAACGTACACGACTTTGTCGACGAAGAGGCTGCGGGCGGTGTTTTCATCCATTCGCAATACTTCATCTATGCCTCGCGTAGCAAACGTTTCTGCGGGACCGTAAAAATTGATGGCGATAGGATTCGGCAATGATAAAAATTCGGAGAGATTGCGCTCGGGTTTGAATGTTAAGAATGCCTGTAGAGGCTGGGTCGGTTCAGCCCCGCGGGATAAGTCAGTGAACAGATAAGCATGGCTGACCTCCGCAGGATACTTGGGCAATACAAAGCTGCCCACTGCCGCTGCGCGGCGGGCAAACCTTGGTAGCGGGGGAATTTCCTCTTCGATATCCGCTATTCCAGAGCCGGTATCCAACTGGTGCCGGCGTAGATATTTGAACAGCACAACCTGAGACATTTCCGCCAATGCTTGTTCAAACGCAGCGTCTTCATCCTCACCGCGAGCCTCACGAAAGGCAATGTCCATAACCACTAGGCGTGCCCCGGCGCGATTCAGGCGGTTCAATAGTTCGGCATAAATGGTGCGAGGCCATGAACTGGTTTGGCGTGGCAGTGCCAGGTTTTCACCTGCGGTGGAATTCAAAGCCACGATTAATACGTCAGCTGGAGGAGTTGCCGGTCCCCGTTTGTGAAAAAGCCAGCGCAGTCCGGTTTTTTGTTCTACGTTAAGGGCATACGATGATAAGCAGAAGCTGGTAAATATCAGGAGTAGTACCGCGACCAACGCACACCATAGAAATTGGTGAACTTTAAATCCCTGCCGTATTGTCGCAAAATGCCGCATGATGCTGATGCCTGAACCAAAAATAACGTTTTCCCACAGAGATGCGGGCCATGCTTGAGAAGATTCGTCTGTTTGCCAATATTCCGCCGGAGTGCCTGTTAAAGCTGGAGAGAACGTCCAGCTTACGCAAATATCCCAAAAATACCATTTTGTTTATGGAGGGTGACGACAACGCTCAATTGTTCATCATCAAAAGTGGGTTGGTCTGCATTCATACCGATGACAATGAAGGTCGGCAGTTGGTGCTTAATTACATGGGACCGGGTGAATATTTTGGTGAATTGTCGCTGCTGGATGATAAACCCCGCTCCGCGTCGGCATCCACTGTTGAAGACAGTATGTTGATGACCATTTCCCGCGAACACTTTCGCAGTTTTATGCGTGAGTATCCCGAGCTTTACGAAGTGTTGATGGTTGAGCTAGCGGAGCGAATCCGCTCGCTGACAGAAAATGTAAAGGATATGGCACTGCTCGATGTTTACGGCCGTGTTGCACATACGTTGGAGCGCCTGTGCAATCCGACAGTAGAAGTCTCACCAAAACTGACACATCAGGATATTGCCAATATGGTGGGTGCGTCGCGGGAGATGGTTAGTCGGGTGATGAAGGAGTTAGTGGTGGGCGGTTACATCGAAATTCAGCAGAAACAGATTCACATCCTCAAGTCCTTTCCCAAAAATTGGTAATGGCAGATAGCCATTACCACGCCCTGTTGCGCAAAATTTAAGCGAGTCAGAACTCTAATTTGCGGTACTGAACCTTAATGGAAGCTGATCCGGCAGGCCGTTCACACTATATTTTTGCGGTTCGCGATGCGCTCAGCAAAATCCTTTTATTGCCTCTCTAAAACACATTATCACCACATAAAATGACAGTGTCCGTGATGGACGATGAATTGACATAGATAGGGTGCAAGCGCATATGAACAAACAATTAATCATCGGTTTATGTGTTGGTGGATTGGTGGCTACTGCCGGTGGCGCTTTGGCGTTGCGGGACAATTCGCCGAAAGTTGCGGACATTGTTTCCGTCAAACCTATTACGGCGGCGATGGAGCAGGAGTTTGCCGAAGTCGTTCGAGTGATTGAAGTGGCGGATCCCGGTGCACCTCGTTTCGTCCAGGTTGTTGATGTGACGCCGCTTAAAGAACCTGGTGCGCAAGAGGAAGTGTGTGAATCCGTTGTAATGACTCACCAAGCCCCGGTTGCCGATGAAAATCAGGTTGCAGGGACTGCCGCTGGTGCGGTGATTGGTGGTGTTTTGGGTAATCAAGTGGGTGGAGGAAACGGTAAAAAAGTTGCCACGGTTGCCGGCGCGGTAGTGGGCGGCATCATCGGTAAAAAGGTGCAGCAAAATCATCAGGCCAACAAAACGTACCAAACCACCGAGCGTCAGTGCCGTCTGGAACAAGGGACGGACAGCATTACCGGTTATGACGTCACCTACAATATTGAAGGCGAATCGTCGGTCATTTTTATGGATCACAATCCGGGCAAGCAGCTTCCTCTCGTCAACGGTGAAATCGTCACAAACAAAAGCGAGATCAAACGCCTGTTGGCCAATAAAACGCCATCCAACTATGAGGTGTTTTATGTTGCTGGCGCGGGCGAGGACAGCGTCATCATGAAGCAGGCTCCAAAACTGGGCACACTTTTATTTGTGGATGACGGACAGGTTGTGACGGATCCCCAGCGTGAAGCCAGCTTACGGGCCAGTCAGGGTGACGTGGTTGCCTATCAAGTGACTTATCGCCTAGGGGACGAGTTGGAACAGGTGCGCATGGACGAAAAACCTGCCAGCAAAACCCTGATGGTCAAAAATGGCAAAGTTATGGCTGTCGATGAAGAGTTAAGCACAGCGCTCTAAATAGCTCGATGCGATCGGGAATGGACTCCCGATCTTGATGTCCCTTTAAGCCCCGCATCACATAGCGTTCAAAAGACTGCCTATCCTCGGCCGACAACTCATCCAGGTGGATCACGGGAGCCGCACTTCTGTTTAATGGATTGATCTGCCAAATGATCCCTTCCGTACTGATCGCCCACAGGCTTTCGCAGGTCTGTTCTATCTTGCGCGGCTTTTTAGTCATGAAAAATCCGACTTGGGAGGGGTCGATCAGATATTTCTTGTGCGTCGGGAAGAGACTAGAGGAAATGATTTGGCGTCTATATCCTCTATGTGGTTTCCTTAAACGCGTTTATAGATGAGTACTACTACAGATGTGCTGATTTCGGGATGCTACCGGTGGTTTAACATAGCTGTCAAGCGTGTTTCTTGCGCCAATTTACCTTTTTAAAGTGAATCGCCGGTGACCTCAGCATGGCTAAGCCCCTTGTAGATGAACTCGACCGCCATATCGGTCTTCGCCTGAAGAAATTGCGGCAGCAGCAAGGAGTGAGTGCACAGGTGCTGGCCGAGGCAATCGATTCCACGCAACAGCAAATTTCCCGCTATGAAAATGCCCATAACAAATTGAGCGCTACTCAGCTGTACCGGATTGCATCAGCCTTGGGTGTACCAGTGTCCTGGTTTTATCAGGAATACCAGCCGGGAATGGCAATCCGCAATTTGGCGGAACAACCCGCAGCCTATGAGAAAGCGCAGATTAACGAAGGGCTTGTCACCATCGGCCAGCTTTGGCCTCGCTTGACGCTGGAACAGCGAGGCGCAGTATTGCGAGTAATAGACGCGTTTTTAATCTGACGGATGCTCTTTTATTTGACGGACACGCTTTAATCTAACGGATACTTTCGTCTGAGCGTGAGTTCTTACTGAAGGCCCGCCGGATCGTAAAAATCTTTTCCCAGGGCTGCCGCCACAGCCTCGTTTACCACTTTACCTTTCATTACATTCAAGCCCTGGCGTAATCCCGGATTTTCGAAACAGGCCGAAATACCTTTAGCTGCAAGTTGTTGCACGTAAGGCAGGGTGGCGTTGGTAAGTGCCTGGGTGGAGGTGCGCGGCACCGCTCCAGGCATGTTGGCGACGCAGTAGTGCACTACATCATCAATGACATAAATCGGGCTTTGATGAGTAGTCGCGCGACTAGTCGCAAAACAACCGCCTTGGTCGATGGCCACGTCCACTAGCACCGAGCCTGGGCGCATGCTCTTGAGCATGTC
>DJFQ01000054.1:389-18345 GCA_002432095.1 Marinagarivorans sp. UBA5868 | reverse complement strand
ATGGTGGCGGAATGGGCATAAAGCGTGGAGAGTCTGCCGCCCCAATGTTCATCAAGATAGCGCAGACGGCTCGCGGATTTGTCGATGACAACTACTCTCGCTCCCAAGCCCATCGCCATACGTGCGGCATTTAGCCCAACCACTCCACCACCTAAAACGACTACCTTTCCCGGCGCTACGCCGGGCACGCCGCCTAATAATACGCCCGAGCCGCCCGCCGCTTTTTCCAGGCAGCGGGCGGCGGCTTGGATTGACAGTCGACCGGCCACTTCACTCATCGGCGCCAGTAGGGGCAGGGTGCCAGCGGCGTCGGTCACTGTTTCATAGGCGATGGCTGTGGCGCCGCTGTCCAGTAGCCCTTGCGCCTGTTGCGGGTCGGGTGCCAAGTGAAGGTACGTGAACAGAATGTGATGCGATTGCAGGCGCGATAGTTCTTCCGCCTGCGGCTCTTTGACTTTGACGATCAGCGTGCTGCGCGCAAAAACGTCGGCGGCATCGGGTATCAGCTCCGCACCCACTTGTTCATATTCGGTATCACTGAAACCTGCCCCGGCGCCAGCGCCGCATTCAATTCGCACGGTATGGCCGGCTCTTACCAGTTCGCCAACTCCGGCGGGCGTAAGTCCGACCCGGTATTCCTGCGCTTTGATTTCTTTTGGTACGCCGATTTGCATAATGCTTAGCCCCGTGGATTCAGATTCGCGCGTTGGTTTATATCGCACAGATCCAGCCAGTGCAGGAGGCCGGCACTGCGATACTTGTGTTTGTGTAGTACCGCGTAAAACATACGGTGAAAATCCCGTTGCGGCACGGGTAACGGCACCAGCGAGCCTCGCTGAAACGCATCTTTTAAAGAGATCTGCGATAAACAGGAAATGCCCATGTCATTCTCCACCGCCCGTTTGATGCCTTCGGTGTGTTGGAGCTCCAAAAGGATTCGCAACTGCGGCAGTAAGCCGTACATGGCTCGTTCGAAGGCTTGGCGGGTGCCGGAACCGGGTTCCCGCAGAATCCATTGAGCTTCAGTTAAATCCGCATCGGTTAGCGTTTTTTTGCTGGCGAGAGGGTGGCGGGGTGAGCAGAAGCAAATCAGCTCGTCCTCCTGCCAGCGGATAATATCGAGATCCGGGTGATGGTATTCACCCTCGATCATGCCGATATCGATATCAAAATTCAGCAGTTTTTCGGCGATCGCCTGAGTATTGGCTACCACCAGACTCACCCCCGCGCCATTGCTTTGCATAAACTGGCTAATCAAGGGAACCGCGAGATAATTGCCGATGGTGAGGGTGGCGCCGACTTTGATTTTGCCCACTTCTTTATGGCGCTTCAGGTCCTGCTCCAACTCCTGGGCCATGGCAATCAGCGCTTCGGCTTTTGGGCGCAGAATCCGTCCGAGTTCGTTGGTTTGCAAACGTTTACCCACCCGATCGAATAGCTGAACGTCGTACTGGGTTTCCAGATCCTTCAATGCACCGCTGCAGGCGGATTGCGACATGGAGAGGTGCTCTGCTGCTTTAGTGACGTTTTCATAATGAGCGACAGCGAGAAAGACCTGGAGTTGGCGGAGGGTATAGTGCATGGCATGTTTTCCTTGCATCAAACTAAAGCTTTTATTGGCTAATCCGATTTGAAATATTCGAATAAGTCGATTTACCTATATGGTAGCTCTCCGTTAGGCTGGCCTCAATTCTTCTTTCTTTCAGGTTTTTTACGATGAGCAGTTTGTTGACCGAAACCGTGCTGGATGTACACCATTGGAATGATTCTCTGTTCACGTTCCGTACCACGAGGAATTCGGGCTTCCGTTTTCGCAATGGCCACTTCACCATGATTGGCCTGCCCCAGGAGAACGGTCGGCCACTATTGCGCGCTTACTCCATTACTAGCGCCAACTATGAAGACCATCTGGAATTCTTCAGCATTAAAGTACCCGACGGTCCGCTGACCTCGAGGTTGCAGAAAATCAAACCCGGCGATGAAATTCTGGTTAACAGCAAATCCACCGGCACCTTGGTGACAGATCATCTGTTGCCGGGCAAACATCTTTATCTGTTGAGCACCGGTACGGGACTCGCGCCCTTTTTGAGCATCATTAAAGATCCGGAAATTTATGATCTCTATGACAAAGTCATCCTCACCCACGGCGTGCGGCAGGTAAACGATTTGGCGTATCGCGATTTTATTGAAAAGGAGTTGGTGGAGGACGAATTTTTAGGGGAGTTGGTTCGCGACAAGTTGGTTTATTACCCGACGGTTACGCGCGAGTCCTATCGCAACCAAGGCCGCCTGACGGATCTGTTGTTATCGGGCAAACTTGCTGCGGACATAGGCGTACCACAAGTCAATACCAACGATGATCGATTTATGTTGTGTGGTAGTCCCTCAATGCTGAAAGAAACCTGCAAAATTTTAAATGAATTCGGTTTTCAGGAAGTGCGTCACGGAGACGCCGGCCATTATGTAATCGAACGAGCGTTCGTCGAACAGTAAGCATCACTTATTTCTCCTGCTTCTTTTTGAAAGGCACCTTTATTCGGTGCCTTTCTTTTATCTAACCGCCCAGCAGCTCAAGGTGTGCGCCGTTTGTAATTGTTTACTTATGTGCTACGTTGAGATAGGGTCGCGTTTTTTATTGTGCCGATGATGTTGTATACCCGTTAACAAATTAGCGGCGTGATAACGGCTCTCGGCGGCGGCCACAACAATACAATAACGATTGGCTTTTCCTAAGACCCCTCATTTACCGGCGCCCTCGCGGAGCGTCGTCGTATTGTGCGGGTCCAATGGACATCTCACTGTTCAGGCGGAACCTCATATGCATGAAAACGAACTCTTCGTTCTTTGCCTTGGCACGTTGGTGATGATTTTCATCGGTTTCTATCGTGCGCAATTTGGTCGTCTCCCCGCGGTCTCGTGGCTGTTGGCCGCCTTTGCTGCACTTTGGATCGCCTGGCTTGCAACGGTATTGGAGCATGTGACGCTGCCGGTATTTTTTAACATAGTAGAGCACATAGGGTACGCGGCAAACGCCGTGTTATTAGTTGTTTGGTGTTGGTTTGTAATGAGGAACGGTAAGGCCGATGCTTATGATTAGTCTGTTGGATGGAATCGGAATGCTGGCCGCATTGGGCGCGGCAGTATTAATGCTCACATCCTGGCGGCAGCGACTTGCCACCGAAGAAAAATGGTTAATCGCGTTGATTGGCTGCATCACCGCCGTGGTTAACGGCATCAGCTTCTGGTCCTGGTTAGGGCTCGGCGTGCATATGGATATCGAAGAAAACCTCGGCGATTATTTACAGATACTGCAACCAATGTTGTGGGGTATGTTTTTTTATGTCGTGGTGCAGTCGGTGCAGCGGCGCACATTGGAAAAAAGTCGACAGCAGATGCGCGATTTGGTGGAAAACATGCCGGTCATCCTTCATGCCTACGATGCAGAGGGGCGCATCTTGGCGTGGAACCGTCATGCCGAACAGGTAAGTGGATTTAGCAAAGAAGAAGTGATGGGCAATAACGCGGCGTTACCGCGTATGTTTCCAGATGCCGAATATCGTGAACAACTTTTGCAGGAATGTCGCAACGGTGGCGCCAGTTATCAGCACCGTATTCGCCCGCTGTTATCCAAACAGCATTACGAACACCAAGTGGCTTGGTACAACATTTCCCAAACGGTGCCCATTAATGGTTGGGCTAATTGGGGAATCGGTTTGGATATGACCGAACAAATGGTGGCGCAGAAGGAGCTTGAGCATATGGCCACCCACGACGAGTTGACGAGTTTGCCCAACCGCGCATTATTGCGCGATCGCCTCAGTCATGCGTTGACCGATGTGAGGCGCAATAACCGGCGGGGTGCTTTACTGCTTCTCGATCTCGATCACTTCAAAATGGTCAATGATAGCCATGGCCATCCGGTTGGTGATCAGCTGTTGCGAGAAGTGGGCACACGGTTGAGTGGTTGCCTGAAAGCCACCGATACGCTGGCGCGTTTGGGTGGTGATGAATTTGTGATTTTGCTGGAGCGGATAGAGCGTCCAGAAGAGGCCGCATTGGTTGCCCAGCGCCTTCTGAACGCGCTGGTGAATAAACCGTTCTTTTTATTTGGCAATGAAATTCGCGTGCGCACAAGTATTGGTATTACCGTATTTCCCGACGACGATGTACGCCTTGATGAATTAATGAAAAATGTCGACCTCGCACTTTATGCAGCCAAACAGGGCGGGCGCAACGGTTACCATTTTTATTCCCGGGTGATGCACAATAAATTGCGTTGGCAGCATCGTGTATCGGAAAAACTGCGCAGCGCACTGGAGTCAGAATCGTTTTCACTGCATTACCAGCCGCAGATCAGTGTGGACAATCGCGCGGTTGTAGGAGTGGAGGCACTATTGCGCTGGAATGCATTTGACGAAGTGCCGTTGTCGCCCGCCGCATTTATTCCAATCGCGGAAAATATGGGCCTTATGCCCTCTCTGGGCAAATGGGTGGTGGAGGCAGCATGTCGCCAAGCGGCCGTTTGGCAGGGGCGTTTTGCCAAAATGCCTGTTGCAATTAATTTGTCCTCCATACAGTTGTATCAGCCGGATCTGGTGGAAAATCTTCTGGCGGTAATGCGCGAACAAAATGTAGATCCAGAAAATATTGAATTCGAGATCACCGAATCCGCGGTGATGCGCAATATGGATAACGCAATTGCGACCATGCGTCGCTTGCGGCAGGAAGGCTTCCATATTTCCCTGGACGATTTTGGTACTGGCTATTCATCACTGAGCTACCTCAAACGCTTTCCTGTTGGCAAATTGAAAATTGATCAGTCGTTTGTCAAGGGCATCGAAACGGATCCAGTGGACGCCGCCATTGTCCGCAGTGTGATTAATCTCGGCCATAGTTTAAATATGAAGGTACTTGCCGAAGGCGTGGAAACCCAGGGGCAGTTGGAGCGATTGGGCGAGGAAGGGTGCGATTATATTCAGGGATTTTATTATTCCCGACCGTTGGCGGCGGATTCGGTCGAGGCTTATATGAACGGCAGCGGACTGCATTAATAGCGTGCGAATGACCTAAGCACCGGGATTTCCCACTGCGCGATACCAGGCTTCAAATTCGCCGGCGGGTATTGGCCGGCTGATAAAAAATCCCTGGGCCTGTTCGCAATTGAGATTTTGCAGCGCTTGCAGTGTTTTGCCATCCTCCACACCTTCTGCCACCACTTCCAAGCCAAAACTGTGGGCGAGCCCCAAAGTGGATTGCACGATGACGGCGTCCTGCTCGTCCGACAACATATCGCGAATAAAAGAGCGGTCAATTTTTAATGTGTCGATGGGCAAGCGCTTCAAATAGCCGAGAGAGGAATAGCCGGTACCGAAGTCGTCGATGGCAAAACGCACACCAAGGCTGTGAATACGATGAATGACGCTAAGCGCACGCTCCGGATCACCAATTAAAGTGCTTTCCGTAATTTCCACTTCCAGAAGATTCGGTGGCACCGGGTATTTCTTCAGCAGTTTTTCGATATGGGTGGGAAACGCGGAGTCCATTAAATTGCGAGTGGATAAATTTACCGACACCACCAGCTCCAAACCGTTTGCTCGCCAGCGCTCAATTTGCTGCAGGGCGTTTTCTAATACCCAGAGTCCCAGTGGTTGAATTAAATCACTCATTTCCGCCAGCGGAATGAATTCCCCCGGCGGCACCATACCCAAACGTGGGTGCTGCCAGCGAACCAGTGCTTCGCAGCCCAGACAGCGCTTGCTGGCGATATCAATGCGCGGTTGATAATGCAGTACCAGCTGGTTTTGCCGGATAGCGGTGCCGAGTTCGCCCATCATGGACAGGCGTCTCGGACTGTGAGCATCCTGGTCGGCGTTGTAAATCACCGTGCGGGACGCTTCGGATTTGGCTTTGTACATGGCCACATCGGCGCAGCGCAGCAACGAGTGACTGTTGTCACCGTGGCGTGGAAACACCGCGATCCCCACACTGCCGCCCAATTCCAGCGCAATCTCTTCCACTTGAGTCGGGCTGCGGAGGTTGCTGTGAATGCTGTTGGCGAGCAGCAGGATTTCGTGTTCATCCAAGGCGTTGGGCATGAGCACGGCAAACTCATCACCGCCGAGTCGATAAAGTTGAGCGCCGCGTCCGCGCAGTAAGTGATCGAGCTGGCGGGCAATTTTCTGCAGCAGTTTGTCGCCAATCGCATGACCAAGGGTGTCGTTGACTTCTTTGAAGCGGTCGAGATCGATCAGCATCATCGCCAATTGCTGGTTGCGCGATTGTGCTGAGACAATGGCCGCGTGGGCCATGTCGTGCAGGCGTGAGCGGTTCGGCAGGCCCGTCAGCTCGTCGTGGTTCGCGCGAAACTCCATCTCCCTTTTTGAATTGAGCAGCTGTTCGTTGGCTCTTTTGCGATCGGTCATGTCCGAGGCGATATATAGGAAACCGGAAGGTTGGCCACCCTGGCGCAATGCCGTTACCGAAACCAGCACCGGCACCCGCTCACCCTCTTTGCGTATATAAGTCCACTCCCGTTCTTCTGTGCGATTTAGGCTGGGGTTGGTGGTGAGTGCTGCGAGTCCCGGATCTACCACCTGGCTCAGTTCTTCCCCTAATTCAATAGAGCGCCAGTAGAGTTCCTCTTCATCGTGGAACTGGGTGGGCGTCAACCGGCCGATCACCTCGTCGGCGCTGTACTGCAGTAATTGCTCCGCGCTGCGGTTGAAACTCAGTATGGTGCCATCCAATGCGGTGGCGATAATGCTGTAGTTGGCGCCGTCGAAAATCGCTTGCTGTAGAGACACCAACTGTTGAATTTTCGCCTGGGATTGTTTTCGCTCGGTAATGTCGCGCACACACGCTACTAAATATGGAATCTGATCCAACTCGATACGGGTCAGGCTGGTGTCGCTGTCGAATTCCGACCCGTCGAACCGGCGCTGGCGCCACTCGAATTGTTGCGGTTCACCGTTCAGTGCCGGCTGAATGTATTGCCTTGCTTTGGTGACCGAGAGTGAACCATCAGGTTGGTACTCGGCCCAAAATCGTTTTGGTGGATGGCGGGCAAACTCCTCGAAACTGCAATTAAAGAGCTTCAATGAGGCCTGGTTGCATTCCACCATGCGATTGCTTTGCAAAACAAAAATGGCGTCGAGGGTGGAATCGAAAACCTTGCGGTAGCGCTCTTCGGTGCGGTAAAGCGCGTGTACCGCGAGCAACTGGGAGAGCAGGTCGGCGATGGAAACCGCGTAATTCTGCTCGGCGGCGCTCCAGGTGCGCGCGGCTCCCATGTGTTCGATGCATAACACGCCGATGGTTTTTCCCGCTTGCCGGAGCGTGACATCCAAGATGCTGCTGATACCCAGCGGCTCAAGGTAAAGGGATTTGAATGTTGCCGTTTCTGGAGCGGTAAGCGCATCGTTCACGATCAATAAACGGTCGTTGAGCACGGCGTTGAAATAGGGCTTGTGATCCCGCGCGAACAGTTCCAGCGTCGGCTCGTGGATACCGGTCTGGCCATCGCATAGCAATTGGCAATGGAGTCTGTCGTATTCGCCGCTGAACCGCCAAAGTCCAACCCGCTGCGCCTGAAGCTGCTCGGCGCACCGGCTCAGCGCTGTGCGCAAACTGGCATCAGCATCACCTTGCCAAAGATTTTCGTCTTTTAGCAGTTGGATGTAGGCGGTCTGAAGGATTTTGCCAGTGAGGTGTGGATTTTGCGGCGGTTCAATCATGAGGGCATGGCGGTCTGAAGGCTCGGCGTGCTGTTTCGTTACAGCGTAGTTCAAAGTCTCGCCTTCCGCCGTCCTTGGCGCACTGCTTTTGATTCTGTCGGGCGCTGCGGATTAGTTGGCAATCTCGCTTCGTGCCGCTGCTAGCACACCCGCCACCAGCACGCGGGTCAAGTCGTCGAATGCCTGGTTGACCGCGGCCTCGCTGTCCAGCATGAACTGAGGTGGCCAGCGGTTGAAGCCACAGGCGGCGCGGTTGACGTGAATTGTGGCAAGGGTAGTGACGCCGTGGGCCAGGGACCAGCAGGCGAAAGCCCCAAGGCCTTCGTTGTATTGGCTGATGGGGATGCCGTGATGTTCCAGCAGCGCTACCACCGTCTTGCGCAACTGCTCCTCGGCGCGCATGCCGGCGGCAATAAGCTCATCGGTGACGTTTTCGATGACTTTGGGCTGCTGGAAAATGATTTGAAAAAACTGCTGGTGCTCGATGGAATAGCGGAAATAGGCTTTGCTGAGACGGCTTAAGTTGGTCTCCGGACTTTCATCGGGATCGCAGTGGCTGTCCAGATAATCCGCAAAATGATGCAGCAGACGCGCTTTCACCGCAGTGGTGAGCGCATCCTTGTCGGCGAAGTGGTTGTAGACCGCAGTGGGGGCCACTCCTACATGGCTGGCCAGTTTGCGCAAAGATAGCTTTTCAGCCGGGGATTGGCTCAGCAGTTCGAGATAGGCGTCAACCAGTGCCGCTTTCAAATTGCCATGGTGGTATGAACTCAGATTTTTGGGATTCTGCATGTAAGTCTTGGCACTCTCTAAGGACGACGAGTTAGCTGAGTCGACCGGACTAAAACGAATATTTCGCACTGAGATTGACGCTGTCATGGAGGCGCAATGGATAAAACAGTGAGGTTTCCTTTGACACCCTATACGCGATCAGGCCGCCGGTGAACGTCCATTCGTCGCTCCAATCGATGCTCACTTCCCAACGGCCTATGTACGCCTCTTCATTGGCCAGCTTGAGAATGCGCAGTTGCTGGATCACCCGGTCGTTGAATGCGTTGTAGCGCAAATGAGTGGTAAAACCCACGTCATTCTCGTCCACCACAAGGCCTGCGGTGTGAGATTCCGTGTGGACCATGTGGACTTCCGCTCCCAACCGCAAATCGTCCCAGCCAGAGTATTCCCAGCCGGTCATCGCCCTTAACTGATCATGCGATGGCCATGGTGTGTAGTCTGTGGTAGCCAAGGGCACATCCCGCCAGTGAGCCACTTCGGTCTTCAGCAGCCAGTTGCCCCGCACCCATCCCAGGGTGCCGCCGATCACCGTCTGGCGTTGCTGGCCGAGATGCAGAACACCTGCCGGCAGGTCCAGACTGACCAATGTCAGATTGTTATCGTTGACACGGGCTGCCATCAGCGAGAAATCGCCGCCGTTGAAGGTGCGATCCATTTTCGCCGCATATTCCCAATCCGATTCTGCGTCCTGCTCTATCACTCTCAAACCTGTGCGGCGATAGCGAGCGAAAAAGTCGAAGGCCTCCTGAGCATCCGCGTAACGATTGTTGTCTGCAGAATTCGTCGCCACCAGACTCAGTTTAGTCGCAGGATCCAGGGTCAACGAGCCCAGCAGCGCGGGCACGGGTTCGCGAATATCCTGAAGCTCTGCTTGGCCCGGTTCGCGCAGGTCCTGGGGGCTGAGCACGTCCGTGATCACCAGCCCCTCGGCCTGACCCCAGGCCAGAATCTGCTGACCGCCGCGCAGCCAGAAATTGTCGCGCGCGAAATCGATAAAAGCATCGCGCAAGCGCACCTCACTGTTATGGCTGTGCCACTGTGGGTCGTTCGCCTCCCAGAAATACCACTCATTCTCCCCGCGCGTGCTCAGCTGCCAGCCAACCTCATCGCTCAGATCGCCACGACCCTGCCAAAAGAATGCGGTTTTGATTTGACTGAATCCCGCCTGATTACGCTCGAAACCATCATTTGCCAACGGGCTTTGCCAGCCGTATTTCAGCGTTTGCTGCAAATAGGCTTTGGTATCCCAGGAATGGTTTTGCTGCTGAATACTCGTCGGCTCCGTCGTTTCAATTGTTTGGAAAAAATTTTCTTCCGTATGCGCTTGCAGACTGACGAGTAAAATCGAACTTGCAAAGTTGCGACAAACGAAATGAGTGATCGACCGCGCCATTAAATGCCTCGTTGCATGGCTTGAGTGTCGAAACGGGATTCATCTACCTGCTGGTTATAGAGAATCTCGGCGAATTTAAACACACTTGCGTGTTCCTTTTTGCCATTGCGTGTGGTGACCATTTGTAAGGTTTTGGCGGTCCAGATATTGTCGATCAGCTCCAAGTCCGTGGCGGAAAAATATTTAGTTTTATTACCCTTTTTAACTTCAATCTTTCCTTGTACCACCATAAAGATGTCTTTTCTTACCCAGCTTTGCGCGTTGGTGTACCCGGTCTTTTCAACGACATTACTGTTTTTGGGGCGTGATTCAATCAGCCAGCAATCGTGACCGCTCACCATTTCGCTTTCTTTTAATAGGGTGTAATCAAAATCCTCGAGATCCATGCCATTGATGTCGGCATAGCTAAAATCACTGCCCATAAACGCACCGGATTCATCCGACGCGGCTACTCGTTTCACTTGTTGCAAAGCGGGCAGATAAAGCCACGAGTCATCCTCGCGACTTTCATCTTCCCAATCGAAGGACATATACGCGGTGCCTTTTACATCCGTCGGCGCAAGAAAGTAGACAATCGATTTTTCCACATCGGTTTTGTCCATGCTGAACATCTTCAGTTCTCGATTGCGCTCTCGGCCTTTTTTGTCGATCAATGTGAGCGTGCTGATGGAGGTTTGCGTATCGCCGGTATAACGGTCATCGACCTGGCGCATTATTGTGTGTGCATCGAGTTTATTCGATTGTGTTTTTTCCGCNNAAATTACGCATGGGTGATTTCCTCCGATGTTGCAGAATTTAAGGATGGTGAATGGTTATCAGCGTTTGGTGGTTCAACGCTATCGCGGGTTGCCGCTGTTGTTTCTTTGTCGAATAAAAACAGCAGCGCCGGCATAAACAGCAGATCGCCGATAAGGGCAAACGACATGATCATCGCGGAAAAAAGACCGACGTAAATGTAAGACACGAAGGACCCAAGTAGCATGACGCTAAATCCGCAAACCAGAATAATCGAGGTCAAAATAACCGCCTTGCCGGAAGTGGCAAACGCACTGCGAATGGCATCGAGAACGGTATCACCACGCTTGCGGCGCAGCAGGTAGCGGCTCATCAGGTGAATGGAATCGTCCACCGCTATGCCGATCGTCATGGCACCTACGATCATGGTACCGAGGTCCATGGCAATGCCGGCCATGGATACCAATCCTCCGGTCAAAAGCACGGGCACAATACTGGGCACGAGAGCAATAAGTCCGTATTTCAACGAGCGGAACAGCAATAAAAAGCTGAGACCTATGACCAGAATTGCAATGCCAAATGATTGGAACATGCCGTTGTTAACATAACGGTTCTGCGCATTGTTCATGACCAGAGTGCCGGTGACTTCCATATCCAGGTCGCTGAATTTTTTTGCGATATGGTTTTGCATATCTTGCAGAACAACGGTCATTTCCCGCGCGTCCATATTGATAATCGGAATAGATACACGCAGCCTTCGCTCGGCAAAATCCTTTAGGTCGGAAAGGTCTTCATCGGGCCCCGTGTTTTCGTACAAAAGCAAAAATTGCGCTGACATTTCTGGCGACGTGGGCAGCGCAAAAAACGCAGGGTCATCGTTGTGCAAGGCTTGGTTGATTTGTTTGTAGAACTTGATAATGGACAAAGCCTGGCCGGTTTCCTCCAAGCTTTCCAGCCAGGTTTGCAGTTCGTCGACGCGCCGCAAAATGGCCGGATCCTTCACGCCGCCATCGCTGCCGGTATCCACAATGAATTCCAGATTGCTGATGCCGTTGAAGTTATTATCGAAATAATTCAAATCGCGACTTACCCAGCTGTCACGTTTGAAATAATTGATGATGTTGGTATCCACCACCATCTGACTAATGCTGTAAACACTGAACACGCTGATGAGCGCGCCGACCACGGCAATCCATTTGCGTTTGCGCAAGGTGTATTCAGGCAGAGCCTGCAAAAAACGGGTGAGAAAATTAACTTTTGGTTCGCCAGGCGAGGATTTGCCGCCGGCCACCCAAGGTATATAGCTCAATAGCGCGGGCAGGCTTGTCATGCTCAAAACAAAAATCAACATGGCCGCGCCGGCTGCCAGTAAAGCGAATTGACGGACGGGCGTCAGTTCTGTAACCGATAGCGTGAAGAACCCGACGGCGGTAGTTAAGCAAGTAAAAAAAACCGGAAACAATAAATCTCTCGTAGTGACGATTGCTGCGTCCTTTTGGGCTAAACCGCGTCGGCGGAAATGAAAGAACTCCACTAACACGTGAATCGACGTGCCGATGGACAAAATAATAATGGTGGGGATCAACGCGGAATTGACGGCGGTAAATGGCCAGCGCAACCATCCTTGTGCACCAGTGGTGGCCAATACCACACCGCCGATCAAAAGAAATGGCAACAATGTCGCGAAGATCGAGCGAAAAATGGCGAAAAGAATACCGACCATCAGTATCGCCATCACCGGGTTGATCCAGGCCATATCTCGTTGAGTGAGGGTTTGGAAGCGTTCGCCGATTACCGGCACACCAGACATATGCAAAGTAAAACCCTGTTGCTCATAACCTTGTTGGACAACGAAGTCACGAATTTCGGTAACGATTTCCACTTTGTGGTTATTTTCGCCTGGGCGATAGACCGTGCGTGCAGCAATTAAGGTATTTTGCAAATCCTCGGTGATCAGCGAACCGAGCGCGAGTTTTTCTCTGCGCATAATCGTGCGAGCGTTTCCCAGAATGCCCGGTTCGTCATTGAGCGCGCTCATGTCTTCAAACAATTCATCCGTGGCCAGTAAACCACCGTCGTCGTGGGTGTATTGATACTTACTGAGTGAGCGCACTTGCGTGACGTGGCGGTGATTTTCCAAAAAACTCGTGAGTTCATTGATGACGCGGATGGTATCGGCATTGAACACATCCACATCGCCGGCGCGTGCCGGAATCCCGATTAACAAATATTCGTTGTCGCCGAAATGTTCCACCAGTCGATTGAAGGCGGTGAGATTCGGGTCGTGCTCGAGAAAATAACTTTCGCTGGAGTCGTCGTGGTAGAGGCGGGAAAACGACAGTGGAGAAATAAGCAGCAGCAGAAGAGTGAAAACAAGAATCGCGGCACGAAATCTTACGACGCCCTGTGCCCAGGCTTCGATAAAGCGCGTCATGGTAAAGTCCCTGATTGAAGTTAACGTAAGTGTTGTAAGTTTACGCTGTAAATAAACGGCGTGAATTTATAAGCGAAAACATCACAGCGAAGCAAGCCCCGGGGTGCTACCGTGCGCCGACATGAGGATTCAAAACGAGTTTTATTGAAAATTTGTTGAACAAAGCGAGTGAGCAGATTCGCGCTTGTGCCAGATTCGGCGGCTTGTACAATAGCCGCCTCATCAATGTTCTCATGGATTTTTTATGCTCCTGCCTCTTCTTGCAGTCGTCGCCGGCCTGGCTTTGCTGGTGTGGAGTGCCGACCGGTTTGTTGATGGCGCTGCGGCCACGGCACGCCACTTCGGTATGCCTGCACTGTTGATCGGTATGGTGATTGTGGGGTTTGGCACCTCGGCGCCGGAAATGGTGGTTTCCGCGCTGGCAGCATCTCAGGGTAATCCTGGCATTGCTCTTGGCAACGCCTACGGCTCCAACATCACCAATATCGCGTTAATTCTGGGCGTCACTGCGGTGATCAGCCCAATCGCCGTACAGTCCCAAGTGTTGCGCAAAGAGCTGCCGATTTTGGCGGCGGTTACCGTCCTGGCTGTGTGGCAGCTATGGGATCGCGACCTCAGCCGCGTGGACGCGTGGATACTTCTGGGGGTTTTCGCCGGCATTATGGGATGGACGATTTTTCAAGGCTTGCGTAATAAAGGTGACGCTCTGGACGGCGAAATGGAGAAATCGCTAAATGAACACGCCATGCCCTTAGGCAAAGCTGTGTTCTGGTTGGTAGTGGGTTTGGTGTTGTTGGTCGCAAGTTCGCGCTTATTAGTGTGGGGTGCGGTTTCTATCGCGCAGAGCCTTGGGGTGAGCGACCTGATCATCGGTTTGACGATTGTAGCGGTGGGTACTTCTTTGCCGGAGCTGGCGTCGTCAATCGCCGCCACCCGTAAAGGCGAGCACGACATCGCCTTGGGCAACGTGATTGGTTCCAATCTGTTTAATACATTGGCCGTAGTGGGCATCGCAGGCACCATCTCGCCAATGGCGGTGGGCGCGGAAGTCATCAGTCGTGATTTGTTGGTGATGGGTTTATTAACTTTGTCGCTCTTTATCGTGTGCTACGGTTGGCGCGGCCGCCCCGGTAAGATCAGTCGCTACGAGGGTATTGCGCTGTTGGCGTGTTATGTCGGCTACAACGTTTATCTCGCCAGCAGCGTATTTATCTGAGTAACGCCTATCATTCGCGATTTTTATGCCGGGTCCGCCCGGCTTTTTTGGGTCTGTAATATGCCTATTGAGCATGAGCCGGTCGCGGAGATACTTTTTGAAACCATCGCCAGCGCGTTGGAAAAAGACGGGTATGTGGTGCTGCCTAACGGGACACCGGCCAGAGTCAGCGAGTGTCTGCAACGCTTGGAAGATCAGGTCAGCGAGCGTTTTTATGCAGCGAGTGTGGGGCGTGGCCCCGAGCAAAGCCACAACCAGACGTTGCGTCGGGACAAAATTGCATGGATTGATGAAGGCGATCCGCTGGCTGAACCCTGGCTTATCTGGGCTGCCGATTTACAGCGATACTTAAATAGACGCTTGTTTCTCGGACTGTTTTCGTTTGAAAGCCATCTTGCGGTTTACGAGCCGGGGGATTTTTATCGCACTCACCTGGATGCGTTTCGCGGCCAGTCCAATCGACGGTTGTCGCTGGTGACCTATTTGAATCCAGACTGGCAGCCAGGGCAGGGCGGTGAACTGGTCATCTACCACCCAGAAACCGGCACGACGTTACAAACCGTGGCGCCGTTATTAGGGATGCTGGTGCTGTTTCTCAGTGAAGAATTTCCCCATGAAGTGCTGCCGGCCGTGCGCGAGCGCAAAAGTGTTGCCGGATGGTTTCGAGTCAATGGCTCCACCGCCGCGCAAGCCGACCCGCCTACTTGACCCGCCTACTACTTCTACTTAAGAGCCGGTGGCGGAGCGGTTAAAAAACGGACACGGCACCGCTTTCTCTGTATAATTCGCCCCCCTTTCTATGCCTCGGCACACGATGTCCCCCATCCTTGCCTTTAGAATCACAGCATTTTGAACTTACAGCTTTTTTGAACTTACAGGATTTCCGTCATGAGTACCCACATCAGCCCGACCTTTGAACAACTGGGGCTTTCGCAACCTTTGCTGCAGGCGTTGCGGCAAGTCGGCTACGAAACTCCGTCGCCGATCCAGGCCATGGGAATTCCCCCGCTGTTGAACGGGCGGGATGTGCTGGGGCAGGCGCAGACCGGAACCGGTAAAACCGCAGCGTTTGCCCTACCGATTCTGCAGCAGTTGGATCTGCGCCAACGCCATCCTCAAGTATTGGTGCTGGCACCAACCCGGGAGCTGGCAATTCAGGTGGCGGAAGCATTTCAGACTTATGCGCACTTCCTTTCTGACTTTCATATCCTGCCGATTTACGGTGGGCAGGCCTACGACAAACAAATTCAAGCGCTCAAGCGCGGGGTTCAAGTAATAGTGGGTACGCCGGGTCGCGTGATGGATCACATGCGCAAAGGGACGCTCAAGCTGGACCGCATTAAACATCTGGTGCTGGACGAAGCGGATGAAATGCTGCGTATGGGATTTATCGACGATGTCGAGTGGATTTTGAGTCACACCCCTAGTGATCGGCAGATTGCACTTTTTTCTGCCACTATGCCTAAAGCAATCGCCAAGGTTGCCAATACTTATTTGAATAATCCCGAACACGTCAAAATCGAGGTGAAAACCACTACGGCGGAAACCATTCGCCAACGCTATTGGCCGGTGAGTGGGCTGCACAAGTTGGATGCGATTACGCGGATTCTTGAAGTTGAAACGTTCGATGCGATGATCATTTTTGTGCGCACCAAAACGACTACAGTGGAGCTGGCGGAAAAACTTGAAGCTCGTGGCTACAGCGCTGCAGCGCTCAATGGAGATATTGCGCAGAATGTCCGCGAGCGCACGGTCGACAAATTGAAGAACGGCCAGATCGACATACTCGTCGCCACAGATGTGGCTGCCCGGGGTCTGGATGTGGATCGTATTAGCCATGTTCTTAATTATGATATTCCGTACGATACCGAAGCATACGTTCATCGTATTGGTCGCACTGGCCGCGCGGGGCGCACCGGGGAGGCAATTCTGTTTGTTGCCAAACGCGAAGTTCGTATGCTGCAAGCCATCGAAAAAGCTACCGGACAGGTCATTCAGCCGATGAAGCTCCCATCCGAGGCGGATATCAACGAGCAACGAGTGGTCCGCTTCCGGCAGAGAATCCAGGACACATTAGCCGCTGAAGATCTGGGATTTTTTCAATCGCTGATTGAAGATTTCTGTCGCGAAAACGACAGCGATCCGCTGAGTGTCGCTGCCGCGCTGGCCTGCCTGTACCAAGGTGATCAGCCGCTGCTGTTAAAGGAGCGCGAGACGCGCCACGAATCAGATTTCGTCAGCCAGGAGCGCGGAGCAAAACCCGCAAAAAAAGAGAAACGGAAAAAGTCTAATAGAGAGCTGGATGTTGATCTGGAGACTTATCGGGTTGAAGTGGGACGGCAAGATGGTGTCCGCCCTGGAGATCTCGTCGGCGCTATTGCTAACGAAGCGGGCATCGACAGCGAATTTATTGGCCATATTAAAATTCACGACGATCACTGTACCGTGGATTTGCCCAAAGGGATGCCAAAAGAAGTTCAGCGAATTTTGCAAAAGACCTGGGTTTGCCAGAAGCAACTTAATCTGTCGCTGGTTGGTGGCGGCGGCAAAGAACGAAAACCCAAGGGATCCAATGAGCGCTTTTCCGCCAAAAGTGAATCTGGCGAACCGAAGGGAAAGAGCAAAAATAAAGGCGAGAAACGCCGCTATTGACCTGCACCTGCAAACCGGCATCTTTCGGTGATGCCGGTTTTGCACTTTAAGCCTCTGCTTTTTTCCGCTTTTTGCTTTTTTCCTACCTTTTTTACAGCCTTATCTGGTCCCAGCGGAGCTTACAGGTTTGCTAAATCCCAGATTTTTGTGATTGTGTACACATTTGTTTTGCAGTTCTCCAACAACTGTTTCATTTGGCGCGCTAGTTGCTCTGATGCTAATCATTGATACCAAGAGCACAGGTTGAGATGTTGTAAAAACACTTTGCCTGCTACGGGGAGAGTTGCCATGATCAGCAAAAAAACACGTTTTTCACTGCACAATTTTTTCGGATTTCTCGAATCAGTTTGGCAAGAAAAGCTCGTAAAGAAAAATACGCTAAAGCGTTGGCAGGATGCAATTGGCGAATTTCAGCAAGTAATGAGTGACGAGGAAATTGCTGACTTACGCTGCGCCGATGTTAAACAACTGGGTGCACGGTATGTCGATCTTTTAGTGGATAACCGCAGCAGCGTTACACCTTGGCGAATCTATCACTTGAAAAATGCTCTCGGGCACGCAATAGGAGATTTCGTTGCGTTTACCATCAACCCGCATGAATATAAGCGCACAACAAGCTTAGCTTTGGCAAAACAAGTCTATTTACACAATAGGGCTCACAAGGTGGGAACGCCGATAGTGGCGCTACCACCGCACAACGGCGCGGCAAGATTGTCCGCAGTGGCGCGCTGACGGGACGGAGATGTTTTTGAATCTATGCAAATACATTTTGACTTGGACTTGAATGTAATCTTTTATCATTTTTATCAACTCGGTATCGCGTTCCTTCTCGCGTTGCCGATTGCGATTAATCGCGAACATGGATCGCGCAGGGCGCGCGGGGCAGGTTTGCGGACATTTCCGTTAGTGACCATTGCATCCTGTGCATTTATGCTCGTCGCCACGAGCGTCTACGATGGCGCCGAAGCGGAAGCTCGAGTCATGTATGGCGTTATTACTGG
>DJFQ01000054.1:0-297 GCA_002432095.1 Marinagarivorans sp. UBA5868 | reverse complement strand
TATTTAAAGCGGCGCGAAGATGAGTGTGAGGACTAGATGTCCTGTCCCGTTGGTCGCTAAATATCAGTGCATAAAATATATTCGATTGGGCGTTAGCGGTGTCGGTAGCCGTAGCTAGCTGTTTGGAAAGTTAAACAGGAGAAGCGTTAAATACGGGAGTTAAACAAACAAAAAAAGCGAATTTAAAACCGTAAAACGAAAATAAAATAAAGAAGATGCGATGATGGAGATTCTCCATCATCGCCTGCTGACAAATGACTTGCGACTAACTGTTTAGTCAGTTGCGTCATCAATGGC
>DJFQ01000009.1:8580-33857 GCA_002432095.1 Marinagarivorans sp. UBA5868 | reverse complement strand
ACTCAAAATTGAAGAGAGTAAAATTGGTCTCTCCATGAGTGACTTTATTAAATAACTTGATTCGGGATTCTATCCTTACAGTCAACGGAACCGCTTATTACTAACGACTAAATTCAGCCTTCCATTTGTGAACTAATACCTGCTCTGCCTCCGACTAATTTTTATACTCTGCTGCTCAATTCGCACACGCGTCAGCGGCAATTTTTCGAAATAACAAAAGGGATCAGGGATATGTCTTTCTATCATTCAGTCGCAAAATCAGCGTTTTGGTTAAGCATAGCGGCAATAGCCGCCTGCGGAGGTGGCACCCCAGACCCGACTCCCGAGGAAACCTACACTGCAGATATTCAAATCGACGTATTGGATAATGGTGTCGAAATCAAAGCCCCTTCTGTATTTTTTGAAGGCGAAAAAGTACAGATACAATTCCCAAACGCTCCATACACATTGCACATAACATCCGAACACTTACTGACCAATTCCCCTTCAACAATTTCCACTGAACTTGTTGAAGTTGTGCCACAGCTGACCGGTACTGGAGACGCGGAACAAGTTACCACGCGCATGGTATTTAATATTGGCAAACCGGATCAATTTGAGCACCAAGGTTGGTCGAGGCCGGTTTACCAATACCCCATTGAATTGGGTGATCCGCTAACGCTAAGAAGCGGTGACGACTTAACGATTTCGGCGAATTTAAGCGACGCCTTTCTCGATAGAGAGAAGGATGATTTTGAGTCGTTCATCTGGAAACAGCTGGAAGGTCCGAGCATCACGCCGTTGGATGTCGATAATGCAAGCCTCTCACTGACATTACCAAACGCTGCAGAAATTACCCGCTTGCGCTTTCAGCTCACTGCGAAAACCATTCAGGGCAAGTTTTTCCGCAAGGAAAAAATCGTCTTTGTCGTCCCGGAAACAGCGTGGGTTGCGGCGACTCATATCGAGCAGGGATTAAACAACGCTGTTTTGGCGCGAGAGGACGGCTCGATTGTGCATTTTTCGCTAGATGGCGAATTAACTTATTCGGGCTCTCCGTTTAACAACTTACAACAACTGGAAGACGGCACGCCTTTGTGGGCATTGGCAGAGACAGGAGAACTTAAGTGGTTTAGCACCGATAAAGGTTGGCTTTCGCCCTTACAAGATTTACCTGCCATGACCAAGCTTTTTGGCGTTTTCGGGGATGCGAGATCAGGCACCCAAATGATAGATCAAAATGGAAATGCTCACCTTATTTCCCCTAACGACCACAGCTCATCAATACACGGCAACCAAGCCCTATCCGTTTCCCATCGTTATATTAACGAGCACACCCTGCTTGAAAGTGGCGAGCTCGTCGACTCTGCGGACATGAAGATAGCAGACAACATTGCTGAGATTGCGCATTATGCTTTTCGCAGCGGCGACGGCCGGGTTGGAATTTATTCGCTCGATGGACAGATGTATTTTCTCAGCGAATTTGATACATATACCGATTTTGTTGCGGTTGCTGCCCCCAAAAGCGCTAGTGTACGTATGCCGATGCCCGTTTTCGCTCTTCGCGACAATGGAGAAGTAATCGGCTCCACACCTAAATCACCTCCCGTACCAATCGACCTTGCGGAAATCCGCAAAATCGAAGTCGGCGGAAAGTTAGCAACTGCATTAAAACAGGACGGAACAGTTATCCAATGGCGCGCGGCAATTCTCACGCCAAACGAAGCGAATGCAGTTTTGCGCGGAGAAAAGCCTAGTCCATTCAATATAAAAGAAACTTACTATTAAGAACGTGACGCTCCGCCTTCGATAATTAAATCGGGCGCGACTTTTTAAGGCTGCGTGGATAATACACTACCGCGAAAATCGGTCAGGGTACTCTTGTAGCGGGCATGCGACGGCGAACCGTTGCAGAATAACGCACTGCATACGCGGGTAACCCATCTTCAAATTGACGGGGATTTGGCAACATTACGGCCATTTGGGCTGCCTGCCCTGGGGTGAGGTATGCAGCGTGGGTTCGGTAGTGTTTCTGCGCCGCAGCCTGCGCACCAAAAGTACCATCGCCCCACTCCACCACATTTAAATAAACCTCCAAAATACGGCGTTTATCCCAAGTGGCTTCGATCATAACGGTGATTACGGCTTCTTGCAGTTTGCGCGCATAATTTTTCGATGGTGAAAGAAACAGGTTTTTTGCTAACTGTTGGCTGATGGTAGAGCCACCTGCAGCAGGCTGACCACGTTGGATATTTTTCTTCATGGCTTTCTTGATACTGTCCCAATCAAAACCGTTGTGCTCCATAAACTTGCCATCTTCGGCAGCGATTACCGCACGTTTTAAATGCGGAGAAATTTCCGTGTAATCGACCCATTGATAACGCAGCGTTGCCGAGGGGTGTTTTGTCTTCATTTCCTGCAGACGAAGGGACATAAAGCTGGTGCTTTGCGGGTTGTTCCATTTCCACCACAACACTTGGCTGTAAATCCAGGATTCATACAGGAACAAAAGCACAAAGCCGCTCAAAATGATTCGCTTGGCAACGCCGCCCGCGCCGGATGAAGACCTGGACATGATGTGACTCTTTGGTAACCAAAACGCGGCGGATTCTACACAAATTCAGGCGGGTTTATAGTCTGCCAACGACCATACGGAGGCCCCGCTCACATCCATTGATCCAGAATACGCCGCGGACAGTTGACACAGAAGATCGATAGGCCTAGGTTGGCCCGGGATACCAATGTTTGCTTCTGCCGAGCAATTCCGCTGTTTGACAGGTATGAAAGACCATAGGAATGCCGCTATGACTGTATACACACTCTTTGCCATCTGGACGCTCTCACCTATCGTCTGCGCGTACATACTGCGGCGCAAGCGGTTGGCATTTAGCCCACTTTGGGCTCTCTTCAGCGGGTTCGTTGGACCTGTTGCGATACCAGCGGCTCTTTGGACGAAAACGGAAAAGCCTATTTAAGGATCCATTGCATCTAGGGATTTCACCCGTGAAAAAGGCATTGCTAATCATTAGCTCTATTTTAATTCTCGGCTTTATTCTCCCTGAGACAAAAACCCTCCCTGTCGCTGGCGCCTCAGCGAGGGACTGGCATCCGAAATCTTTTTGGTTCGAACCCTGGGGCACTTCCGGTGTGCATAAGGGCATCGATATATTTGCCGATATCAATACCCCGCTGCTGAGCACAACGACTGGCCTTGTGATCTACCAAGGACATTTCGCCAAAGGCGGAAATGTTGTGGTGGTTTTAGGCCCCAAGTGGCGCCTTCATTATTTTGCGCATTTGAATTCGGTCAGCGCATCCTGGTTTGAGCCAGTGAAATCCGGCGAGGTGATCGGCACTGTGGGCGACAGTGGTAACGCCAAAGGCAAACCGGCACATCTGCACTACTCCATCCTGCGATTAATACCGACGCCTTGGACCATCGACAGCTCAACACAAGGCTATAAAAAGGCGTTTTTTATCGACCCCGACGCATACCTCCGCGGATAAGTCTGCGGCTGACCACCTATTTATTTATTCAACGAACTTGTTATTTATTTAACGAACTTGTTATTTATTTAACGAACTTATTATTTATTCAACGAACTTGCCTGAACTGGGTCTTTGTCAGGCGTTGCCACATAAACCCTCCGCAAAAATATTGTCCAGGCAAGCCACAAAATCAGCGACAGTGTTATGGCGGTAAGTAGCGCCGGCGTTGGGTTGTCTATAGTGCTTTTACTGCCGGCGTAGACTGCGATGCATGCGTAGGGAATCGTAGCCAGAGAGTAATAAAAAAGGAAACGCAAAAAGGGCATTCGATTAGCTCCCGCCAGACAGCAGGTTACTTCCGGCAGAATCGGCAGGGCACGGCAAAGTAATAGTGCTACCGGCCCGTGCCGATCAAAAATTTGCTGCATGGACAGCAATTTTTCCGGGCTTTTATAGATGTGCGCCAACAACGCCGTGCCGTATTTCCGACTCACGCCATAGCCGATAAGACCGGCGAGATACAAACCACATATCGCACTTACCGCTCCGTAGCCAAATCCGAGAAAATGTCCCGCAAGCACCATCACCGTAAGTGTGGGGATGGCAATGACGATATCCAAACTCAGCAATAGGATTACCAGAGCCGACACCAGTGCGCGATGCGTGGTACCTGCCGCAACCATACCCCATTTAATTTTTTCAGCTGTGATAACTCCTGTTAGGTTCAGCATAATAAACGTGGATGCAAATATTGCCGCTAAAACCAATGCCGCTATGACTAATTGCTTCATAAGATAAAACGCTCCACCGGGTAGGCGAATTTATAGGTCACGCATTTTTGAGAATCGTTTTTACGAGCCAGGGACTTATGCGCAACAGCAGCGGTAGCCATTTGGCTTTGCCCACGTAAATGTTCTGTCGATTGCGCTGTACGCCTCTGACAATTTGCTGCGCCGCTTCCCGGGACGACAATTTGTCCCGCCCGCGCCCGGTCGTCATAGGCGTATCCACAATGGGCAGAATCACGGAATGTACATTGATATTGGTATCTTCCAGTTGATAACGAAGACCTGTGGTGAAATTGTGCAATCCGGCTTTGGTAGCGCAGTATACAGCCGCCTGCTTTTTTGGATAATAAGCCAACCCGGAAGCAATATTAATGTAGGCTGCTTGCTCATCACTCTTGATCAGGTGCCGGATGGTCAAAGCGCTGATCCAAATAGGAGCTGCGAGATTGATCATAATCTCATTGGTGATACTGTAAAAATCAAAAGCATTGTCATGCACCATAGGAATATTTTGAATCCCGGCGTTATTAATAACGACCGAGAGTTTTGGATGATCACTCAGGATGACCTTCACCGTTTTCTGCACATCCGTCTGCACCTGGAGATCA
Organism: Marinagarivorans sp. UBA5868; assembly: GCA_002432095.1. Classification (GTDB taxonomy): domain Bacteria; phylum Pseudomonadota; class Gammaproteobacteria; order Pseudomonadales; family Cellvibrionaceae; genus UBA5868. The sequence goes on along the minus strand of DJFQ01000009.1, from coordinate 28,993 downwards.
CAGACATACGGGTGAATGTTGTTGTATTCTGCGCACAGCTCTTCCAGCTTTTTCCGGTCTCGGGCAATAACAACGACAGCTTTGTTAATCGGCGCCAAGGCATCCACCAAGGCTCGACCCACGCCCGAAGTGCCGCCGGTAATCAGCAATGTTTTATCTTTGATTCGCATAAATGGATAGTAATTATGATCGGTGCTGTGATGATTTCAGAGGAAGTTTGGCGGAACCTTTCGATATCCACATTAACCCAGGTTAATGTGAAGCAGGTTTTTAGCGACCCTGCGAAGGGTGTAACCTCGACCTACTGCCACTCCTCGGACGATTGATCAGTGACGCAACTCGATTCTGCCGAAACAGCAGCGCTGCTGGAACAGCTCCGTCCGCTCGGTACTGAGAAGACCGTTGAAAAAGGCACTATTTTGCTGCACCAAGGAATGAAGCTGGATAGCTTTTTTGTTCTCTGTGAAGGTTTAGCAAAGGCGTACTACCTCACTATTGAAGGCAAGGAATGGATTAAATCGATTATTAAAGAAGGGGAATGTATCGCGAGCGCACAAGTCATCATTCAAGATGAGCCTTGCCCTTTTTATCTAATTACCCTGGAACGCACCCATTTTATTGAAATTTCCGGGGCAAGGCTTCTCGAAGTCATCAGCAAAAATCCGGAATTTACGCAGTTGATGAACAGAGTTTTGTTGCAGATCGCGATGAAAAAAGAGCAGCGGGAACATGAACTGCTGTGTTTGTCGGCGGAACAGCGATATCGGCTATTTTGCCAAAGGAATTCAACATTGCTAGAGCGGCTATCACAAATCGATATCGCCCGCTATTTGGGCATCACTCCTGTGGCGCTCAGCCGGATTCGCAAGCGAATCCGCGCGAAAAGCCTGCGCGATTAGCGAAAATAGCGCCTTACTGCATGATTGAGACTTTCCCGCGATAGCTCGCCGGTGTGAGAACCGACCAGATTTCCATTTTGATCAAAGAATAATGTGGTGGGCATACCCGCGGCACCAACCTGGCTGGCCCATTCGCCCTGTTCATCCAAATAAACCTTATTGAGGGCGAAGCTTTGCTGATTTAAATACGCGCGCACCGATTCAGCTGATTCGCCCTGGTTGACAAAAATAAAATCAATGTCTTTTTCGCTCGCTTGCGCTTCTGCCAGCACTGGCATTTCGCGTCTGCACGGTGGACACCAGGTTGCCCAGAGATTGGCAACCACCGGTTTACCCGCAGGCGTATAGAAAAATCTTTCGTTCTGTAAAGACGTCAGAGGCAGCGCGGCAATACCGGCAGTGGGTGGCGCCATCGCGCGGAACCCAGCTGTGCCTGCTCCCCATACCAAAAGGGCACTCAGAATAGCGAGTGCCAAAGGAGTCCGGCGCTGAGGGAATTTCCATGCATGATAGATTGAAAAAATCAGCGCCGCGGCAACACCCACTCCAAAAATAAAACCGCCGTCGCGAATATCGATAATCCGCCAGGGTCGATGAATATACTCATCTGGATACATTGCCACGAACGCCAGTCTTGCGAATGCCAAGCCCACGAGCAACATGGTGCTTAAAACCGGTTCCACCGACACTTTCGCCTTTCGCCCGACGAGCCAGCCAACCAAAAGTGCCATAGTAAACGCCATGGCAAATGCCAAACGTGCCGGGGTGAGAATAAACGGGCCTATACTAAATGACAGCACGGTTAAACCTATAACGCACTAAACTGAAACTCGACATGCTTACGCTCAATTCAATATTATCTGAGTAGCGGAGAAGGATTTTGATTAACGGAAAAACATATGAATGACTTTCGCGCAGTTCTTGCTATTTTTGCATTCTCCATCAGCCTTTATCTGATCTACGACCTGTGGGCCAATGCGTTCAGCATGTATGTTTTACTGGGTTGTATTTTCGGATTCATCATTGCCCATTATCTTTGGCCAAAGCAGAGAGATTACGAAAGCCACTGGTACGATGCGTTGGAGCTTGTTATCGATCTTCCGTTCCGCACAATTGCATTCGCGCTGCGCGGACTAAGCAGGATTGTCGGTAAGGATGGTGTGGATGTGGACATATGATCCGAACAGTGATGCGCATAAATCTTATATGCGCATCACTTATATAAGCCGGTGATCGATCACACTTATTTAGGCGCTTTCCCGGCTGGTTTGCCGCTGGGTTTTTCGCTGGTATCACCGCGTAACCAGGCTGCCATTTCCGCATCCAGCTTCATCTCCCATTGGCGTTTATTCTGCGCAACTACGGTGCGCAAATATTCCTCTATCGGAAATTTCACGCCGTCACAGTCCGCCATAACCGGTGGAATCGGCAGCGTGATGGTAGATTCGAGATTGCTGACGATGCCTGGTTTTTCCGGCGTAAAAATAATTTCGCCAGCGGTCGTAAAGCTTGTATTGCAGGCCATTTTCAACTGCAGTAATTCACTGCCGGCGTTGCCGGCAATCAGGACTTTAAGCGGCATTTTCACCAGAATATTGGTGGCGGAGCTGGTAACTTCCGGACGCCCGAGCTTGTGCACTTCTAGCGAATAGTCTCCGCCGGGCCAGGGATTGCTACCCTTCTCATAAAGCGGGGCAGGCAAATGCTTTTCCAGCAACAGTGCGAGTAATTGGTCGGTGACCGTGCTGGGTTTGGTTGCTGCGCCCACTAACGATGGAAGAATACAAAAACCCAGACTTGCAACAGCAACAAGAATTTTGCGGCATACGATTTTCATGCGGAATGTTCTCTGTGCCATCGCGTTCATCAGCGAATATCACTGCGGTTGATCGCCGAAAGGCCGCGCGTGCGCTCCACCGCTGGCAACTGTAAATGCAAAGCCGCTTTACCCACGATATGAGCACTGACGGGCGCGGTGATAAATAAGAATATGGCGATGAGGATTTCGTGCAGGCTAACACCTTCACCTCGGGTACTGAAAAAAATCAGCGAACCGACGATCATGCCGCCCACCCCCAAGGTGCTGGCCTTGGTGGGTCCGTGAAGGCGCATATAAAAATCCGGCAAGCGGGCCAAGCCAATGGACCCCACCAGCGCGAAGCCAGCACCGAGCAGCAAGCAAATGGAAATAATAATTTCGAGCACTAATGACATAAATTTCCGCCGGATTATTCGATGATGTCGCCGCGCAACAAATATTTGGACAGTACCACCGTGCCCACAAAACCCATTACCGCGATCAATAATGCGGCTTCAAAATAAAACGCCGTCTGCTGGTAAATGCCATAGAGCACCAACAATGCAATGGCGTTGATGTACATAGTGTCGAGAGCGAGGATGCGGTCCGGCAGGGACGGACCTATGACGAGCCGCCAGAGATTCAACACCAGGGCGAGACTGACAATAAACAAGGCGATGGGAATGACGGTGCTCAGCATTCGAATATCTCCTTCAAGGGGGCTTCGTAGCGCTGTTTGATCTGGGCGATGGCCTGCTGTTCATCATCTACATGCAGCGCGTGAATCAGCAGGTGGCGGCGGTCGATGCTCAAATCAGCGGACACGGTACCCGGAGTCAGGGAAATCGTGCTTGCCAGCAGGGTGATCGTGAAGTCCTCCTGTACATCCAGAGGCAACAGCATAAAGGCCGGCTGGAGGCGATCCGCAGGGCGTAAAATCAGACGCGCCACTACCCAGTTGGCGACCAAGATGTCCCACACTACGACGCTGAGAAACTTCAGCGCTAACCAAGGCCGGCGCAGGCTCTTAACGCCAGGCCAGAAGCTATGGGTATAAAACGGGATCAACCAGGCCCAAAATAGCGCGAGCAACATATGGCCGACGCTGAGCTCATTGACCAGCAGCAGCCACAACACCCACAACAGCCAGCTGAGCACGGGTCGCGGCCAGCAGCGGCGCCAAAACGAGACCGGCGTTTCGGTGTCCTGTGTCTTGGTAGACGGTGTCATGGCGCATCCTCCGGAACCGGTTGAAACAAGGTGGCAGCGCGACGATACGCTGCAGGGTCGGAGAGCTGCTGTGCCGTTGCGTCCATAAATGGCAGTACCCGGTTGCCGGCAAAGCTCAGCGAAATACTGAACACCAGCAATCCGCCTATCACTGCAAGAACGCTTGCACTTGCGCGGCCATCGCCGGTGGGCTCACCTTCAGTACGCCAGAAAAACGTACTGCCGGTGCGACTGAGTGCCGTAATCGTAAGCAGACCGGTTAGCAGCAGTGCCGGCCACACCCAAATCGCCTCTAACGGCGACGCCACCGCTTGCATCAAACCAACTTTGCCAACAAAGCCGCTGGTTGGCGGCATGCCGACAATGCTTGCGGAGGCAATAAAAAACAGGATGCCTAAACCGGTGCCCTGCTGCAGAGGGGGGCCGCTCTTAATCTTATCCGTCATCTCGCCACGTTGTTGCCGCATAACATCGGCCATCAGAAACAAAGCAGCGCAGATCCAGGTGGAATGCACCAGGTAGTACAGCAGGGCGGACAGCGACGCCACCGTATTCATCGCCACCCCGACCAGTAAAGTGCCCACCGAAACGATCACCAGGTAAGCGATTTGTTGGCGCAACTCACGCGCCGCCAGAACACCCACAACGCCAAGCGCCAGAGTCACCAGCGCCAGCGGCCACAACCAGGGTGATAAAAAGCCGGCGAAACCAGCGCCATCCGATGCAAACGCCAAACCGTAAACACGCAGAATTGAGTAGATGCCCACCTTGGTCATAATCGCAAACAACGCCGCCACCGGCCCCACCGCTGCGGCGTATGCGCCGGGCAGCCAGAAGTACAGCGGCGCGACCGCTGCCTTAAGTCCGAATACCACAAACAGCAACAGGCCGCCGGTGTGCGCCAGGGGACGATCCGCTGGATCCAGCGCGGCGATGCGTTCGCCCATGTCCACTATATTGAGCGTGCCAGTCACGCCGTAAAGCAGGGCGACCGCAATCAGAAACAGCGCCGATCCCGCCAGATTCAACACCACATAGTGCAACCCGGCCTTGGCGCGACGCGGGCCACCGCCGTGGAGCAGCAGCGCGTAAGAAGCGAGCAGCAGCACTTCGAAAAACACAAATAAATTGAAGAGATCACCGGTAAGAAAAGCGCCGTTAAGACCGAGCAGCAACAGATGAATCAGCGGATGGAGGCTGTCGCCCGGGCCGTCGCGCCCCGCCGCAGCATAGGCTGCGCAGAAGAATGCCAATACTCCGGTCACCACAAGCATAAGGGCCGCCAGGCGATCAAGCTGCAGCACAATGCCAAACGGCGGCGGCCAATTGCCCAGGGCGTATAGGCTTACCTCTCCCGCTGCCGCAACGGTCAGCAGGTGGACGTCGACGCCGACGAGCAGCGCCAGACTCGCAAGACTAACCACCCGGGCGATACGCCGTCCCCAACCAGCGCCAATCAACAAGAGCAGGCCAGTAAACAGCGGCAACAAAATGGGTGCGATGATCCAATGACTCACAGGGAGCGGCCCTCCCCTTTTTTGTTCGCGTGATGATCGTCGTTCAAGTACTTGTTAATGCTCATCTGGTCATTGCCGTCTACATGGTCATTACCCAGTTCTGCACGGGCGCGCAGCGCGAGCACCAGAACAAATGCCGTCATGGCGAAGCCGATAACAATGGCCGTAAGCACCAATGCCTGAGGCAAAGGATCCGGATAGGTGGCGCCGCTGCCAATGACTGCAGGGTTGGCGGAGGTGAGACGGCCCATGACGAAAATAAAAAGGTTGACCGCATAGGACAGGAGAGTGATGCCGAGGATGACGGGAAATGTCCGCGCGCGTAGCATCAAATAAACCCCACAACTGGTCATCACCGCGATAACCGCTGCAACAAGCGCTTCCATCAGGCCTCCTCCTCTACCGGCCGGGTCTGCATACGGCCCGGTTGCGTAAGCATGCCAAGCTGCGCCAGGATCAACAGAGTTGCGCCCACCACCGTGATATACACGCCGAGATCAAAGATCATCGCTGTGGCGAGTTCAAAATCACCCACCACAGGCCAGTGCACATGAGTAAAACTGGACGTGAGGAACGGATAACCCCAGACAAAACTGCCCAGACCGGTTAGCGCCGCTATGACCACTCCCAGTGTAGCCATGCTGCGGTAGTTCCAGCCCATACGCTGCTGCATCCAAACCACACCACTGGAAACGTACTGCAGAATTAACGCGACACTGGTGATTAAGCCCGCGATAAACCCGCCACCCGGCAGGTTGTGCCCGCGCAGAAAAATATAAGCCGATACCAGCAGCGCCAGAGGCAAAAGAATTCTGGCAAGCACAGCGAGAATCGGTGGATATGGATCTCGCGCCCACTGCCGCCCGCTACCATCAGCGCCAGGCAGCGGCAGATTGAGATTTTGTAACATCGCGAAAATCCCCACCGCGGCGATGGCCAACACAGTGATTTCTCCCAAGGTATCAAACCCGCGAAAATCCACCAGAATCACGTTCACTACGTTGGTGCCGCCTCCGCCACTGACACTGTTGGCGAGGAAATAGTCGGCGATAGTGTTGTAGGGACGCGTCAGCACAGCCCAGGTGATCAACCCCACTCCAATCCCCGCACCAGAGGCTAAAGCAATATCGCGAGAAACCCGCCACGGCGGCGATTCATTAGGCGTAAGCTGCGGCAAAAAATACAGCGCGAGCATCATCAGCACTATGGTGACCACCTCGACCGAGAGCTGGGTCAGCGCCAAATCCGGAGCGGAAAAACGCACGAAAACCAGCGCTACAATCAGCCCAACCACACTCAGCAGCAGTAAAGCGGCAAGCCGATTATGGTGGACCAGCACCGTACCCAGCGCGCCCACCGCAAGAATGACTGCAGCCAACACGCTGACACCATCGACCGGTGTGAGCGGCAGCGGTCCAGTCAAACTCGCCAAAGGCCAAAGGCCCGCCGTACCCGCTACCAGCGCCGCCACTACCAACAGCATCACATACCGTTGCAAAGCCCCGTTTTCCAGAGTGTCGGTCAACCAGCGCGAGCCGCGCACGCCACGCTGCACGCGTGCTTCAAACAGCATTTTTTCGTCGAGCTGGAAACCCCGGTCGTAAAACGCGAACAGCCCTTTGCGCTGGCTGTACAGCAGTAATCCACCCGCCAGCGCCGCGAAACTCATCAGTAATGGCAGATTGAAGCCATGCCAAAGCGAGATTTCATATTCCTTTAACTCCCCCCCCACCACCACGGCGGACGCTGCGTTGATCAGCGGAGCCACCGTCAGATTCGGCATCATGCCCACCAGCAGACAGAGCACCACCAGAATTTCCACTGGCACCTTCATATAGCGTGGTGGTTCGTGTGGCGGGTATTTCGGCAAGTCGATAGGTTCACCATTAAAAAAGACATCGTGAATAAATCGCCAGGAATAGGCCACCGCAAAAATACCCGCGACCGTGGCCATAATGGGCACTAGCCAATTCAAAAATCCATAAGAGCGCAGATGCAAAGTTTCATTAAAAAACATTTCCTTACTGAGGAACCCGTTAAGTAATGGCACGCCGGCCATGGAGGCCGCGGCCACCATTGCGAGCAGTGCAGTATGCGGCATGTATTTCCAGAGGCCATTAATTTTGCGCATGTCCCGCGTGCCGGTTTCGTGATCGATGATTCCCGCGGCCATAAACAAAGATGCTTTGAATATTGCATGGTTGATCACATGGAAAACGGCGGCTGTTGCCGCCATTTTAGTACCGAGACCCAAGAGCAGCGTCACCAGACCGAGATGACTGATCGTGGAATATGCCAGCAATCCTTTTAGGTCGTGTTTCATCATTGCGGTATAGGCGGCGAAGACGAGCGTCACGAGGCCGACACTGGTCACGATCAGAAACCACATTTCCGTCTCCGCAAGCGCCGGATAAAGTCGTGCAAGCAAAAATACGCCCGCTTTCACCATGGTCGCCGAATGCAGATATGCGGATACCGGCGTGGGCGCAGCCATTGCGTGGGGCAGCCAAAAGTGAAAGGGAAATTGCGCAGATTTGGTAAACGCGCCGAGCAAAACCAACAGTAGTGCTACTGGATAAAGGGTGTGCTCACGGATCACATCACCAGCAGCAAGGATATCGCCCATATTAAAGCTGCCGACGATATGACCGAGCAGCAGAGCGCCGCCTAACAAACAGAGACCACCTGCGCCGGTAATGGAAAGCGCCATGCGCGCGCCCTTGCGCGCATCGGAGCGATAGGACCAAAAGCCGATCAGTAAAAATGAACTGAGGCTGGTCAATTCCCAAAACACGATAAGCAAAAGAATATTGTCAGCGGTGACAATGCCAAGCATTGCCATCATAAAAAGCTGCAGCACCGCGTAGAGCTTGCCGAGGGAATCGTCGTCGGATAAATAATAGCGTGCGTAGAGAATCACCAGCAGCCCGATCCCTGAAATCAGCAGACCAAACATCATTCCCAGACCATCGAGGCGCAAACTGAAATCGAGGCCAAGCGCGGGCAACCAGGACAAATGAAAATACAGAATATTGCCGTTTAATACCGCCGGCAAATGGTGGATCAATAATCCCAGTACCGCCAGTGGAGCAAGCGCCGCCGCGATAGCACATCGATTGCGACCCAGACGCTCCGTCAGCAGCGGCAGGGCGACGCCCATAAGGGGCAGAAGAATCACTAACAACAATGTCATACCCAGGTCCTGTGAGCTCCAACTTGTGGTTGGGTGATGTCTCGAACATGCAAAGGCACTTCGGACATATTTTTATTTTGGGCTGGTGAAACAACGATCCTACCGCGACATCACCCGCCAGCAAGACCGCTGGCATTTATACACTGGCCTAATCGCAAGTACCAGCAAAACTGCCTCGCGAAATGAGCAACTGCGGCCTTCGCTGCTTGACGGGCTCTATGTCCAGCAACCACCGTTTGGGGTACATTAGCGACGACTTTGCCTGAGGTGACGCGCATGATTTCTTTTCACCAACCAGCCAAAAGCGACGCTCTGTGCCTGCTCGATGCAGCAAATCTGCCCACAGCCGATTTGACGGAAGCCCATTTAAATTATTTTTGGGCGCTTACCGATCAGCAGCGACCAGTCGGCATCGTCGGCCTGCAACCCTTCGCACCCTATGGTTTATTGCGTTCGCTTGTGGTCAGTCCCTGCAGACGCAATCAGGGTGTGGGCACACGCTTGGTTCAACACGCTGAAGCCATGGCGCACAGAATGGAAATTGCTGAGCTGTACCTGCTCACATCGACTGCGCAGGAATTTTTTGAAAATTTTGGCTATCGCGCTGTGAAACGCAACAGAGCGCCCGAGCCGATCCGCCATACGCAGGAATTCTGCAGCTTGTGCCCTACAAGCTCGCAGTTGATGAGAAAATATCTAAGAACCAAATAATGAGCCTTAAGAAATAGAGAAAGCCCGAAGAATAGATAATGGCCTAAGAAATAGATAAAGCCTCAAGAAACAATAAAGTTCAAAGAAATAAATAAGAGCCGCCAGGAATTAAAAAATATCCAGAAAATAAATAAAAGCAAACGCCATCCATGCATGAAACATGGATGGCGTTTTGACTGCATATTTGCAATTAACGGATGACCAGATAAAAACTGCCACGACCGCGTTGAACGTGCAACAAAATAGACTCCTTGCCACGCCCCACCGCTTTGTTGAAATCCTCCAGATCCTCCACGCGCATACGATTGGCGCCGATGATAACGTCGCCGGCCTGCAGACCGCTTGCGGCAGCTGGTGACCTCGGAATAATCCGCGCGACCACTACTCCGCCACCATCGCGATTATTATCAAATTGCGCGCCCTCCAATAATGGATGGGCCTTCCCTGTTGACGCAAAACCGCTTTCAGGGCTGCCCACTCGGCTGCGCACGGTCTTTTCTTTGCCATCGCGAATAATCGTGATTTTTACCTGGTCGCCAATTTTTCGCACACCGATCGCGTTGCGCAGTGCACCGGCGGAAAGTGTTGGACGCTCGTCCACCGCAACAATCACATCGCCAGGTTTTAAACCGGCTTTTTCCGCCTCGGATTTTTCGGCAACCCCGGTGACCAGTACGCCCAACTGTCCGTTTTTCAACCCAAATGCATCCTGCAATTCCGGTGTCACATCCTGAATGCTCACGCCGATCTGACCGCGCTTGACTTCACCGTGTTCGAGAATCTGCTCGACGCTGGCGCGGGCCATATTGATTGGAATCGCAAAGCCGATGCCGACATTGCCGCCAGCGGGCGCGATAATGGCGGTATTAATACCCACCAGTTCACCGCGCAAATTCACCAGCGCGCCCCCAGAATTACCGGGATTAATAGAAGCGTCGGTTTGAATAAAATCTTCATAACCCTCGATGCCCAAACCAGTTCGCCCCAATGCGCTCACCACACCTGTGGTAACGGTTTGCCCGAGACCGAATGGATTGCCGATGGCCACCACAAAATCGCCCACCAGCAGATCATCGGAATTGCTCATACTCAACTGCGTCAGATTGTTAGCTTCGATCTTCAATACAGCGACATCCACCTCCGGGTCGGAACCAACCAACTCCGCAGCAAAACTGCGGCCGTCGTTGAGCACGACTTGAATTTCATCGGCGCCGTTAATCACGTGATGGTTGGTGATGACGGTGCCATCTGCTGCGCTAACGATCACGCCGGAGCCTGCGCTTCGCTGACGTTGTTGCGGTGCCTGGCGTTGCTCGGGCACATCAAAAAAGTGGCGAAAGAAAGGATCGTTTAACAGCGGATTATTGGCTTCACGTTTGGTGAAGGTGGCGATATTAACAACGGCAGGATTAACATTTTTCAGCATTGGCGCCAATGATGGCAACGCATTGCCGCTAGCATCCACGTTTGGCAATGCGGCAAAAATAGGAGCTGTAAAAAATAGGCTTACACTCAACAGCACAACAGCTGGGAATTTCATCAACTATTCCTCAAGAAATAGGGATAACGTCCTCAACAATAGGGACAACGGCAAAATGGGGATGGACGGCTCACTTTCAATGTGTCTCGTCGCGCAGATAGAGATAAGTTTTTTCGGCTGAAGTTCCACCTAATTCCGGCCAGCAAATAAGGCAGTGCTTCGAAAGATGCGCCAAGTAAAAAAGAAACCTCCCGCAGGGCGGGAGGTGGAGTAGTAGGTGTAAAGCAAGTAGAGAAAGACACCTCAGGACTGACGCAGTTCCTGAATTTTTGCCAGCGCATCATACTGGGGCTTGGATAGCCTAAAAGTATGATCATTGTCGCCGCGACGAATATAGTACTGCTCGTTTTTGCTGAGCAACTGATACTCATAATCACCTTCCGCCGTTGTGACTTTCCATTCGATTTTCAGCAATTGATTGTCACCCTGTTGAGCCGCATCGTTGGTAACAGGCGCATCCAATTCCGCCTGGTTTTCGGCGATACCCAATACGGTTAAATCTGCCAGTGCTTTGGCGAAAGCGCTGCTGTCGAACGGTGACTTCTTGTCGGACGCTTCGGCAGCAGTCTCGCCTTCAGCGCCCGTCTCCTCAGCAGGTGTTGCGGCAGCGACCGACTCAGGTGTACTCGCCGGCCATTGCCCGGCAACTTTTTTGACGGAGCGCTCACCGAATTGCAATGCAATTACGTCACCTTTCGGGCGCATCAATTGAGTGTCCAACCAATTGTCCCTCTCGGTCGCCAAGGAGAATTCATCGAGTTTGACCGAATAAATCGCATCGTCTCCGGGTTTGCGCACATGCGTTTGACGGAAACTCGGAGAGGTGCCTACGAGAAGCACATCCATTTCTTTATCACCCTGAAGAAAGCGAACTTTGCGTTTGAATTTCTCCTCGGTCACTTCGAAACGCGTGGCGGCATCATCACTGGTTGCCACCGCCCAGCCGCGGCGCAATTCCTCCAACTGTTTAAGCAGATCGTTGACGCGGCTTTCCGCCACAGGCAGGCCGTCGCCCATTTGCCATTTTCCATCTTTTTTCTGCAGCTCAATTTCGCTGTCGGATGAAGTGATTACAACGCGGTCGAGCGCATCGCGTTCCAGTACTAACAGCGGTTCATTCGGCGCCGTCGGCTCACGCCCCTGGACATTAAACAACACCACCGCCAGCGCCAACTGAATGCCAAACAATCCGGCCAACCAGGGGATTTTTTTTGAGGATTTTTCAATTTTTGAAGCGTTCATATCACCTCCTGATTAAGCCGCCAGCCATTGCTGATACCGGACATTACGGGAACGGTTCACGTAATGCATGGCGAGCCAAAGAATCAATAGGCCCAGCAGTGCCAGACCGTAATTCAGATACTCCCAAAATTCCTGGGCGCCGGATTCCATCGGTTCCAAGGTGCGGTTGAAATGGCCGCGCGCGCGAATACTCAGCAAACCTTGGTCTTCCAGCGACCAGTCGACGGTGTTCACCACCAACTGCAAACTGTTCAGATAATTTCCGCCATTAACGCTGCCGAGCATATTTACGATTTGATCGCTGAACATATCGGTGGAGGAAAACACCACTAGACGCGCAGAGTCGGCGGAATGTTTGAGCACAACATTAATCGGCTGGGCACTCTGGCTATTTTCTCCCTCTCCTGCAGTCGATGGATTTTCTGCTGTCATCAGCGGCGAATCCTGGCCGGCAAACATCGAGGTGAATTTGCCTTGCAAGGCAACGCCAAGCAGATGACTTTTACGCTCGCCGGATGCCGAATATCCCTGCTGCAATTGTTGTTCGCTGGGCATCACACCTGTGGTGTCGCCCAACCAGGCTCGTTCGGAACTGCGCAACAACGGAGTTACCGACAGCTCGAGGGTTTTGCTCTCATCCAAATTAATTGGCGACGCCCAGGGTACAGTTACCTGTGGAAGGTCGGCAGTTACCACGGAATCGGTATTCAAGCCATCGCCGCGCACGTCGATAAAATACGGGTAATCCACCATATGCATTTCCTGAAAACGCATACCACCCACTTCGCGGATTGTCGGCACCGGAAACGCGGAATTCTGTGGGTCCATAACAATTTCGTTACCCATGTTGACGCCCATCGCCGACAGCCAACGCCCGAGTTCGCTGGAATAATTTTGCAGCGTCATACTGGTGCGCGTGACGTTCGCCGCATAAGGAGACAAAGCAGCCACCACCGTGCCGCCGCGCATTAAAAATTGGTCGACCGCAAATAATTGTTTGTCATCCGTAAGATCCGCGGCCGCTAATACCAACAAATCAACATTGCCATCGACACGACCGTCGGCGAGGTCTTCATTCACCACATTGAGGTCCTGGCTCAGCATTTCGCGAAGGCCGTTGAAGCTCGGTTTATTGGACATAGGCACACCGAAATGCTGCTGCGCCCCCTCTTGGGATGGAGTAACCAAGCCGACGGTTCGGGTAAAGCCTTTGGCAAACCGTTTTATGCCCGCCTGCAACGCAGTTTTGAAATTGCCTGCAGTAAAATCCCCCAGGGGAATCTGCATCAGCTGCTCGCCCTGTCCGAGCGTGACATAGAAATAAAATGGCTCAGGATCGATAAGCCCGGCCGCCATAGGCGCAAAGCCATATTCCTCACTGATGCGTTTTCCCTCGGCACCGCCGTTTGCGTCCGGATCGACAAAACGCGAGGTGAATTTATCGCCGGCCTGCTGTTTGATGTCAGCGATTTCCGTTTCGATGGCTTTGCGCAATTCCACGAGTTCTGCAGGCAAGCGATTGTCCGCAGACACATATGCAGTCAACTGCACTGGCTGCTCAAGACTGGCAAAAATATCACCGCCGGATTGGTATTCATAAAGCACTTTCTTGATCACACGAGTGACATCGTATTCGGGATTGCGCAACTGGACGTTAATCTCGGTATCGTTGCGGAATTTCACTTCGATTAAGTCATTGAAGCCCAGCACCGCATGTTGATCGCCATATTGCACCAGCACGTCAAAATAGGAATTCACTACCGCAGCCTGATGGCGGTCGTTCACACGGAATGGAGTTGGATTGATGCTATAGCGATTATTGGCTTCATCCTCAACTTCTGGATTTTCCGTAGGATCCACAATTTCAACGTTAACTCGACCTTTGCCCGCGACTTCATACTCCCGCAACAAATCCTGCAACTGCGGCACCAGCGGCGCTAACAATGGGTGTGTTTTTTGGGTGAAATAGCCGCGAATCAAAATCGGCTCCTGCAGCTGCGCGAGATAACCGGTGGTTGCATCGGAAATCGAATACATATCGCCGCGAGTGGTATCCCAGCGCAGTGAGGGAATTTGGCTCAGCCAGATATTGGCGACCAGCATATTGCCCACTACCAACGCGGTACCCCAGCGCCAAATACCGTGAAGGCGGCGGTCGCCATCGCCGGCCCAGCGCCCTCGTTCCAGCGCCAAAATATTCAGTGCCAGAAATGCGACCATCAGGCTAAGGTAGTAATACAAGTCGCGCATATCCAATACGCCGCGGGTAATGGACTCAAACCGCGAGCCAGTGCCAATGCCACGCATGATTTCCGCACTTTGGTTACCTGCCAGACTGGTTAATACACCCGCGCCAATCAGATAAAACGCCGTCGCCAGTGCCACAGTCAAAATCAGACTGACAATTTGGTTGTCACAGCGAGCGGAAATAAATAATCCCATGCTGATATAAGCCCCGCCGAGTAACAGTGCTGCCAAATAGCCGGACCAAACCGGACCCCAATCCAAATCGCCCAGGAAAGAAACGGTGATGGGCAGAGGCAGAGTGAGCAGCAAAGCTAAGGCGAGCAAAATCCAGCAAGCGAGAAATTTGCCCACCACAAATTGCCAGAGCGGCACCGGCTGTGTCAGCACATGCTCCAAAGTGCCGCTGCGGCGCTCCTCGCTCCACATTTTCATGGTGAGCGCTGCAGAGAGAAAAATCAGCAGCAGCGGCATCCAGGAAAACAGTGGACGCACGTCCGCGATATTGCGGGAAAAAAATGACTCCACCCAGAAAAATACAAAAAGGGAAATTAATAAAAACGCGCCGAGAAAAAGCCATGCGATGGGCGCCCTAAAGAATTGCCCCAATTCTTTTGCGGCAATTCTACCGACAGCACTGGTAGGTTTATCACGCTGCATTTGCTATACCCTCCCCGGAATTCAATTCACGAAATAAGGTTTCCAGATCCCGCTGCTCGCGATGCAGTTGATAAAGTTCGCCGCCTGCTTCAACAATTTTCCGCGCAAGTTCGGCGCTCACCTGGTTAGCAGTACTCTGCTCGGCGAGTTTCACACGACATTCAATGACTGCACCCTGGGGTGAAAATTGGAACCCTTTGGCACCGGCCAAGCTCTGCAAAATGGTTTGCAACGCGGAAACCCCCAGAGATGTGCGCACATTGAGCACACCGGCTTCGGTGAGTTCGTCCAGCCGCGAATTCAGCACCAATTTGCCGCTGCGCACCATCAACACTCGATCGCACACCGCTTCGACTTCCGACAAGATGTGAGTGGAGACGATGACCGTACTGGTTTCAGAAAGCTTGCGAATCAGTTCGCGCATTTGCAGTGTCTGAGTGGGGTCGAGGCCGTTGGTGGGTTCATCAAGGACTAAAACCTTGGGATTACCGAGCAGCGCCTGAGCGACACCGACACGCTGTTTCAAACCTCGTGACAGCGAGCCGATTTTATCCAGCGCCCGACTGCGCAAATCCGTAGCGCCCAATACCCGACGAATTTCCGCTGCCTGATGCTCCTCCGGCACACCGCGCAAGCCCGCCGCATATTCCAAATAGCTGATCACACTCATCTCTGGATAAACCGGCAGATTTTCTGGCAGATAACCGATAAAGGACTGGGCGAGTTTGGTGTCTTGGGATACATCAATCCCGTTGATGGTGACACTACCGGAACTGGGCTCCAGGTAGCCGCACATCATTTTCATGATGGTGGTTTTACCAGCGCCGTTCGGCCCCAGCAGGCCAATCACTTCGCCTTGTGCAATGGTGAAACTCACATCCCTGACAGCGTGAAGACTGCCATAGGTGCGGTTCAGACGCTCAACTGTAATCACGAGGGAAACCTCCTTTTGCATAACAGAGAATCTGCGCGCTGCGCACGAATCATGGGGTGGAAGGAACAACGACGAAAAAGAGGAATAGCAGGGAATTGCGGACAGGAGGACACTGCCCCAATGGCGGTCGAGCGGCTCTGACATGCGACGCGGCTGTCCACGGCGTTCTCCGTATTCCTCAGATAGAGATCAGCACGACAGCGGCCTTGAATTGCTGCTGAGCGACTGACCGAAGTGGGTATTCAGGAGCCGGACGACGGCGTCCGGCGGGCGTAACGGCGCTTATAGATTGGGATACTCAAATAAAGTTTCAAGCAGGAAAACCGCGGTGGAGTTCACAGCTTTTTGCAAACTGAGCGGGAAGAAGCGGCGCTAATGTCTCAGCACCGCAGCACCACCCATCAACGCCGCAACTGAATATTGTCGAGCTGCAGGACTACACCGCGCTGGTTGCCAAAACTCGGCGAGAGCACAAAAGGTGTGTTCACTTTGGTTAAGTCCAACCCGGCTGCGGCAAGATCCGCCAACGGCACTATGTAGCGCGTCCAGGTGTTGAATTCTGGATACCCCAACGGGTAATCGCCGGAGCTACAGGGGTAGACACAATCGGCGCGAAGTACCAGAGGATCTTTAACCGCCCGCGTATCCTCAATGATGCGCACATCGAAAACAATTTCGTTAAATGCCGAAAAATCCACCTGTGCCGCCGATTGGAAAAAGCCGATACCGCGATCCGTGCTGAAGGTGACTTGCGCAACCGTGCCATAACTGCCGCCCGCCTCCGCCAGCTGATAGTCCACGGTGCCTTCCTCGGTCCAGGTAAACCACTCGTAGGGCGGCGTCACCATGCCGTTGAATACGACAAATTCACTGCCATCGCCGGGATCTACTGGCATCGGCGGTGTCACCCCAGGGTTTGCCACAAAATCACCGTCGCTTGAACCGCATCCACGCCCGGTTTGCCGGTCCTTCACACATTCGAAGACACGCACATAATCCACCAACATCTCTTGCGGGAAAACGCTTTCGTCGATGCCAGTGTCATTGACCGCGCCCGCCCAGTTGCCGCCCACGGCGAGATTCAGAGTCATGTGAAATCGCTGATTGAAGGGGGCAGCCGGTTCATCCAGCGCCTTGGCGGAATACCAGCCGTTTTGCGTTTGCGTGGCGTAGTGGTCGCCGTCCACATACCAGCGAATTTCCCCCTCCTCCCATTCCACCGCGTAAATGTGGAAGCCGTCGGCAGGGCTTGCCTCTCCCGGCAGCAAGTAAGCCTCACCGGCGTAGACGTTGTTCGGCCAGTTGTCGCCGAAATGCAAGGTTCCATGAACCCGGCGCTCCCCACCTACTTTGAGATTCACCGCCTCCATGATGTCGATCTCACCTGAACTGGCCCAGCCGCCGTAAACCCAATCGGTGGGCAACATCCAGATTGCCGGCCAAGTACCTTGGCCCCAGGGAAGCTTGGCGCGAATTTCAAAGCGGCCGTAGCGCCAATCTCCTTTGCCTTTGCTACGCAAACGACCCGAGCTGTAGGTGCCGGTGCCACTGCGATCCGTAGGATCATATGACGGGTCATCATCGTCTACCGCCGGGCCGGTTAAATCTTCGCGGATCGCTTTAATATGGAGAAAACCATCGTCCACCCAGAGGTTGGCCGGACTGTCCACGTAGCATTGAGCTTCATTATTGCCGCCACCGTAACAGTTGCGCTCAAAGCTCCAGCGGCTGATATCTACTTGATCGCCAGCAAATTCATCGCTCCAGACTAAGCAGTAGCCGTCACCAGCATCAGCGGCAATACAATCCCCGCCGGACGATGAGCTGGATGTGGAAGAGCTGCTGGCGCTCGAACTCGACGAAGAGCTGGAACTGGATGAACTCGTACCCGGTGCCCCGCTGGAAGATCCACCGCATGCACCGAGACCCGCGAGCAACACCAACATCAGCGCGCGACACCACCAGACCGGCGAATAACCTATTCGTTGTTCAAGGTTCATGTGTTCACCTTTAGAGGGCGCGACCCTGCGCGCCAGTTATTTATGCTGTAGCTCGTCCCAGTTCAATCCGTACTTCGCTAGTTCAGCACGACCAGCATTTAAAGAGGAATTGCCGGAGACAGTGTAGCGATGATGCTATCCTCGTCCAGCAATCCAGTTCACAGGTAAAATCTCTAGCGGTTGGCAATCAAACTCAGCACAGGCGCACAGCCTTACGCTTGCGCTTCTCTTGAGGGTTCTCATAAAATCCGGCAGATCCGCGATTCTGGATATTCAGTGAGGTTTTGCAGAGTCGAGCCAAACCGCGAGCCCGGCCCGCAGACAACAACAAAAGGCGGCGATATTTGAAAGCCATTATTCTGAGTAACTGGACCAGCCAGGACATGCGCGGTATGCGCAGTTATGTGACGTCCTACACCCTGCGCCGGGATCACTCGGAACTCTTCACTATTCACCTCAATCGTCAGCTCGGTTTTTACCAGATCTCCGAATTTATTTCTGCCGGCACTGGACGGAATTTCATCATCGAACAAACCAATCGTGTCGGCACACCGAAAATTGCCGCGTTTGATAAAGACACCGGCAATATGCTCGGGGTTTTTAAGGGAAACACACTACTTGATGCCAATGAAGCGCCGGTTTTTCATGTCAAACCGATGATCAGCTTAAGCGCCGATTGTGTGTGCCCGGCCCACGAGAATAATCCTGAAGATTACGCGGGTGTCGTGCACGAGCAAAAGAATGTCGCAGCGATTTTCTCACGTCTGCCGCATCGGGAGCGCCGCGAGGGATTGATCTCACAAATGCGCCGCTGGACAAACCGTTTTACCAACGCTCCGGTAGATGTGCTGGAAGCGCAAGTAATCGAAGAAACCGCATGCGACTTGCGGATGGTCTGCGCTGTCGCAGTGATTTTGCACAGCCGTGGTGGCCTGCATTTGAAATAAATGGGTACACAAAATAGAAAAGGGGCCTTCGCCCCTTTTTTATTAGCCGTGTTTAGGGGCCGAGCCTTTCCAACCGTAGAAGGCGATATAGGCGTAGCAGATAATCGGCAAAAAGAACGCCATCTGAATGCCGATGGTGTCGGCGAGAACACCCTGCAGCAAAGGTACCAGCGCGCCGCCGACAATAGCCATGCACAAAATGCCCGATCCCTGGCTGGTATGCGGGCCGAGGCCGCGCACCGCAAGACTGAAAATAGTCGGAAACATAATGGAATTGCACAGGCCGACCAACAAAATAGCCCACATCGCGACTTTTCCAGATCCCAACATCGCAACCGCGATAAAAATACAGGCACAAACGGCATTAAACGCTAAAGCAACGCCGCCGGAAATTCGCCGCATCGCTAGAGCACCAATAAAACGTCCCACCATAGCGGCACCCCAATAATAAGAGACATATTTCGCAGCCTCTGCTTCGGTCATGGCGCCAATCGTGGGCTCGCTAATGAAATTGACTAGAAAACTGCCGATGGCCACTTCCGCGCCTACATAGACGAAAATTCCGATCGCGCCGAGCACCAAGTGGGGATAAGACCAAGCAGACGAGCCGAGATCGCCTGCATGCACGGGAATTTCATCGTCGACGATACGCGGCAACTTGAGCATGGCGAAGATGCCCGCCAACACAATCAAAGCACCGGCAAGCAACAGGTACGGCCCTTGTACGGCTTCGGCCTCGTGGGCTTGCAACTCCGCACCTGTAAGTCCAGCGGTAGCGCCAGACAAAATTAATACCGAGCCAAACCATGGCGCAATGGTCGTGCCCAAAGAATTAAATGCCTGGGTTAATGTGAGACGACTGGACGCGGTGCGCGCGCTACCAAGAATTGTGACATAAGGGTTGGCCGCAACTTGCAGAATAGTAATGCCACCAGCCAAAACAAAAAGCGCCAACAAAAAAATTGCATACACCCGCATTTGCGCAGCCGGATAAAACATCAAACAACCTAGAGCGGCAATGGCCAAACCTATAACAATTCCGGTTTTGTACCCCACTTTTTTAACCAAGATACCGGCCGGCAGAGAAACAATGAAATAAGCACCAAAAAAGCAGAACTGCACCAACATCGCCTGGGTGTAATTTAGATTGAATACATTTTTCAGATGGGGAATCAAAATGTCGTTGAGACAGGTAAGAAATCCCCACATAAAAAACAGCGACGTGAGCCACACCAGCGGCATGGTGTAGTTTTTGTTCTCCAGCCCTTCGACACCGGCAGCGCGACTGCCAGCTCCTGACATTCCAGACATAAAGACCTCATTTGTTATCGTATTGTTACCGCGCACTGGCGGATGTGAGTTCCGGATGTATGGGCGCAACAGACCCCACATCGGTATTTTATGGACATCATGAATACCCGCCGCCAGCCCGGTGGGGCGGCGAAGTGCGGCTATTATGCGGGGTGACGCGGGGAATCACCAGGGGAGGGAAATGGGT
>DJFQ01000009.1:4344-8515 GCA_002432095.1 Marinagarivorans sp. UBA5868 | reverse complement strand
GCAGACTTGGTGTTATCTAACGGGGTTTTCCCGCTGTCCACCATAGATTCAACGATCAGCTCCATAGCTTCGTCCAACAGACGGCGCATAGCCGCTTTGGCGCTGTCCCGATCCCGTCGAACAATCGCTTCGTAGACACTGCGATGATCATAAGCACTCGCGGCCTTCACCGCTTTAAGCTGATTCGTGCAGGCGATGCTGATGCGCAACGCCGCCTGAATGAAGTCGCAGAACTGAATAAAAAAGCGGTTATTGCTGGCTTCGAGAATGCTGGTGTGAAATTGGATGTCCGCATCCAGCGGGTCGTCATCTCCCTCCTCAGCCAACTCCATACGCGCCAATGCATGACCTATGGCCTCTATCTGCGCATCGGTTGCCGCGCGGCATGCCAGTGCAACCGCTTCGGGCTCTATGGCAACGCGCAGTTGGGTGAACTCCTTCAACAACTGCAATGAGGGTTTGGCGGAGAGCGTCCAGTTCAACACGTCGGAGTCGAACATATTCCACAAGTGAGGCGGTTGGACACGAATCCCCTTACGCGGACGAGAACAGATAAGTCCTTTGGCGGTGAGCATCTTCACCGCTTCGCGGGTAACACTACGACTGATATTGAATTGCGCGGAGAGGTCAGCCTCCGTAGGAAATGATGAGTCCACCTTATACTTGCCTTGCACTATGGCGCGGCCAAGCTCATAGGTGAGCTGCTGTGTCAGATTACGGGAATGATCAATCAAATCCATAAAGCGCCTTTCAAAGTACACACTGCCCACCAGGCAGTTCAATGAGGTCGAACCTTACACTTTTGCATAAAATATGTACAGAAATAACTAAAAATTTTATTAATTTGCTAGAAATTTTTATAGATTCTGCGAAACAGAAGACATTTACCCACTGAAAGTCGCAAATTATTAATTTGAGATACTGCCACAAAAGGGGGTTAAACCCCCAACGACATCATTCAAAATCGAGAAATGTCAGGCATTTTGGGGGCACAAAACTGGTTTTGTCATACTAATGACGCCCCTCAATCATATTTATTCACGCCTCGAATACATGCAAACCTGACTATACTCACCAAAACAGTGGCGGCGGCTCTGCTTGCCAGACCAATACCACATCGCGTACAGAGGCCCCATGAACGCTCATATCCTGGTAGTTGAAGATAATCCAGACAACAGCAAACTCGTTTCCTGGATTCTCGAGGATGAGGGTTATGACGTGACTTGCGTGGAAAGCGGTGAACGGTGTCTGACGCTGCTGGAGAAAGGTGATTTTGATCTAATTCTTATGGATATCTCCCTACCAGGAATCAGTGGGAAAGAAGTGACCCGCCGCATTCGCCAAATACCTCACCTGCAAAAGTTGCCCGTTGTGGCATTGACCGCCCACGCGATCGAAACCGAACAGCAAAGTATCCTGAGCAGCGGCGTGGATGATTTGCTAACCAAGCCGATCAATGATGACCAGCTGGTTAAAACCATTCGTAAATTCCTGCAAGCATAAAGCGAATAAAAAAGGCCGGATAACCGGCCTTAGGGAAAACAATCAATCAGATCGAAATCAGCGATCTTTGCGAATTTTGTCGATAAGGAAATCCGCCACTTTCAACATTTCCTCCTGACTGCCCGCTTTGCTAGCAGACACATGGTAATAGCCGCCCACCACTAACTCCGGTGTCCCCGTCACTTTGTATGCACGCTGACGGGAGTCGGCCTGAGTTACTTGGGCGTTGACGGCAAATGAATCCATTGTCTTAACGAAAGTTTCACCATCCAAACCCTGGGCGGTGACAACTGCAGCAATCTCGTCGGTACTGACGAGGCGCTTATTGAGTTTGTGCATCGCCTCAAAAAATACCGGGTGCAACTTGTCCAATTGTCCTAATGCGCTCGCCGTGTAATAAAGCTTAGCGTGAGTCCACATAGCATCCGGCGGATTGCGACGCTGCTGCCACATGGCTGGAGAACGCACCATAACGACATCTTCGGCCAGCGTTTTTTTCCATTCTTCTAACAACGGCTCGAACATATAACAATGGCCGCAACCGTACCAAAACATTTCCGTTACTTCTATTTTGCCGGTCTTGGAGGGTTTGGGTTGACCATCCAACACGGTGTAGTGCTTGCCTTCCTCATAGGCCGGTTTTGCAGGTTCATCTGCGGCACAGGCCAGCATTGGCAGAGCTAAACCCAGAATTGCGATAAGAAAACGCATGTATTTCCCCTTTGTCATTGGAAGTCTCGCTGAAGGTAAACGGCACGGGCCGCCTTGACGCGATTAGAAACAAGCGTAGCAGCTGAGTTCCCCGTTAATTGGCGAAAGCGTGAACCGGTACAGATCAGTTCAAACCGGCAATATAGTTTGCCAGGGCCACAATCTCGGCGTCTGACAGATGCTCAGCCGCTTTGCGCATGATCTGAGCATCGCCATCATTGACCCGCGCCCCAGCGCGAAAATCCCGCAACTGTTTCTCGATGTATTGCGCGTGCTGCCCGCCCAACCGAGGAAACGCCGCCGGAGCGTTGCCCTGCCCGCGCGGTGAATGACAACCAGTACATGAGGGTGTAGCAGTAGTGAGGTTACCTGCGCGGTAGATTTTTTCTCCCAGCTCCAGCGCGCCCACTTCCACACCGGAGTTCAGCTTGACGGTGAGCGTCTTTGCGCCGGACAGTTGCATTGGCTTGGCGGCATAAAATGCGGCCATGTCTTCCATATCTTGAGCGCTGGAGTCGTTTAACAGTCCAGTCATCTCTGGAACCACCCGGATGCCAGATTTAATATCCACCAATTGCTTGGAGATGTATTTCTCGCCAAGGCCGGCTAATTTGGGGAAATTTGGCGCGGGGCTGTTGC
Source organism: Marinagarivorans sp. UBA5868 (assembly GCA_002432095.1). GTDB lineage: Bacteria > Pseudomonadota > Gammaproteobacteria > Pseudomonadales > Cellvibrionaceae > UBA5868. Next base: position 5,662 of record DJFQ01000009.1, on the reverse strand, counting down.
CATCGGCACCGTGGCACGCGGCACAGGTTGCCACCAGTGCCTCTCCCCGCTTAGCATCGCCGGCCGCGTGCGCGACAGGGGCCAGGGTGGCGAATCCGAGGATCAGCAGAAGAGTGCGAAGTGAATTGCTCATGAATGTTCCCGTTATCGTCTAAAAGTAAATCGTTTGATCAAACAGCTGCGACTTCCGCTCTGGAGCACACGGCTTTGCGGCGTCCCGCTGGAGCACACGTTGGCTGGGCTTTTTTTGATTTTGATTGAGCGGTGAAGCCCGACGCCTGGCGCAGGAATGTCGCCAGGGATGATTTGGGCTGGCATTATATACACACGATTCCGATAACTCATCTATTTATCTCCCCACAGAGTGGACCATGCCCAACCCCAATCTCTTCCGCAAAGCCTGCTTCCTGACCAGTGCGCCCAGCCTGCATCAATGTCCACCAGAAACAGGTAGCGAAGTCGCCTTCGCAGGACGCTCGAACGCCGGCAAGTCCAGCGCCATCAATCGTCTCACTCAGAATGGCAAGCTCGCGCGCACCAGTAAAACCCCAGGGCGAACCCAACTGATCAATTTTTTTGCCCTGGGCGATGATCAGCTGCGCTTAGTGGATCTCCCAGGCTACGGGTACGCCAAGGTGCCGCTGGCGACCAAGCAGCAGTGGCAGGAAAATCTCGCGGAGTACTTGCAAGGACGCCAAACGCTGCGCGGCCTTGTGTTGTTGATGGACATACGCCACCCGCTACAAACCTACGACACTACCATGCTGAATTGGGCGGTCGCGGGTGAAATGCCGGTGCATATCCTGCTGACCAAGTCCGATAAACTAAGTCGCGGCGCAGGGCAAACCACGCTCGCGCAAGTACGCCAGCAACTCAAAAACTCAAAAGTGCAGGATCTGGTGACCGCGCAGACATTCTCAGCACACAATGGTGAAGGGCTGGAAGATTTAGAGAGAGTGATTCAAGACTGGCTCCAACCGCAGGATCATTTGACCTCTCCCGAGGCCAACAACGCACTGTAGCCGTCCCGATAAGATGGATAGCGCAACATGTAACCCAGCTGTTGCAATCTGCCGTTGTCGCAACGCTTGTTACCACCTCTCTCAGATACGCTTGGCATCAAGCTATCTGGATCGATACCAAGTCGTCCGGCAAGCCAGCGTCGGACTTCAATCCCCGGAGCAGGATTACTGTCGCAACCAAGGTATAAAGGCGCCAAAGGTTCGCCGTGCCAGTGCCGTTGTAATAAGTGGGCCAATACCCCGGCGCAGTCATCGGCGTGGATGCGATTGGTAAAGTCGGTTGACCCTCCTTTGCC
>DJFQ01000009.1:1314-4291 GCA_002432095.1 Marinagarivorans sp. UBA5868 | reverse complement strand
GAAAAATGCTCGGGATGGGTGGGACTTTCTTCATTTACCCACTCGCCATCGGCTTGGTGGTAAACACTGGTGCTTGACACAAACAAGATCATGCCTGGCGGATTGGCTCGCCAAATGGGCAGCAACGTACGCAAAGTGTCCACATAACTGAGCTCATAGGCGACGGGAGAGTATTCCGTAGGAGTAAGCGTCAGCACCACCGCATCAAAAAACTGCTGTTCAAGGCGCTGCCGGACAAAGAGTCCGTCGGCCGCGCCTTGCCAGAATTCCACTGCATCGTGCTCCATCCGGGCGGAGCGTGCGACACCTACACGCCGACATTCCGGTAAAAGTGCCGCGGTTCGACGAGCGACATCGCCAAAGCCAAGAAAGAGAATACTTTTCGATTGCAAACCGTTCGCCTCTAAGGTTTATTTATTACAACGCCATCGCTGATAGATTTTGCTATGACTTTGACAGAACTTCGCTACATCGTAACTCTGGCCCAGGAACAGCACTTCGGGCGGGCGGCGGAACGTTGCCATGTCTCGCAGCCGACCTTGAGCATTGCGGTCAAAAAGCTCGAGGAAGAATTGGAAACCGCCATCTTCGAACGCTCCAAAACCCGCGTATATCCCACGCCAATTGGCGAACAGGTCGTCCAACAAGCCCAGCGGGTGCTGGAACAAGCGGCGGCGATCAAAGACATTGCCAGCACGGGAAAGGATCAGTTGGCCAGCCCTTTACATGTTGGCGCCATTTTTACTATAGGCCCCTATTTACTGCCATACGTGATTCCACAATTACAAAAGCTTGCGCCGAAAATGCCGCTGTATCTGGAGGAAAGCTTCACCGGCACCCTGCGCAAACGTATTCGTCAGGGAGAGCTGGATGCGATCATCGTGGCGCTCCCTTTCACAGAGGCCGATGTGGTAACCCAATCACTCTACGACGAGGAATTTGTCATCGTGATGGACCGCAACCATATGCTCAATCGCTTCAGCGCTGTGGAGCCAAACCAACTCACCGGCCACAATCTGCTGCTACTCGGTGAAGGACACTGTTTTCGCGACCAAGTGCTTGAAGCGTGTCCAATGCTGAAGCCATCCATCGATGACCCCAACGGTCGAGTGCGCACGGCGCGGGAAGGCAGTTCGCTGGAAACCTTAAAGCATATGGTTGCATCTGGCCTGGGCATCACCATTCTGCCGCGCAGCGCCGCTACGGCCAACCACTATGCTGCGGACGGTTTGAGCGTTAAACCCTTTGTCGGGACCCCGCCAAAACGCACCGTCGCTCTCGCCTGGCGCGCTAGTTTCCCTCGTCATAAAGCAGTGGATGTTTTGCGCGAATCGATTTACGCCGCCCGCGGCCAACTCGGCGCTCACTCAAAACCAACCGCCAATTGATTTCTATGACTGTCGCACCGCCTCTCGCCAAACTACCGGTGTCCGCCCTCAAAGGAGTGGGGACAAGCTTTGCGCAAACTCTGGCACGCCTCAATATCCACACTGTTCAGGACATATTGTTCCACCTTCCCCTGCGCTATCTCGATCGCACATGCGTAGTGCCCATCGGTGATTTAGCGCCGAATACCAGCGTAGTGCTCGAAGGTGTGGTAGTGCGTTGTGAACTGGCAATGGGGCGGCGGCGGAGCCTGTTGGTTACCCTGCGGGATGAAACAGGGCAAATCAATTTGCGTTTTTATCACTTTAATGCTGCCCAGAAAGCGCAGCTGGTCAGCGGAACGCAGGTGCGCTGCTTTGGTGATCCGCGCCTGGGATCATCTGGCCTGGAGCTGTATCACCCCGAGTATGAGATCGTCCAACCGGGGGCTGCTTATAAACCGGTGGACCAATCCCTCACTCCCGTTTACTCCACGACAGAGGGACTGAATCAGCCACGCTTGCGCAAACTGGCATCCCAAGCCATCGACATGATGCGGGTGTCTCCGCCAACAGAACTACTGCCCCGGGAGATCAATCAGCAGTTTCAGGTCGCCAGTCTTAGTGAAGCTTTGGCCTACGTGCATTTTCCGCCCAAAGACGCGCCGGTGTCCCTGCTGCTGGCGGGTACACATCCTTTTCAGCAGAGGCTTGCCTTCGAAGAAATGCTCGCCCACCACCTCGCGCTGCAGCAGAGCCGTGCGCAATCACGCGCTGAAGCGGCTCCCGCATTGCATGCCGACGACAGCTTGCAACAGCAGTTTTATCGCAACTTACGGTTTGCACTGACAGCAGCCCAACAGAACGTGATCCGCGCCATTCACGCCGATATGGCGATGCCACAACCTATGTTGCGGCTGGTTCAAGGCGATGTTGGCAGCGGTAAGACGCTGGTAGCAGCAGCAGCGGCGCTGGCCGCGGTAGGCAACGGCTGGCAGGTGGCGCTGGTCGCGCCGACTGAAATCCTCGCGGAGCAACACAAACGCAACTTCGAAGCCTGGTTGACACCATTGGGGTTCGAAGTTTCGTGGCTGGTGGGCCGACTTACGCCAAAACAGAAGCAGCTGGCGCTCGACAATATCGCCCAGGGGCGAGTGCATCTGGTCGTCGGTACTCATGCACTGTTTCAGGAAAACGTGTACTTCGCCCGGCTCGGCTTGGTCATCATTGATGAACAACACCGATTCGGCGTGCATCAGCGGCTCTCGCTGCGCGATAAAAGCCTGCATTCTCCCGGTGGTGCACCCTTATGGCCCCATCAGTTGGTGATGACCGCCACACCGATCCNNCTGGCCATGACCGCGTACGCGGATTTGGATCTTTCCGTCATAGACGAGCTGCCGCCGGGACGAACACCGGTCAATACCGTGTTAGTGAGTCAACAGCGCCGCGCCGATGTTATTGAGCGAGTGCGCAGCGCCTGCGGAGAAGGTCGCCAAGCCTATTGGGTCTGCACATTGGTGGAGGATTCCGAGACTTTGGCGGCGGCCGCTGCCGAAGAAATCGCGGTGCAGTTGCATGAAGCCCTGCCGGAGCTTCAGGTGGGTTTGATC
>DJFQ01000009.1:0-1307 GCA_002432095.1 Marinagarivorans sp. UBA5868 | reverse complement strand
GGCGTGGACGTGCCCAACGCCAGTCTGATGATCATCGAGAACCCAGAACGGCTGGGCCTCGCCCAATTGCATCAGCTTCGTGGGCGCGTGGGTCGCGGCAGCACCGAAAGCTATTGTGTCCTCCTGTATGGCAGTCCTCTGTCGAGGGTGGCAAAACAAAGGCTGCAAGTGATGCGCAGTACCAACGATGGTTTTGTGATTGCCGAGCAGGACCTCAATATTAGAGGTCCCGGCGAGCTACTCGGCACTCGCCAGACCGGGGCCTTACAGTTCCGCCTTGCCGATCTGCAACGTGACGCCCATATGATCCCCTCCATCCAACAGGCCGCGGCGCTTATTCAAAGTCACAATCCCCATTTGTCACATGCCTTGATCCAGCGCTGGTTCGCCCATCAACAACACTATATGAAAGGATGAGCCAAACCTCTGCATTGCAACTGCCCCTTATCAGCCCCTACGGCCGGACGCCGTGTTCCGGCCTCTTTCGGTTTAGCGAATCGACGGAACCCGTCTATAGTCAAGTAGAAGCCAATAACGCTTCTTGCGTATCGACTCCCGAGTCGACGCGCAGCCAAATGGTTTGTTGAGGAGGAAGTGGACGTGCCCGTACCGGCGAGTGTTATTCAGATTCTTGAATCGGCCAATATTGCTTATCAGTTGAAAGCCAGCCAGGCGCGGTTCACCTCGGTTCGCAGCCACTTGGCACTGGCAACCGACACCTGCGCCGTCAAGTCGTTAGTGCTCCAGGACAGCCAAGGCCGTCTGCAAGTGCTGCTGCCCGCGGACCATATGCTCGATCTCGCCGCGGTGAAGTCTCAATTTGGGCGCAATCTGGAATGCGTTCCCGCCGCCGAACTCGCCCCCCTTCTGCAACAACAGAATATGAAAATTGTGCCGGCCATACCGGAGTGGCAGGGACTTACCACCCTGGTGGATGCCTCTCTTCTGCGCCATCAGACCCTGTGGCTGGAGACTGGCGATGGCGAGCAAATGCTCGAACTGCGTCAGCACGATTTCAAAAGCATCATCAAAACCGCCTGTGTAGGCGAAATGGCTGTACCGGCGCCGCGCCTGCCGGATTCCGCAGAGATGGATCAAGAACAGATCCTCTATTCACTAAAGAACTTCACCACCCTGCGGATCAAACAGCGGCTGGATGAAACCCTTGAACTGCCTCCGCTGCCCGAAACCGCTCAACGCATCATCAAGCTGCGCGCTGACCCGGATGCAGACATCAGCGACCTGTCTAACATCGTCGAGCTCGACCCATCCCTGGCGGCGCAGGTAGTGAGCTGGGCGTCTTCGCC
>DJFQ01000157.1 GCA_002432095.1 Marinagarivorans sp. UBA5868 | reverse complement strand
GCGCAAGCTGCCTCTCGTCACGATAGATGGGGAAGACGCGCGAGATTTTGATGACGCAGTGTATTGTGAGCCGAAAAAAACCGGCGGCTGGCGGCTGTTTGTCGCGATTGCGGATGTGTCGCATTACGTGCAGGTGGGTGATCCACTGGATAAAGAAGCCGCTCTGCGTGGAAATTCGGTTTATTTCCCCGACTATGTGGTGCCCATGCTGCCCGAGGCATTGTCCAACGGACTGTGCTCATTGAATCCGCATGTCGACCGTTTGTGTATGGTGTGCGAGATGACCATTAGCGCGAAGGGACGAATTACCGGTTATCAGTTTTATGAAGCAGTAATGCATTCCCATGCGCGCCTCACTTACACCCAGGTAGGTGAAGTACTGGCTGAACGAGGCAAGCCCCGCAGTGGCGTACGCCAGCAATTTCATCAAGTGATTGAGCAGCTCGATCATCTGCACGATCTTTATAAAGTGTTGCGCGCAGCGCGCGATGTGCGTGGCGCCATCGATTTTGAAACCACCGAAACCCGGATTCTTTTTGACGAACACCGCAAGATCAAAAAGATCGTGCCGGTGCAACGCAATGATGCCCACAAGTTGATTGAAGAATGCATGTTGGCAGCGAACGTCTGCTCGGCAAAATTTCTCGAATTTCACGAAATTCCGGCGCTGTACCGCGTTCATGAAGGGCCAAAAGAGCAAAAACTGGAGCTACTGCGGGAATATCTGTCCGGCCTCGGTCTGGGATTGCGCCAGCGCGCTCAAGTCACGCCGCAAGATTATCAGGAAGTTCTTCAGGCGATTGAGGGTCGGCCCGATGCGCATTTGATTCAGACGACTATGCTGCGCAGTATGAATCAAGCGGTTTATCAGGCGGAAAATCGCGGGCATTTTGGTTTGGCCTACGACGCCTACACCCACTTCACCTCACCGATTCGTCGCTATCCTGATTTGTTGGTACACCGGGCGATCCGTTCGGTAATTCGCTCCAAAATTGACAGCAAAAAAATTAAACGCCATCCCGCAGCCAAACCCCTTGAACATGCGTTGATTTATCCATACAGCGTCGCGGATATTGCAGTTTTGGGGGAGCAGAGTTCTGTGACGGAAAGGCGCGCCGATGAAGCCACACGCGATGTGGTGAGCTGGCTGAAATGCGAGTATTTGCAGAGTCACGTTGGCGAAGTCTTCGAAGGCGTGGTGTCGTCCGTGGTGGGCTTCGGTTTATTTGTTGAATTGAAGGATCTCTACATCGAAGGGTTGGTGCATATCACCGCGCTGCCACAGGATTACTATGTTCACGAGCCTGCGCGCGGGCGGTTGATCGGCGAGCGTACACGCAAGGTATTTGCCTTGGGTGACGAATTGCGGGTTCAAGTTGTGGCGGTGAACCTCGACGAGCGTAAAATTGATTTTGACATCGTCGAAGTAAAAGCCGGCAAACGCAAAAAAGCATTTATCTCCCCAGCGGCTAAAGTCCTCGCCAAAGAATTTGATGAGGAAAAAAAACGCCGGGCCGGCGGAAAAAACAATAAAACCGCGAAGAGCGGCGGTGCGCGAAAAGGTGCGAAAGGCAAAACCGTCACGGAAAAAGTATCTGCGGTGAAACCTGCCGGCAAAGCGGTCCACGGTAAAACGAGCGAAGGCAAAAAAACGGAAAGCAAAAAGCCAAAAGCAAAAAAAGCCGATAAGGCAATTTCTGTCAAAGCTATTAAATCAGCTGCCGCTGCTAAAGCGGGCAACAAAAGCTCCGCCTCCAAGGGTAAAAAATCTGCAGGCAAAGCTGCCTCACCCACAAAAAGCCCTCGTCGTTGAAGTAAAGGTTTAGTTCAGTGAAACAGGAAATCATTTTTGGCCTGCACGCTGTGCAGGCTCTGCTTAAAACAGCACCACAACGGGCCGAGGAATTACTGGTTCTTCGCGGCCGGGACGATCAGCGGGTGCAGAAGATCACTCAGCAGATCCGCGATTTAGGTATTCCAGTGCGCTTACAGACACGTGCGGAAATGGATGCGCTGTGTGATGGTAATCACCAGGGTGTGGCGCTATTGGCGCGGCCCGGTAAATTGCACGATGAGCATTATCTATGGGAGTTGCTGGCGGGGCTTTCCGCACCGCCATTTTTATTGATTCTCGATGGCGTTACCGATCCGCATAATCTCGGCGCGTGTTTGCGCAGCGCTGACGCAGCGGGTGTGCAGGCGGTCATAGTACCCAAGGATAATTCCGCAGGGATGAACGAGACCGTTCGCAAAGTGGCGTGTGGCGCCGCTGAAACAGTGCCGCTGATTCCTGTCACCAATTTGGCGCGTACTATGAAACAACTGCAGGACCAAGGCATTTGGATTGTCGGCACGGCCGGCGAGGCGCAGCTATCGGTTTTCTCCGCTCCTTTTACCGGTCCGCTGGCCGTGGTGATGGGTGCAGAAGGTTCCGGTATGCGTCGCCTGACTCGGGAACATTGCGATCATCTTGTTTATATTCCTATGGCCGGTAGTGTTTCGAGTTTGAATGTCTCGGTGGCGACTGGTATTTGCTTATTCGAAGCAGTGCGCCAACGCCAAGCCAAACCTAGTTGAGAAAAATCAAATGCTCATCACCATGTTTAGCAGCAAGCCCTATGACCGGCTGTTTTTTGCTCCTGCTGCTGCGCCCCATGAAATCCTTTACTTCGAACCCCATCTCACGGAAAAGACAGTCGGCCTCGCCGCCGGTAGTGAGGTGGTGTGTTGTTTTGTTAACGATGTGTTGAGCGAGCCTGTTCTGCGTCAGCTCAAGGAGCTCGGCGTAAGGTTGGTCGCGATGCGCTGCGCCGGTTACAACAATGTCGACTTGCCAGCAGCAAAACAACTCGGGCTGCCCGTGTGTCGCGTACCTGAATATTCCCCTCATGCCGTCGCGGAACACGCGGTGGGCCTGATTTTGGCGCTAAACCGCAATATACATCGCGCCCATAATCGGATTCGTGAACATGATTATTCGCTGAATGGCTTGATGGGTTTTGACCTCTATGGAAAAACAGTCGGCGTGATTGGTGCGGGCAGAATCGGTCGGGCGTTTATCGATATCATGCTCGGTTTTGGCTGTGAAGTACTCGTCCACGATGTCGATGTGGTTGATCCTGCGCTTGCTTCGCGTGTTCGTTACACGGCTCTGGCGGAGCTGTGGCCAGCGTGTGACATCATCTCTCTCCACTGTCCGTTGACACCGGCCACTCACCACTTGATTGATGGCGAAGCCCTGGCGCAGATGAAGCAGGGGGTAATGTTAATCAACACCAGCCGGGGCGGCTTGGTGGATACCCCGGCAGTTATTCGGGGCTTAAAAAATGGGCAAGTAGGTTATCTGGGTTTGGATGTTTATGAAGAAGAAGCGGATTTGTTCTTTGAAGATCTTTCCAACCAAGTTGTGCAGGATGACGTGTTCGCGCGCCTCACGACCTTTCCAAATGTGATTGTGACCGGCCACCAAGCGTTTTTTACCCGCGAGGCACTTGCCAAAATAGCCCAGGTTACCCTTGCCAACATCAATGCGTTCGCCGCTGGTGCGATTCACGACATGACACTGGTCGGGTGAGCGTGCCGGCGATCACAAACCTGAAACGCCGGAGCGGAGATTGGGAACGAAATCGTTTTGCTGCCTGCCAAATGTCGGCATTCTGACCACTGTTGCTCCCGTTGCGAGAGATTTTATGAAAACGTTTTCCTCTTATCTGCTGTTGTCGTGTCTGCTGGGCATTTCTGCGGGTGCGATTGCCGATGCGCAAATGTGTAATGACATGTATCCAGCGGATGCCTACGAAGCGGAGGAGCGCAATACATTGATTCAGGATTGCCTTGCCGCCTATGCTCCAGAACCTACCTATGAAGAGGCCGCTTCGGAGCCCGTTTACTACGAAGGTACCGTGGAAGATTACGTCAACGAAGAAGTGCCAGTGGAAGAAAATCCGCCGCAATAGCCGTTATTTCATCTCCACGCCTTGGGCGTACTTCTGCAAAAACCCGCGTATGGCTTTGGTGAGTAGAGTCTCGCTCTGCTCTGGAGTGGCGCCATTTGGAGGTGGCAACCTCCTGATAATGTAGTGCTCATAGCCTTTCTGCTTCGCTTTCTGGCGGCGATTCTCCGCATCAGCCAAGATTTCCAGGTGAAAATCTGTAAAAACGTCAAGCGTGGGAATTTCGGGGTGGAGTAGCCCGTCTGGCAACGCATCGACTGCTTCCCCGTAAGGGGTGCGGGGGTTGACCAGGATTACCGCGCGAAAAGCCCGGTCGATAATCCCTTTGCTTTTTTTATCGGTGGATTCCACGGTGGGGGGCGGTACCGCTTTGTCCAGGTGCTGTAATACCCAATCGGCGCTGCTGCCCTCACCTAACAACACGAGATTGTATTGGCCCTGTTGATGTAAGTAGGCGGTCGCCGCCTCAATACGTCGATGGATATAGTCGATAACTTCCTGGCGACTGGGGGAGATGGCCTCTGCAGGCAGTGAATTACCAGTGGCGTCTGCGGAAGCCGCAACATCGGGTTCCTGATGCACAACCTCACTTTCATTTACCGGAGCCTTTTCAGTTGGGTTTTCATCCGTGGATTCTTCGGGTGGCGTCACAACGCTGGGGGCCGGCGCGGTAGCGCGGGGCGGCACGGCCGCTTCTGGCAGAGTCGGGAGTTCAATGCTAAAGGTGGCCCAGCCGTGATTTGGAAGGTATTCATGCAGGCGGCGTAAAGTGGCAGCTCGGCGCGGGTTCTCGCCCCGGTCGTGCAGCATCAAAACGGCTCCTGAGGGTTTGCCGCTTTTGTCCGACTGCCAAAACGCCAGCAACTGACGACCATCCACCGGAAGCCATAAAGCCGTTGGCGGGCCTTTCAAATCGTGGAGCAATTGACGATGCTGGTCCGCCAAGCGCTCGCCCACCGTTTGGTTGGACACAGGCTTGCTGCTTTCTGCTGAGGTTGCTGGTACCTGCTCAATCGCTTGTGGGTCGACGGCGGGTTCCTGAGCATCTAAAGGCTGTGCAAGCGCACATAGGCAGAATAACCAGCTCACAAATGGTCGGCGGCGCGCGGGTAGCGGTGCGGTGTGTTTTACATAGTGCATAGCATTACAATGCCGATACTTTTTACACTCAGCTTGGTCGCAAGGTCATGAACATGCAAGCTTCCAACGATTTCTACATCGCCCCTTCAATTTTGTCCGCCGATTTCACCCGACTTGGAGAAGAGGTGGATGCGGTGATCGCCGCCGGCGCGAATATGATCCATTTCGACGTTATGGATAACCACTATGTACCTAATCTTTCCTTCGGACCTATGGTGCTGCGGGCATTGACCCGACGAGGTGTCACGGTGCCGATGGATGTGCATCTTATGGTAGAGCCGGTGGATGACCTTATTAGTGAATTTGTCGACGCTGGAGCGTCATTTATCTCATTTCACCCGGAGGCCAGCCGTCATGTGGATCGCTCTCTGGAATTGATCAAAAACGGCGGATGCAAAGCGGGTTTAGTGCTCAATCCCGCGACTCCGCTCGGCGTCATCGAGCATGTCATGCCAAAACTCGACATGTTGTTGCTCATGTCTGTAAATCCCGGCTTTGGTGGTCAAACTTTTATTCCCTATGTGCTGGACAAGGTGCGAGCGGCGCGTGCGCGAATCGACGAATTGGGATTGGCCACTCGGCTAGAAGTAGATGGTGGCATAAAAATTGATAACATTCGGGCGGTCGCTGATGCGGGAGCCGACACCTTTGTGATGGGGTCTGCCATATTTGGGACATCTAACTATGCGCAAACTCTCGCTTCCATCCGCCAGGTATTATCCGCGCCCAGTGAATTTCGTTTGGCGTAAAGCCTACGAAGGCACTGCAAAATTGCAGGGATGTTGTAAAACTTGGGTGGCGAGCGGAGGTAAATCCAGAAAAAAACAGTTGCTGCGCCGCATTTGGCTGCGCTTTATACTGAGCGGCCAATCGCTGAACCACCAAGTGAATGGTTGGATCGACAAAATTTGATAGAGGGGTTCTTATGAAAAATTGGTTCGTCATCTGCGCATGCGCGCTCTTGTTCAGTGCTTGTGCCTCCAAACCCGCAGTCGGTAAAAAGCCGCCGGCACCAACTGCAACCGAAACGGAATACACCATCGGTGTGGGCGATGAGGTGTCCGTACAGGTTTGGAAATCCCCCGAACTTTCTTTGACCGTGCCGGTGCGCCCAGATGGCAAAATTTCTGTTCCGTTGATTGGCGATGTAGCCGCCGCTGGTGAAACCACTCGCAAATTGTCTGCAACTCTGTCGCAGGGCTTCTCGGAATATGTTCGCAACGCCCAAGTGACCGTAATCGTAATCAATCCATCCAGTGGTGAATATCTGCGGCGTGTGCGGGTTACCGGCGCGGTTACCAGTCCACTGAGCCTGGCACATCAACAAGGCATCACGGTGCTAGACTTGGTGTTGGAGGCTGGTGGATTGACGGAATTCGCCAATGGCAATAAATCCAAACTGTTCCGCAGAGTGGGCGACAAGATGGAGGTTTACCCCATCTATCTGGACGACATATTGCAGAAGGGACAGCTCGATACCAATTACACCCTGGCACCTTCAGATGTAGTAACCGTGCCGGAGCGTAACTTTTAATTGATCGGTTTACGCAGGAGCTGACATTTTGGAAAACAAACGCATATCACCCGTTGCCTCGCTTAATAAGGCAGCGGCTCAGTCTTCTGCGGCGCAAATCGCCAAAATGTCGGAGGTGCGCCACTTCACTGCGGCCGAATTCGACGCGATGAAAATCGTTCATGCCGCAGATGAAGGTTCTATCCATTTGAAAGTGTTTCGCGATCTGCGAACACAGTTGATGAAGCAGACGGATTGGCGCAATTTTGTCTGCCTGGTTACTTCGGCTGCACCCGGCGGCAGTTCTCATGTGGCGGTCAATCTTGCCGCAACCATTTCTTTGGATAAAAGCAAAACATCGCTGTTGGTTGATGCCAATCTTTACTCGCCTTATGCCGAAGCACTGCTGCCCGTACCATCGCAGCTGGGTTTGACGGATTATCTCGATGATCCTGCCACAGGTGTGGAAGATATTGTGTACGCCAGCGGTGTACCGCGGATGCGGGTGGTGCCGGTCGGCAACAACCGCGAAGGCGGCACCGAAAAACTCAACTCACCGCGGATGAGAGATTTTTTTGCCGAAATAAAATCTCGCTATCCCGACCGCTATATCATCGTCGACGCACCCTCCGCCGCCGACTACGATGCCGAAATCCGTATTCTTGCGGAGCTATGTGATTTCGTCATGTTGGTTGTGCCTTACGGCAAAGTAACAGAGTCCCAGCTCAATGCATCGGTCGATAAAATCGGCCGAGACCGCCTTGCGGGAATTGTTTACAACTGGTGTTGATCGAATAACCGCTAATAGAGGACAGTATTGTCGTGGATGCCTTCCAATACGTTAGTGATGTATATACCTCACTAACACGCGAATTGATTCGTTATCGCGCCGCTGCCGCAGCTCTTTTTACAGTATTGTTTTTGGCGGTGCTTTACGTCGCGCTCAACTGGCCAAAATATTACGTCTCGGAAGCGGCAATTGTTAAAGACGTCACCAACGTGATCGAACCGCTGCTACGAGGTACAGCAGAAGTCGCGGAGGTCAACAAAAATGAAACCATTCACGATTTGATTTTGTCCCGCCGCCTTTTGGATCGGGTGATGGCCCGCCGTAATCCCGAAGTCTCCGAGATGAGTCCAGATGACGTAGAGTTCGAATTCCTCCGGTTGCGGCGTAATCTGCAAGTGGGTTTTGATGCAACCAACCGCAATATCACTACCTTGAGTTATATGTCCACGGACGCCGATGATGCATACGAGACGCTAAAGGCAGTTGTGGATGTATTTATCGAAGACCGCATGGCGCAAAAGCAGCGGGTCACCTATGAAGCGCACAACTTCATCAGCGAGCAGGTGGTGAAATATAAAAAGCGTTTGGAAAAAGCGGAGGAAAAACTCAAAGATTTTCGTTCGCGCAACGTTGATGCTAGCGAGCAGGTGGTGAAAGATCGCATTGCAGAGCTTGCAGCTGAAATCCAGAATCTTCGAATCGCTATTCAAGAATCCGAAGAAAAAATTCAGACTACCCGCGCTCAACTAACGACAGAAAGTCAGACGGTCAATCAGCGCGCTCGTTATCGAACCCTCTATGAACGCAAAACGGCGTTGGTCGAGCAGCTTGATCAGTTGCGTCTTACCTATCAAGATTCCTATCCCGATATTGTCGCGCTGAAAAATCAAATTTTTGAAATCGAACAACAAATCGATGAATACCGTTCGGAGTATTCTTTTTCCGGGCAACCCTCCGAACTGCCCTTGCTGGAGGAGTTGCGTAAACAGTTGTCTACTACGGAGGTCGAGCTGCAGACCCAAAAGCGCCGTATGGCTTCTTTGGAGGATTTGCTCGAAAACGAATATAAAGTGGCCGAGCGGGTGGCTTCTAATCAGGCGGAGTTGATGGATTTGACACGCGATTATGACGTGACCAAGAAAGTGTACGAAGAAATGCTCGCCCGTAAAGAAAATGCCAATATTACGCTGGCGTTAAATGATGAAGGTCAGGGTGAATCCTATAAAGTCCTTGAGCCACCAACTTATCCGCTGCAGCCAGCAGGTATTCCTGCGATTCTGGTATTTCTCGCTGCGCCAGTGGTAGCGTTGGCGGCACCTGTTGGTCTGGCGGTTGCTTTTGTGATTCTTGACCCTCGTTTGCGCTCGGTCGCGCTGCTCTCACAAAAATTGCCGGAAGGTGTTCCACTGCTTGGCGTTGTTCCTCATCGAGGAACTCCGCTGGCTGCGCGTTTATTGCGCAAAGACATTATTTTGCTGACGTTATTGGCCATCATTTTAATGGTGATATACGGTTATGCGTTCTACACGTTTAAAACGGTATTGCTCGCCCAGTTCTTATAGTGAATATTTGCAAGCAATAAAAAAGCGCCAGAAGGCGCTTTTTTATTGCTTGCAAATATATTCGGTACGCTCTTTGATTAGTTAACGCTCCTTGCCTATCCCTTTTTCTGTCCAAAGGGCATTGTAAAAGCCTGCCATCCAGTAGGTTATGCCCAGCACTAATACAGGCGCGAGAGTCAGAGTTCGCAGTTTGTTTTTCCAGTTTTGATAAATCAGATGGCGACCGATGATACGGCTGATTTTTATTGCGCCTATCGCGGGTAACAATATATAGAACACCAATTTTTTAAGCGGTGTTATTCCCGGTTGATAGCGGATGTAATAAAGATTCTGTCCATTGATGTAAATTTTTTGCAGAACTTTTTTGAATGGCGAATCCTGGATCTGCAGACCGAGTATATCAGGACAGAAAAACAGTTTCTGTCCCGTCTGACGCAGCCTTTCGGTGAGTTCGGTATCCTGCATTCGCGGGATATCCTTAAACCCGCCGGCGGCCAGAAAAGTCTCGCGTCTAAAGCACATCAAAGCAGAGCTTAGATTGCTGCGTTCACATGCAGGCCGCAGTGCCTGGGATTCGTGATTGAAAAAATAATGTTCTAGATAGGCGGCGGTATCTGACGATACGTCAGTGTTCAGCTCCAGCGCACCTCCAAATACATCTTTCCCACTGCGCAAGGCTTTCCACGCTGCATTTAAGGCGTTGGGAGCAAGATGAACATCCGCGTCTATGAACATTAATAGCTCGCCCTGCGCCAGTTGTGCGCCAATGTTGCGTCCTTCGCCGGGATTAAAGCGCTCTAGCCGATGCTCATAGCGTACCCTGGGGAAACCCGCCGCGATTTTCTGAACCTCGTCATGGGCGGAGCAGTCAACGAGGACAATTTCAAAACGCAGCGCCGTTTGCTGTTCGCTCAAATTGGCCAGCGTCGCAGCAATGGTGTCTTGGGTATTGTAAGAAGGGATAACAACGGAAATATCCATACTCATTTGGCCTGATGATGACGGCGGAAAATATCTTGTCGCTGCTGTGCGACGATCGCAATATTAAAATTTTCTTCGATGAGTTTGCGCGCGCGGTTGAGCATTTCTATCGACGGTTTATCGATAATCTGGCACACCGCATCGGCGAGGCTTTGGGGGCTTCGCTCTTCAGTGAGCACCCCAGTTTCGCCGGTAATTACAATCTCTGGAATGCCCGCGTGCGTGGAGGCAACGACAGCGGCACCCGTCGCCATGGCCTCCATAATGACAACAGGTAATCCTTCCATGTCGCCTGTGTCGGTGGTAACCGATGGCACGACGACTATGTCGGCTTGCGCCATCTCCGCGCGCACTTCCGCTGTACTTTTTTGCCCTAAAAAAGTAACACAATTCCCTAGTTGCAATTGACCGGCGAGAGTGCGCAGCTCGCTATCCAGCGGGCCGTTGCCAAGAATACGTAATTCAAAGTCCACACCGCGCTGTTTCAGCAGGTCGGCCATCTCGATCAGGTAGCGAAAACCTTTTTTCGCTACAAACCTGCCAACCCCTAATAATCTGGTTTTTCGCGATATCTGGCCTTCTGCGAGTGCTGTCAGACGGGGTGAAGTTTGAAAGGTGAAATCGTCCAGATTCATGCCGCAGCGCACGACATAAGATTTGTCACGACAAGGCGTGACGGCGTCGTAATAGTTCACGTTGTAATGGGAAATCATAATAAGAAATTGCGCACTCTGCAGCTTCTGATGCAGTCCTACGGTATCGGCAGCTTTGTAGGACCCTGCTGAATGTACCGTCACACTAAAAGGAATGCCGGCGTGTTCAGCGGCGAACATGGCGACAGAACTGGACACGTTCAAGAATTGTGCATGTATATGGGTAATTCCCACGGCTTCCATGTGACGGGCCATCGGTGCCGCAAGGAAAAAGTGAGTCACCATTTTGGCTCGCCGAGGCAGGGAAAATTCCGGACTGGTAAAGGCCTTCCAGAGTCCTCGCAGATAGTCCATGGGCTTGCGCAAAAAATAATGAATATTGGCCGACACCGTAGCAATTTTTTTGACAGGGTAGAGATAGTGTGTTTCGTCTACCAGGTCTTTAGCGTCGGCGGCTTGCCCATCCTCATCTTTGTGAATGCCATACAAAGTGAGATCGACACCCAATTGCCGCAACGCCCGGATTTCCCGGCGCATGAATGTGTGAGATTGGGTACCGAAACAGTTGGTCAGATAAGCTATTTTCATAATCGTAGGTTGTTACAAGAAACGCGCGGAGTGTAGCATGCTTCACACCGCTTATATGTTGGCTGGACCCTGTACGCTATCGCTACCTAGTTGGCGAAATCGTAGAATGCAAGCCATTGTCGTGCCCGCTCCTGGGATTCTTGAGAGACTGTATATGGATCACCAAATCGGTATTTCGATTGTCAATTACAAAACCCCTCACTTGGTTGGCGAGTGCCTGTTGTCGCTGGCGGCTGAGCATGAATATCGCGGGCGTTTGAAAGTAGTGGTGGTTGATAATGCTTCGGGCGATGGCTCCTACGAAAAAATTTCAGCGTTTGTGCAGGAGCAGCAGTTCTCCGACTGGGTCGAAGTCGTGGATGCGGGAAAAAACGGCGGCTACTCATTCGGCAATAACATCGCCTTTCGTCGCTTGCTGGAAGCCGGTTGTGATCTTATATGGCTCCTCAATCCAGACACGCGTCTATTGCCAGGTGCGACCCGGGCACTGGTCGATTGTCTCGATAGCGACGCCCAGATAGGCATTGCGGGTAGCCGCCTGGAAGACCAGGATGGCACCCCGCAAGTTTCTGCATTCAATTTCCCTTCGCCCATGACCGAGTTGATCAACACGGCAAAAATCGGCGTTTTTCAACGTTTGGTTCCCTCCGCAGTTATTCCTCGGCCAATCAGTCCGGGGCGTGAAACGGTAGATTGGGTGGCGGGGGCTTCTATGATGATGAAGGCGGACGTGCTCCGCCGAGTGGGTATGATGGATGAGGCCTATTTTCTCTATTTTGAGGAGGTGGATTTTTGCCGTGCTGTGACGCGCGCTGGATATCGCATCATTTACGAGCCAGCCAGTCGGGTCATTCACCACGTGGGTGCAGCGACAGGGATTTCCGACACTCGTAAACAAGCGCCGCGTAGACCCACTTATTGGTTTGAATCCCGACAGCGCTATTTCCAAAAGAATTTCGGCTTTCTCGCGACACTCCTCGCTGATATCTTTTGGTTGTTGGCCTATTCTTCCCTACGGCTTCGCGCCAGAATTCAGAACAAACACCTTTTGGACCCGCCGCATTTCATCAAAGACTTCATTCGCAATTCTTCATTTGCTCGCGGCAGGTGTTTGAAATGAGCCAGCCGGGACTGTGGGAACTCATTAAAGAAGATTGGCAAGTCAACGGCCGGGACTGGACACGACCGGGGTTTCGCGCACTGGCGGTTTATCGCTTCGGAGTCTGGCGAATGGGCGTAAAGCCCAAATATTTACGCGCACCGCTGAGTATCATTTATCGATTTCTGTTCCGCCGTGTGCGCAATCGTTACGGTATCGAGTTACCTTATTCTGTGAAGGCGGGGCGTCGGATCATCATCGAGCACCAAAGCGCCATTGTGGTTCATGGGGACACCGTAATGGGGGACGATTGTATTATTCGCCAGGGAGTCACCATTGGAAATCGCTATTTGAATAAACCGTTTGACGCGCCGCGTTTAGGGAATCGAGTTAACGTTGGCGCCGGCGCTAAGTTGCTTGGTGGTATTGATATCGGCGATGATGCAATTGTCGGGGCTAACGCAGTGGTCTTAAAAGATGTTCCGGCAGGAGCCACTGTAGTTGGTATTCCAGCGCGCCAAATTGGGACCAGTGCATCGACCTAACAGGTCATCCATTCTTTTCTTTGTAATCGCTAACCGCATAGTCGAATAAAGATGATATTCAACTCGATTGAGTTTTTTATATTTTTGCCGATTGTATATTTAATTTATTGTCGGCTTGCTCACCGCCCGCAGAACCTGTTCCTACTGGCGGCCAGTTATTTCTTTTACGGATGGTGGGACATTCGTTTTCTTTATCTCATAACGCTTTCCACAAGTGTGGATTATTGCTGCGGCATATTGATAGACAAAGGCAAAATCAGCAATCGACAGCTTACCTCCGCTGTTGGCTACGTGTTGCTCTCTGGGATTGGTTTTCTTGGTATAGGCAACTACATCCTTGAGCACGATCTGCTCCAAACGCTTTGGATGACAGCAGCGGGGGTTGGTGCATCTTTCGGATTCTTTTTCTTAGTTCTTGCTCTCGAGCGGAGAGAGCAGGGACTCAGCATGGAGCATAAGAAAAAAATTTATCTTGCAACAAGTCTCATTGTTAATTTAGGAATACTTGGTGCGTTCAAGTATTTCAACTTCTTTGTTGATAGCGCCCAAACACTTTTGGGCGGTCTGGGCTTCGCGGATGTGTCACTGGTTACGCTAAATGTGCTTTTACCAGTTGGTATTTCGTTTTACACATTTCAGACGATGAGCTATAGCATTGATGTTTATCGCGGCAAGCTCAAACCTTGCGAGGGTTACCTGGATTTTGCCCTTTATGTTTCCTACTTTCCGCAACTGGTCGCAGGCCCTATTGAGCGGGCGTCTCATCTGTTGCCTGAGATTCTGTCACCTAGAAAGCTGAATATGCAGCAAACGATTGATGGCATCTGCCTGATCGGTTATGGCTTATTTAAAAAGGTGGTTATTGCGGATGGACTGGCCGGAGCGGTTGATGCCGTGTACGGGACGTCAGGTGTGGTAACTAGCGCGGATATCGCTATTGCAACACTGTTTTTTGCTTTACAAATTTACTGCGATTTTTCGGGATACACCGATATTGCTCGTGGTGTGTCCAAAATGCTGGGTATTGAATTAATGCTCAACTTTCGGTTGCCATATTTTTCACGCAGCCCAAGTGAATTTTGGCAGCGGTGGCATATCAGTTTGTCCAGTTGGCTGCGCGATTACCTTTACATTCCTCTAGGCGGTAACAGAGGCGGATCATTTGCCACCTATAAGAACTTAATGACCACCATGATACTGGGAGGGCTTTGGCATGGCGCCGCCTGGAATTTTGTTTTATGGGGCGGCTATCACGGTTTGCTGTTATGTGTGTACCGGGCAGTACCGGAATCGTTTCATGCTTGGTGGTTGCGCAGTCGTTTTAGAGAATACTTCGGCTTTTGGATTTCCATGGCGCTGTTTTTTGTGTTTACCCTGTACGGGTGGCTGCTTTTCCGAGCGGTGTCATTCGAACAGATAGCCACATTTACCGGCGCTCTGCTGCACCTCAAGGGTCTGGGTGATCCATTAACAGTACCTATGCCCCCATTTAGTGCTTTGTTAGGTTTGCCGATCCTGGTGGGGTACGAATTGGTCAGTTTTGCCGCAGAGAGAGGGCGATATCCTTTGGCGCCACTGCGGTTCCTTAAACCTTTGTTGCATGGCCTGATGCTGTTTGCGTTCGTTGCGTCGCTCAGTACGCCGCCTGCTCAATTCATATATTTTCAATTTTGAACATGAATCCACTGTCACGATTTTTACGCAATTTAGGTTTGTCATTGCTGGCACTTCTGGCGCTGGATTTCGCGATTGGTCGATTTCTCAGCCCGAGCTATCGACTGCAAGGCGGAAGTCTAGAGCGATATTTTGGATACGGTTTTTCGCTTCAGAATAAGCTCGAACGGATGGTGGGTACGAACGATTCCGATGCCCACCCGTTGGCAACGGCGGGATGGAATACATCCTTACCCGTGCGTGTACCTGCCCGTGAACCCGATTGCGAAACACGTTATACGTTTTATGGAATGTCGTTTTCCAATCGGATTGCCAATGCGCTTGCTGAGCAAGATCCTTGCGCTTCAATCCGGCTGGTTGCGGGACCAGGTGCTCCGCTATCTCACAGTTATTCGGAATATCAGAGGTTGCACGATCAGGATGACGCGGAGATCGTAGTGCTGGGGGTGCTTGCCTCGTCGCTCGCAAAAAACCTCTCGACAGCGCATTTCAATTCAGCGTTTGAAGCGCCTGGTGCGCATATGTATCCGCGCTACAGGTGGCTTAACGGTGAACTGGTGGAGACTATGCCGCCAGCCAAAAGCCTTGATGAGTTTCGTACGCTATTGAACTCTGATGTGGAACGGTTAAAAACCTTTTTATCTGCACACGATGAATATTACAGTCCCTTGGTATTCGCATATCCACAGTTTGATAAATCTATTGTGGTGCGAATGTTACGTAGGGCATACGGACAATCGTTTAAAAGAAATTTGCTCGACGACTTCAGAACCTCGGATGGACGCTTCACGAATAAAAATAATCTGCTGGATATTAGTTTGGCAATGCTGGTGGGTGCTGCCCGCACCGCTGAGCAGGATGATGTTCGATTTATTGTGTTCCTAATCAATGATCAAGGTTTTACGGAATCGTTAGATGACGCTTTTGCGCAAGATCTCTCAGCCAGAGATGTTCCCTTTCTATCATCCACATCCATAATAGATGCGCGGAATGTGTCGAATTTTTTGCCAGATGGGCATTTTCAGCCTACGCTTGATCAAGAATTGGCGAATGCTTTAAGCCGCTTTCTGTCTCATTAATCAATACCAATACCCTTCATTGTCGTCCCCGATTTACTTCTGGAGCAAAATTTGCTTTGTTGCGCTTCGGCTCGGGGTTTTTCCTATAAATGTACCTGAGTGCTACTTGGGATCATGCTGATACAGTGTCTGCGCCGCTTCCGCGGTCATCATCTGCGAGAAAACAGTGGCCACTGAGCGTCACGAATCGATACAGATAAGGAGGATGTTATGAAAGCAGTGATTTTGGCAGGGGGACTTGGGACACGCCTGAGTGAAGAAACCACCATCAAACCAAAACCTATGGTTGAGATAGGTGGCATGCCGATTCTCTGGCACATCATGAAGATTTACTCAGCACATGGAATCCACGACTTTGTGATTTGCTGCGGCTATAAAGGCCACATCATCAAGGAATTTTTCAGTAATTATGTCATCCGCACTTCCAGTGTGACGTTTGATATGAAAAACAATTCGGTGCAAGTTCATGATGCCGTAACGGAGCCATGGAAAGTCACTTTGGTCGATACTGGTGCAGACACTCTCACCGGCGGCCGCTTGAAACGAGTTAAGGACTATATTGGCGACGAAACCTTTTGTTTTACCTATGGCGACGGCGTCAGCGACATTGATATCACCGCCCTTGTGGCATTTCACAAAAGCCAGAGAGTACAAGCTACCCTCACAGCAGTGCAGCCCGCCGGGCGATTTGGCGCAATTGTTCTGGGTGAAAACGAGACCAAAATTAATTCATTTCACGAAAAGCCTTCTGGCGATGGGGCTTGGGTAAATGGTGGATATTTTGTGCTTGAGCCCTCCGCCATCGATTACATTACAGATGACACCACCACTTGGGAGCAGGAGCCACTGCAAAATCTTGCCAGAGATGGGCAGCTCGCAGCTTACAAACACAATGGCTTTTGGCAGCCGATGGATACTCTTCGCGACAAACATTATCTCGAAGGCCTCATCGAAAAACGTAAAGCTCCGTGGATCAAATGGTAATGAATATCAAGCGTTTTTCCAGAGCCCTTGATTCGCTGGAAAACCATTAAGGAGCCGCAAATGGATTTTGACAGCATTGTGGTTGGTGCCGGTGTGGTGGGATTGGCTATTGCCAGAACGTTGGCGTTGTCTGGCCGAAGTGTTTTAGTGCTGGAGCGTCACCGTTTTATCGGCCAGGAAACAAGTTCTCGCAATAGCGAAGTGATACACGCGGGCATTTATTACCCTCAGGGGAGTTTGAAAGCACGTTTATGTGTCCGTGGCAAGGAAATGCTTTACAGCTATTGCGACACTCATCGGGTAGCCTACAAACGCCTTGGTAAATTGATTGTTGCTATTGGTGACCATCAAAACGCTGCGTTGGAAGCGATCTATCACAAAGGGATGGCCAATGGAGTGGAGGATCTGGAGTACATCGACAAAGAGCGATTGCTGGAGATGGAGCCCGCTTTACACGCCACCAAAGGTATTCTTTCCCCATCTACGGGCATCATCAACAGCCACGATCTAATGTTGGCGTACCAGGGAGACCTGGAAAGTGCCGGCGGCACGATCGCGTTATCCAGTCCGGTGCTCGGTGGCCGAATTGTAGATGGCGGTTTCGAGCTGAGCGTCGGCGGGGAGGAACAGGTGGATATAAGCTGTCGCGAGTTAATCAACAGCGCAGGCCTGGGAGCACAAACCCTGAGCTCCTCCATCACCGGCATTCCGGCCGAATCGGTTCCACCGCTTTATTTGTCCAGAGGCTGCTATTTTTCGCTCAGTGGAAAATCGCCTTTTTCCCGGCTGATATATCCGCTGCCAAATAATGAAGGGTTGGGTGTTCATTTGACATTGGATCAAGCGGGAGCGGCCCGTTTTGGCCCCGATACCGAATGGGTTAATACCATTGATTACACGGTGGATCCCTCCCGGCGAGAAGCATTTTATCACTCCATCAAAGAATATTATCCAGAGATAAACTGCAACGCGCTGCAGCCAAGTTATGCGGGAATAAGGCCTAAAGTTGTCGGGCCGGGGTTAGCGGCAGGCGACTTTGTTATTCAGGGGCACAATAGTCATGGCATAAAGGGCTTTGTTGCGCTTTACGGTATTGAGTCGCCCGGACTGACCGCATCCATGGCGATAGGTGAGCATGTTCTGCAATATGTTGAGTAATTCGATTAACAACAATTCTGACCAGAAAATTCCATAGGACGATTATGAATATTTTGATTACCGGCAATCTTGGGTATGTAGGACCTTCCGTTATCAAGCAGCTGCGCTCGACTTATCCTTCCGCGCGCCTAGTCGGATTGGATGTAGGTTTTTTTGCTCATTGCCTCACTGGGGTTGATGTTTATCCAGACGTATTACTGAGCGAACAATGGTATGGCGATGTCCGTAATATTCATGCGGATATGTTGCGCAATTTTGACGCGGTGGTCCACCTCGCTGCAATCAGCAACGACCCGATGGGCAAAACGTTTGAAAAGGTAACAGACGAGATAAATTGCCAGTCTAGTGTTCGCCTCGCCAAACTCGCGAAAGAAGCCGGCGTAAAAAGTTATGTCTTTGCTTCCAGTTGCAGTGTTTATGGATTTGCGGAGGGCGGCCCCCGCCAAGAGGAGGATGCACTTAACCCGCTTACTGCATATGCAAAATCCAAAATAGGCACTGAAGAAGGCGTTAAATCACTGGCGGACAATGCTTTTACGGTAACCTGTCTGCGTTTCGCAACAGCGTGTGGTTTCAGCGCCCGCACCCGATTGGATCTGGTATTGAATGATTTCGTGGCCGGTGCCGTTTCCACTGGCGAAATTAGTATTCTCAGCGATGGTACTCCCTGGCGGCCACTGATTCATGTTGACGACATGGCCCTCGCCATCGACTGGGCAGTAGCCCGTTCGGCGCGCCAAGGCGGAGAGTTTTTGTCCATCAACGCGGGCAGTGACGAATGGAATTATCAGGTGAAAGACTTGGCCGCTGCAGTTGCGCAGGTAGTGCCGGGTACCAGGGTCTCTATCAATCCAGACGCAGTACCGGATAAGCGCTCTTATCAAGTGAGTTTCGCGAAATTCCGCGAATTGGCTCCCCATCACCAACCTCGTGTCACCCTTGTAGCTGCAGTTGAAGGCCTAAAAAATGGCTTGCAGAAAATGCGATTCAACGACGCCGATTTCCGCACATCTGGTTTTATCCGTTTGGTCGTTTTAAAAGGCCACATGGCCGATAAAAGAGTCAACGACGACTTGTATTGGGTTTAATAGGGAATATTGGTATGAAATTCCAAGAAACAAAATTGGCTGGCGCATATATCGTAAATCTCAACTTGCTGCAGGATGATCGCGGTTTTTTTTCCCGCATGTTTTGTCGGGAAGAGTTTCAACAACACGGATTAGTGCCGGATGTGATGCAGGGTAATATGTCATGGAATAAAACTAGGGGGACACTGCGCGGCATGCATTACCAGCATGACCCCTACCAGGAAACCAAATTTATCCGCTGCACACGCGGCGCGATTTACGATGTGATCATTGATCTGCGGAAAGACTCGACAACGTATCAAGAATGGATCGGGGTAGAGCTCACGGCGGATAATCGGACGGCACTATTTGTACCTAAAGATTTTGCTCATGGTTTTATTACCTTGGAAGACAACACTGAAGTTTTCTATTTGGTTTCGCAGAGTTATCAACCTGGCTCCGAGGGCGGAATTCGCTGGGATGATCCGCGGTTTAATATTGAATGGCCGTTGAAACCAACCTGCATTTCTCCGAAAGACGCCGCCTGGCCTGATTACAAGGACTAATAACGATGATTATTGTAGATACCGCGTTAGCAAAGTTGGCCGCAGAAAATAAACCGATTCGACTGGCCATGATCGGTGCGGGGTTCATGGGGCGTGGTGTTGCGTTAAACGTTATTCAAAGCACGCCAGGGATCGAGCTTGTGTGCATCTCAAATCGCAATATCGATGGAGCGCGCCGCGCTTATGCAGAAGCTGGCATCGAGGATGTGGTAGTGGTTAATACCACCATTGAGCTGGAAGATGCCATTCGGAGAAACCAATATGCGGTAACGGAAAACGCCTTCGCGTTATGCGAGGCGGACGGCGTTGACGCTGTCCTCGAGGTGACGGGAGCAATTGAATTTGGTGCTGAAATTGCGTTGCGCGCGATTGAGCACAAAAAGCATATTCTGTTAATGAACGCCGAGTTGGATAGCACCCTCGGACCGCTGTTGAAGACCAAGGCAGACAAAGCCGGAGTCGTTTTCACCAATGTCGATGGCGATCAGCCGGGCGTTATCGTGAATTTATTTCGGTTTGTCAAAGGCTTGGGTGTGCGTCCGGTTTTATGTGGAAATGTTAAAGGTTTGCAGGACCCTTATCGCAACCCTACAACACAACAGGAGTTCGCCAAAAAATGGGGTCAAAAGGCGCATATGGTTGCCTCGTTCGCAGATGGATCTAAAATTTCATTCGAGCAAGCCATTGTTGCTAATGCCACTGGTATGGTCGTCGCCAAGCGGGGTATGTTGGGACCAACAGTGCCTCCAGGCACCCCTTTGGAAAAAACCGCTGAACTCTATCCCATGGACTACCTTGAAAAAGGCCCTGGTATTGTCGATTACGTCGTTGGAGCGGTGCCGAACGGTGGCGTATTTGTCTTAGGTATGCACGACAATCCGCGACAACAGCATTATTTGAATTTGTATAAGGTGGGCCCCGGTCCCTTATATTGCTTTTTTAACCCGTACCATCTCTGCCATTTTGAAGTGGCCAACACTGTAGCGCGGGCGGTGCTCTTCCATGATGCGGCGGTGACGCCAATCGGCAAACCGATGGTTGATGTTGTTGCCACTGCGAAAACTGATCTGCAAGCAGGAGCAACTATTGATGGCATTGGTTGGTATATGACCTATGGTCAAGCGGAAAATGCCGATGTGGTATTTCGCGATAAGCTCTTGCCCATGGGCCTCGCGGAAGGTTGCGTGCTGAAAAAGAATGTCGCTAAAGATCAAGTGTTGACCTATGACGACGTAGAGTTACCGACGGGACGTTTGTGCGACCGGTTACGTAGCGAGCAAAATGAGCTGTTTTTTGGGAAATGATTTTTGAACGCAGCATTGCGACGGAATGCTGCGCTCAACTTGGAATGAATCTATAAAAGCCTGAGGCCCTCACGGAGCTTACGGGTACAGTTGGTCTATACCGGTTTCTTCACTGGTAGTGTGAGCGCGTTTGCCTAGGATAGCGTTTATGTTGACTCTGCCTGCATTGCAGCATCCAATATATTTCGTCAGCAAGGAGTTAGATCGCTTTAAAGATCTAATTGATAATGACGAAATGATCACTAATGCCGAAGAAGCGTTTAAGCGCTGCATGTCGGGTGCGGATGTTTGGTCGGTGCAGACGTATATATTGCTCAAGCAGCGCGGTCTCAATGTATATTTGACTGATCATTTTGTGGCGGAATCTATCTGCGTGGTGCCGCACAACTATCTGATGATTAAAGATCTCCCGTTTCGTAGCTATGTGGTGGCGTGCCGGACCGATTCGCCTCGGCCTGCCATTTGCGATATTCAGTCGGTTATGAATGTGCAGGCGATTAAAGGGCCTAACGACTACTATCTCCCACATTGGCCGCAGCCAATTATGATTGCACGCGATAAAACCCGCGGCGCAAGAGTAGAAAATCTTGATTTTAAAGGGCATCCGCGCAATCTTACTTCGCCCTTCAAAGCCCCAGAATTTATCCATTCGTTGCGCGAAATCGGAATGAAATTTTTATTTGATAAAGATGATTCGGCCATCATGGCGGATCCTAAAAAACAATATCTGTCTTGGGCGGATTATTCAAAGAGTGATGTGATACTGGCTGTCCGCAACTTGACCGAATATGACTTTGGCTTAAAACCGGCTGTCAAGTTGGTGAACGCATGGCTGGCGTGCGTACCAGCGATGTTGGGGCCGGAGCCTGCGTATCAAGCTTTGCGTAAATCCGAATTGGATTATTTGGAAGTAACAACAGCGGACGATGCGCTAAGGGAACTTCGGCGATTACAGAAGAGTCCGCAACTGTATCAACAAATGGTAGAGAATGGTTTGCGTCGCTTCGAGGAATGTTCTACCGACATGGTTGCGCAAGCTTGGCACCGCTTTCTCAGCGGTCCAGTAACTCAGGGATATGAGCTATGGCGGAATCGTGGTGTGGTGGATCGACTAATCGGCCGACCATTGCGCTTCGCATTGCGTGCGAAGCAGCATAAAAAGAACGTCCGGGACCATGCACGTCTGCGTGATCATGGTCCAAGGCCGGTTCCGGGTTAATTCAATGGCGAGCGGGATCGAAATCGGGCACAGAAGCACTAAGGCTGACATTCTACGTCTAGGCCATAAAATTAGTATGCAAATGGTAACGCACAAAAAACTTTTGGTGATTCAATATGGCGGTGATTATAAAGACGCCTATTACAATATTGCGGAGGGAAATTCGGAATACTACGCCAATCAACGATACTCGGTTAATGCCGTAAGTCATCTCAAAGATCGTTTTGACGAAGTGGCAACATTATGTTGTCAGTCTTCTGGCTGCTATTCAGAAATTCTGGAGCCGGGATTGCGCGCAATCGGCATTGGTGCAGCACTTGAAGATTATGAATCTGCGATAAAAAAAACCATTATCGCGATTCGTCAGTATGAACCGTCATTCGTTATTTTGCGCACGCCAGCAATTGATGTTATGCGTTGGCTGCGCAAGCGAAAAATCCCCTCGGCGCTAATCCTCGCAGATTCTTTTAACGGCCGCAGCTTGAGTGATAGGTTGCGTTATTTTCGCTTGGCGCGAGAGTGTAACCACCACAACGTTCGATGGATCGGCAATCATGGAGTCGGCTCGTGTCTATCACTTCGCAATATTGGGATTCGCGCGGATAAAATAGTGCCGTGGGATTGGCCGGTCTCGATCAACCCCAGCGCTCGCGAGCCAAAAATTCTAGATGAAAAAAACGCTCATCGTTTGATATACGTTGGTGCGATTTCCATAGACAAAGGTGTTACCGACTGTATTGAGGCAGTCAACTATTTGCGTCGCGCCGGCGTCTCTGTCGCACTCGATATTTATGGCAAAGGCCAATTACAAGAATGTCGTTCGCTGGTAGAAAAGCTTGGCCTGCTGGAATACGTAAATTTTTGTGGCCTGGTTCCAAATAGCGAAATTATTCCACGCATGGCCGCTGCGGATGTAGTGTTGATTCCCAGTCGTAGCAGTTACCCAGAAGGATTTCCAAAAACGATTAATGAGGGATTATGCTCGCGGACACCGCTAGTGGTGTCTAACCATCCGATCTTTGCACGCCTGCTAAAAAACGGCGAAAACGCTATGGTCTTTAAATCAGCATCGGGGGAAGATCTCGCGCTGAAAATTCGTGAGCTTTTGGTCGATCCCAACTTATACCACGCCTTATCCAACAATGCGTTTGCTACCTGGCAGCGGCTACAAATTGCAGTAAAGTGGGGCGACTTATTCAAAAATATTGCTATCAACAATCCAGAGGGCGACGCATGGCTGCATGCAAATCGCCTGGACTCTGGCATTTACGACCTGTCCGTTTAAATAGAATAGTTAAAAGGCCACTCGTTAATGCGAAACGCCGCAAGTACACTTAATCTTTTGCTCAGGTACACTTAACCTCTTGCTTAAGCAGATTTAATCTCTTGCTNNCAATTTTCTCGACTAGCAGCGTGGCTCCTGTGCGATTCAGGTGGTCATCATCGTAATATAAAGGTTGCTTATTACGTTGGGCCAGACACACTTTCCTGCTCGGTTCGCATAAGAAGTCCGCAGGATCTACTTTGACGATTTTGGGATGAGATAGGTTTGAAACCATTTCTAGGATAAATTTATTGCGAGTTAAGTAGACTTCATAGGGAGTCGCTATTTCTTCGGGTAGGTCACCATGGCTTAGATAATGGTAAAAATTGTAGCTAGGAACGTCCCAGCCTACCTCCGGAACTGGCATCACCAGCGTTAGTTGGGATGATGCGTCGACCAAACTGTATATGTAATCGGTGAGCACGCGTTCTGCCGCCTGTGCAGTATTTGTTGGCACTCCTTGCACAAGCACGTAGTTTCCACGCGAGACATTGGCTCTTTCGATGCCCCCTTTACCATTGTCAAAAAATACGCTGTCTAGATACCCCTCAATTGGTGCAATACTGAAGCTCCAGCGGGCTATTAGTACTGTACTTGCGTTTTTTTCTTTGATGTACCCGAGTACCACTTGTTGGCTCTTGCGACACTCATCCAATTTAGATCGATGTGTTGGATCTCCAACGAAACCTGGGATGACATGGCAGTTCCAGTTAATAATGTGGATGCCTTTTTTCTTTTCTTCTTTTAATCGCTCTGAAAAAGGATAGAGAAGCATTCCCGCATGAGAATCGCCTAACAGCACCACAGTATCTTCGGCTGATATATCCCCAAAGTCGCAAATGTCTACACCTGTAGAAAGTTGTCGCTTGTTCTTACATGACTCCTCCGGGCGGTCGCGGGTTACATCAATTGCAGCCAGAACTCTGTCGTTAAACCGAAATCGCATTCCGTCGCTTGCTAGAACCGTGAGAGAAAAAGCTGCCAATATGCCGATGAATGATGCACATGTTGTATATACAGCTTTGCGCGAAAGCGCGGCCTTGCCGCGAAAAGGTGATTCTATGTACTTCCATGAAAGATATGCGAGGACTATACATAGGCATATGAGGCCATAATATGCTATCGGTTCGAGTTCGCACTGACATCGTGTGCGGGCAAACGCAAATACAGGTTGATGCCACAAATATAAGCTATAACTGATCAAGCCTATGCCAACCATTAGTTTGTTGGCGAGCAGTTTGCCGGTCATGGTGTTTGCGGAAAAGCAAATTATTAGTGCCGCGCCGAGAACGCTTGGGACGGCGGACAGGCCTGGAAATGGCATCGTATGATCAAGGAAAAAAATAGAGGCCAGGAGAAAAATAAGCCCTATGAAGGATAATAACTCGTTAGATTTGACTGGCTTATCGGCGTGGCTGTTGTTGCGCATTAAATATATGGCGCAAAGTGATCCGGTCAGAAGTTCCCATGCTCTGAAGATGATTAGATAGAAAGCGGCGCTCTGGCTTTTGTGTACAAAATATTCGGCTAGTGCGAGGCTAATTAAAGCGCAAAAAGTTATGACGAGTGTTATGGAGCTTTTTGCGTAGCGGAACAATAAAATCAATATCAGCGGGAAAAAAATATAGAACTGCTCTTCTACCGCTAAGCTCCAGGTGTGAAGCAGGGGGTTTTGTTCGGCAGCAATATCAAAGTAGCCTGTATTTTTCCAGAAATAGATATTTGAGACAAATAAGAACGTAGATAAAAGGGCTTTTCCATAGTTTTCCAGCAATACTGGCGGAAGCCAAAAAAAAGCAGCGAGCGAGCTTGCTGATGAAACGATGATTAGTGCCGGAAGAATCCTACGTATTCGACGTTCATAAAAGTTTGCTATCGAGATAGAGTTGGTTTGATGTATTTCACGTAGCAACAGAAACGTTATGAGATATCCGCTAATAACGAAGAAAATATCAACACCGATAAACCCACCACTGAACAAGCTAAATCCGGCGTGATAAAAAATGACTGGCATAACAGCCACAGTTCTCAATCCGTCAATCTCCGGGCGATAGAACATACGTAGGTTCTCTTAGAGTTACTGGCTCGTTCTGTTTGGTTGAGAGGCTAGTATGTGTCTACTTCGGAAACTGTCAAGAGGCGCGGTAATTGTGCCTAGTGAGTGATGAGAGCCTATCGCTCAGTTGTGTGAGTCGCGGATAGGGTGATTTTCATTTCCAGGAAAACTCTCCTAGATGAAAGTTAAAGCTGAGTAGCGCGAATGAGGCAATTACCGTTAAAAACAGGAGCTCCCACTTAACCGATACCCAGCCGGAGCGGCTCACAAACGCTAATGTGACGCAGTATCCCGCTAGATACCCCAGGCCTGAACCTATCAACATCCCCAATATGCCAGCACTGTAATACCCTATTACTAGTCCCAGAATATTAGAAAATGCCAGGGTGCCCACTGTTATAAAGTGCAAGCGGGTGTTGCCTTGGGCGAGCAGAGCGTTTTGGTAGATTTGCGGCATGGTACGTATGGCGCTGTTGATTGCCAATATCGACAACACTTGGCCGGCAAATGCATAGCGGTCGTCGTAAAGTAAATCGATAATAAAAACCGAAAGTAAGGAGACAATCCCAAAGAGGGGAACGGTCGCAAACATAATGCGTGTTCGGAGTTTGATGAGCACCGAGGCGAACTTGCCCGGCTCCTCTCTGTGTATGCGCGACAATGTGGGGAAGAGAACATTGCTCATAAACCGCTCAATCAACTCGCCAAACATCCAGGCAATGGTGCCGGCGATGGCGATCATTGCCAAGATCTCGGTAGAGACAAAGCGCCCCTCGATCATTCGCACGCCTTGTCCACTGAAGAATGTAAAGATGGTGCTCCAGAAAATCCATTTGCCAAAATGGAAGATTTGCTTGGCAAAAGCGGTGTCCCAGCATAGTCGGTGACGATGGATTCGCAATAATAGATGGCCTAACAACATCTCTGTAACCGCACCACATACAGTGCCAATTGCTAATGCCCAAACGGACTTAAAAGTGAGCGCAAGCGAGATCATGGTAGTAACGCCAACCATTTGGCCAGACAGCTTGATCAACATTACTTTTTTGAGGGCGAGTTCGCGTTCGGACAAGATGACACCAATGGAACGGAATCCGGCGGTGAATGCGGTGAAACCACAGAAACATAGTAATGGGAATAGGTCGGGCTCCCCATAAAAGAGGGAGGCGGGATACGCGAGTCCACACAAAATGCCCCAAAGCACGGTCCCGCGGATGATCTGTAGAGTCCAGGCGGTATTGAGAAGGTTAGGGTTGTCGGTATTCCTGGCCTGGATGATGGCGGGCCTTACACCCATATCACTGAACATGGCAACGCCCATGATAAAGACGTTCACCAGCGCCATAATCCCGAACGCTTCGGGAAACAACAAGCGGGTGAGAATGAGGTTGCTGGCGAGTTGCAATGCCTTTTGGCTGCCAAACCCCACCGCAATCCAAAAGCTTCCTGTATACACCTTGCGCTTAAGCTCAGTTCCTTGGAGCAGGCGCTTCACTCTGTTTAGCATTAAACTGACACACGTCGCTTTTAAATTGCCGATTAGGCCTGCCGGAGGCAGCTTCGTTGGGCTGTGCTCAACCTTGGTGCCTATTGATTGATGCGGCAGTGTATTGAGTTATTGGTGCGGATGCGAGGGCTTGTTGACTTAAAATCGTCCCTCGGAGGGGTTATCGTATCGTTCGATTTGTGCCAGGTTCGCGAGGCTAACCGATTGAACAAAATTTGTTCGTTTTGCTTTTGGGAATATTGAATGTATATACCGCCACCAAACTCTTTCTACTATATCGCCCTGTTTGTGATCTGGCCGTTTGTGGCATACAAGCTTTTTAAGCGCTATAACCTGGAAAAGTCCGTTATTTTGATCTTCCTGTTACCGTATCTTTTTTTACCCGTACCCCATGGTGAGTTGACGCCTATTAAGCTGCCGTTACTGCCGCCGCTCGATAAAGAAGCGGTGCCAGTTTTCATCGCGCTTTGGCTTATTTATCTGAACAAAATCAAAATAGATTATCTACCACGCTTTCGAATTAGCTTGATTTTTTGTTTGGCATTCTTGTTTTCGCCATTTTTGACAGTACTCACAAATATGGACCCTTTGGTATTCCCAACTAGACAAATACCTGGACTCAAATTTACCGAAGCACTCTCCATTTTTACCGCGGTTTATATCAAGGTCTATGTGCCCTTCGTTATTGGTTATGCATTGCTAGGTTCCAACAAAGCACATGAAGAATTTGTGAAGCTGGTGTTTATCTTTGGTTTAGTTTATTCAGTTCTTATGTTGTACGAGGTTCGGATGAGCCCGCAGCTTCACAGGGATGTGTATGGCTATTTCCCACACGACTGGCGTCAGCAACTCCGGTCAGGAGGTTTTCGGCCAGTAGTGTTCTTAGGGCATGGGCTTTTAGTAGCCCTTTACGGATGCCTTTCCGCCGTTGCAGCATTCGTGCTGTGGCGTAAAAAGCACGAGTTGGTTAAAGGTAAAGGCATTTTTATTGTTTTATATTTTTGCCTGGTTTTGGTCCTATGTAAAACCTATAGTGCCATTATTTACTTTTTGCTTTTTGTTGCTTTAAGTCTTTTGTTGGGTGTCAAAAATAGGTTGCGGGTGGTAAGTACAGTCAGTCTTCTGGTTCTGCTTTATCCGATGATTCGGGGATTTCTGCCTCTCTCAGAAATCACCGAATTTTTCGCCGGCTTAGATCCGGCCAGGGCGCAATCATTACAGTTTCGTTTCGATAATGAAGATATCTTGCTAGACAAGGCTAATGAGCGTCCTTTGTTCGGCTGGGGAACGTGGGGAAGAAATCGGGTCTTTGATCCTGTTACTGGAGTAGATCAGACCGTTGTTGATGGTATCTGGATCCTGAATTATGGAGTTTTTGGTTGGTTGGGATATCTCGGGACAATGGGTTTGATTGCATACCCATTGATTGTAATTAACAGAGTGCTTAATTCCAGAAACGAGAAATCTTTTTCTCAATACACCTTGGCATTAGCCATAGTCTTGATGATTTTTCTCATTGACCAAATTCCCAATGCCTCTTTAAATCATTTGTCTTATCTGATGGCGGGAGCGTTGTTAGCAAGAGCAAAGCAGCTTGCTGAGTTCAAGCCGATAACGGCCTCTGAGCTCGCGCAACAGCGGGTCACGACGGAAAACAGCAATGGTGGAACCTGATGCGACGGCTCTGTTGGATATTGCCTGGCACGCAGGGCAAGCTGCACTGAACATTTATCGTCAGAAACAGAGCATTAAAGTGACCTGGAAGGCCGACGATTCTCCGTTGACTCTTGCAGATCAAGAGAGCCATAACATTATTTCGCATGGGTTGATGTCTTTAGGCGGCATTCCCATCTTGTCGGAGGAGGGTGAGCTGCCGTTGTGGTCTACAAGGCAGCAGTGGGGCGAATACTGGTTGATTGATCCGCTAGACGGCACGCGGGAGTTTATTAAAGGTAGTGGTGAGTTTACCGTTAACATTGCACTTATTCGGGAGGCGGAGCCGGTATTTGGCGTCGTCTATGTGCCGGTTACAGATGTATTTTTCTGTGGGCAAAAAAATGTAGGGGCTTTTCGTCAGCAAGGGAGGCATGGTCTGCGCGAGAAAATTCGCTGCTCCGATTTCCCCTCAACGGCTCATGGTTGGCGTGTGGTGGGTAGCCGCTCGCACACATCTCCTCAAATGTTTGAACTGCTTGCTGCATTACCCAATCACCAATTGACTACAGTTGGTAGCTCTCTTAAGTTTTGCTTAATCGCTGAAGGCAAAGCAGATCTCTACCCACGATTTGGCCCTACCAATGAGTGGGACACTGCGGCAGCACAGGCGGTACTCGAAGCTGCGGGTGGCCAAGTGCTCGACTGGAAAACGCTGCTGCCGCTACGCTACAACACCAAAGAGTCATTGCTGAATCCGTCTTTTGCTGCCTGCGCTGACATTTCCCCTTGCTTGGAACATTTGATGAGATCGCTAATTGCATAGTGAGCGGAGGACGCAGGTGAACGGCTTGGGGATTGATCAATCCCTCAATGATTGCATTGCTCACCAATTGAGCCGAGTATTCGGTGATGCACCTGAATGGTGATCGCCGTCGGAGGCGCACTCTTCTCTTGTTAGCGCTGGTCTGGGTCTCCTGATGTGTCGGCCCGCAATCTAAGCGATGGGGCCATCGCTATTTTGTGAGTTAGGACCTTGAATACCGGCCTCTACCCCACGGCATCGTAAGCATCTGATATAAGCAAGCAGGGGTTCACTGATTGTTAAGCTCTCCTTTTGGACTAAGGGCTCTTCTCGCGTTCTTGTATTCAGCGTTACAGCAAATGCACCATATATGTGCCTATATGCATGCATGGTTGTCCAACCATTAGCAATCAATGCTTCGTTTGGCGCCACGCCGCATGTAGTGCGGCATTCCGGCGCGTTGATTAACGATGGAATTATTTGTGAGCCAATCGCCTGGATGAGAAATTAATGTAGATTTTACATTGACAAGGCTTTGGCTGTGCCGGCAAAATCCGACCACCTTTTCATGCGTTCCGGCACAGATCATTCAAATAACATCTGCCGCGCATGATCTGCTCTATTGAGCAGTCCGGGGTAACTCTCGTAGCTGACGATTGAGATCGCTTTTGGGGATGTGGTATTTGGGAGTTTCGGACAAGGCTTATTACCAAAAATAAGTCTTTTGGGAGGAGTTATAGAGAGCAGGTTCTCTCTTCGCCCCGCTTGTTTGTAAAAACCCGTTCATCGTCAAACTTTCTTCGTAACGCACTTTGAGTGGAAACCCAATTTGCGCATGTTTTTTTCGTGCTCAGATCACAGCAGAAATAACTTGGCGCAGCAATCAACATGGAAATACTCAGAGTATCCACACTGAACTCAACGCAGGGCAATGACCCTCGCGATAAACATGAAACTGAATCTCACCGAAGACATTTGATGTAGGAATACTCGGTACAGCGGGCACGGGGTCGCCCAAAGACATCAGTTTTGATTTTTATGAGACAAGCACTCTAGATGTACGGAGTTTTTTCATGGCAAAACGTTTGCAATTCTGCACCGCACTGTTGTTATCCATGTCGGTGTTCGTTACCGGTTGTACGGTCGATGTCCAAGACCCCAATGAACAGGAAAACGACCCTACTCAACCGGAAGATCCTTCCACAACCAATACGGCTCCCGTAATCGAATTAATGGGTGAGCCTGTCGTCACTATTCCGGTGAACTCCTCTTTTGTTGATCCTGGCGTTCAGGCAACGGATGCGGAGGACGGTGATGTTACTGGTGCTGTGTATTCCAATAATATGCAGGTCAATACCAGTCAGCCCGGCCAATACGAAATTACCTATCGTGTCACGGATTCCGCCAACATGGCTGCCCAGCCAGTGAAGCGTATCGTGATTGTGTCTGAGCCAGCTGTAACCCCGGAAGAGCCATCTGTCGAGCCGGGCGAGTCAGTCGAGCTGGTTCCGGTGATAAGTGCTGTTAAGTTGGTGGGTTATACCAGTACCAGCGAAATGGTGGAGCTGTCTACTTTGACCAGTGGATCTGTCATTGACCTCTCACAAACGTCCATTGACCTGCTGAATGTTGTTGCTGACTCTGCAGATGTCAGCAAAACCGGGAGTGTTCACTTTAAATTATCGGGTCCGGTCAGCGTCGACCGCTGGGAAAACAACGCCGCGTATACGATGGTGGTGGACACGGTCAATCTTAGTATCGCCAAGTCGCAACTGCCTGTAGGCGATTACACGCTCTCTGTCACTCCATATGCTCTTCCCGATATGGAAGGTCAAAAAGGTATAGTAAAAACCGTAAGTTTTAAAGTTGTTGATAAGCAGATTATTACTACAGTGCCTAAAATTGCGGCCGTTGATTTGGTGGCAGTGACAGAAGGTACGGGTGATTATGTTGTGGTAAGCCGTATCACTGAAGGTGCGGAAATTGATCTCGGCGAACTGACCACTAATCTAATTAATGTCATTGCGGTGAGCGAAGATGTTAGTAAAACCGGAAGTGTTCACTTTTCCCTCAGTGGCCCCATAGATGTTAATCGTGCTGAGAACAATGCGGCATACGCACTTGCGAATGAAACACAACATATAGACATCAATAAAAATGGACTGCCGGTCGGTGACTATACGTTAGTAGTGACGCCCTATGCAGAAGTTGATGCTTCTGGTGAGGCCGGAATTCCTACGCTGATAAACTTCTCTGTGGTTGGTGAGCTTAATGAGCCCGAAGTGGTACTGCCCACGATCGCACCTGTTGCAACACCAGATAGTTATACATTTCAAGCGGGATCGGATGCCCAGCCAGGTGAGGTTCAGCCAGTAAGTGCCAATGATGAGTTCGAAAGTGATGCCGTCTATGCTATAACCATGGCGCCATCTCATGGGAGCGTAACTATGTTTGATATGGGATTTTTTACATACACACCGGATTCAGGATTTTCTGGTGCTGATTCCTTCACCTATCAAATCACTCAGGCGGGCAAGACCTCCAGTGCATCTGTGTCAATCAATGTAGTTGCTCCTGTAAGCGGTAGCGCAAAGGGATTTACCGTAATCAAGCCGTCCAGCGATTCTAAGCTTATTTATGTAAGTAGTTCAGTTGGTAGCGATGCAAACACCTGTTTAAGCGAAGCGGCGCCCTGCAAAACGATTGCTGCTGGGTTGGAAAAAATGCGCAACGGTTACCCTGATCATTTATATCTCAAGCGTGGTGATGTTTGGCGCGGAGAGCGAATGATAAATCTGCATCCGTCTGGTCGTAGTGCAAGTGAGCCGGCGGTCATGACATATTATGGTGCGTCTGGTGCGCGTCCGAAAATTGAGAACGGTGGATCGACTCTTCATATTATGAAGGGTAAGTTAATGAACTTTAGCTTCGTCGGGCTAGAATTCTCGGCATATAAAATGGATCCGAAACATCCCGAATTTACCGGCGAAGGGCACGCAAATGTTGTTCTTTTGGGTGGAAATGAAAATATCCTATTTGAAGATAACCTGTTTAATTACACCGAGGTAATCATGCAGGAGTGGGAAACTGGGAACCCGAAGAATATTACATTGCGCAGGAATATCTGGACTGGTGCATACTCTATTAAGTCTTCTACCGAGCGAAACGAGCGGCCTTCAAATTTATACGCGGCAGGAGTAAAGGGTTTATTGATAGAGGAGAACGTGTTCGATTACGGCGGATGGAATCCAGTTGTTCCTGGCGCTGGGGCTAATATGTTCAATCACAATCTTTATATTCAGAGTTCTACTGAAGGTAACGGGCTGGTGATTCGCAACAATATTGTCACCAGGGGTTCTAGTCACGGCATTCACGGGCGCCCAGGCGGCCTGTTTGAGAACAACTTCTTTGCAAGAAATGCGGTTAGTTTGCAAATGGGCTACAACGGAAAGCCTCTTGCTGCGGGTGTAAAAGCTCAGGCTATTGGCAACGTTATTACCGAAGGTCAGAGCATGATCAAAGGCTTGGGGGCATGCACAGGTACAAATCTTTGTACGCCAGCAGTTTGGGGCTTGATAATTAATGAGCCTGGGCAGGGACAATTTTCATTGAAGAACAATATTGTCCACACTTTATACGACGGTGACTCTGACTGGAATCGCCTTTATAAATCGTTAGCGAAAATCAGCATTTCTCAATATACTGGCGCCCAATTTGCCTATGAAAGCAACATCGCTTGGCAGTGGGGGGCTAGTGATGACGCAAACAAGAAGTTCTCTGCTCCAGGTCGGACGTTAGCAGACTACAATAAATCGCTTGGCGGTGAAAAAAGCTTTGACGAGTTCATGAATAAGGTGAAGTCTCGGCCTTTGGGAGATTGGGATGTTCGTTACACAGCTTCTGCGATTAATCAGTATGTGCGGCAGGGTTTCAACTAAATCCTCCCTCGCTGAAACTTGTTGAATAAAAAAGGCCGGCTATCGTCGGCCTTTTTTTTTAAAGAGATTGTATGAAATGATGAGTCAAGTAGGGCGCCGGTAAGATTCTATTGTTCTGCAGTAGCTGCGAATAAGCTCTTACGTTAATTCGTTGTTTTTTAAATTATATTTGCTTGCATCATCGTTACACTAGGCATTTGTCAGAGTTCAGCGTGTTCGATGAAAGCCAATCATTCGATAAGCCAAAAAAGGAATATATGAGAGCGGTTCAAACATTCGAAGAATTTCAGGAGAGCAAGCATTTTGCGTTGCTGGATGGCATTCGCGCCATGGCGATATTGGCGGTGTTGTGGCACCACTCGGCCGGGCAGAGCTTTTTTCAGTGGGCCTTGCTTGAGCGCGGCTATCTTGGCGTGGATCTCTTTTTTGTCCTAAGCGGATTTTTGATTACGCATCTATTGATTAAAGAGAAGCGAATCAAAGGCAAAATATCTTTAAGTAAGTTCTACGTGAGGAGAACACTTAGGATTTTCCCCCTTTATTACGGTTATCTCCTTGCGTTAATGGCATGGGCAATAGTCACGCAAAACCAGAAGTTGGAAATGATGCTTTCGTCTATGCCGTATTATTTATTGTATGTCTCAAACTGGATGCCGGAAGATCAATACCAATTTTTTCATCGAGCATGGAGCCTGGCTGTAGAAGAGCAGTTTTATCTTCTTTGGCCTTTATTGGTGGTTGGCATTGGCTTTTTTCGTCCTGCGCTGATGATAATAGTCGCCCTTGGAGTTTCAATGTTATGTGCGATGGGTTTCCTGGGCGAGTACGCATTTAAACTCAATCAGATGTTGGTGCCATACAGGACAATTTTATTGGGGTGTTTGGTTGCTATTGGATTAAACACCAAAAAGATTTATGAGATATTTGCGCAACTAACGGTGAGTCCATTGGCTGCTCCGTTAACGCTTGCTGCTTCTGTGGGATTCATAGCTGCCCAGTCGGGTCCAATCGTCGGAGTTGCTCAGATGGCCGTCCAAATGTTAATGGCGGCTTTCTTGATGACTTGTGTTATTAATGAAGAAAACTATCTTAAGTCAATATTGAGCTTGGCCTGGGTTCGTATGATTGGTGTAGTCAGTTACGGAATATACATTCTTCACGGACAGCTCTGGGGGCTCAGCGGAAAGGCTATGGCGATTTTTCCGGGGGATGCGCTATCGGATTCACGGGGTCTGTTTTTCGTTGTGCTCACGTTATTATCTACGTTATTCGCATATATTAGTTACAATACATACGAAAAATTCTTTATGAAAAAAAAGCAGCGCTATGAGGTAAAGTGAAATACTTTTTACCTCTCTTCCGTGTGGCAGAAATTGTTTTCTATTAGGCTATTTTCTATTGTCGATATATGAAAGTGTGAGCGTGGTCGAATTTGATCAGCTACTTCCAAGGATCTCTATAGATCCCCAGTCGCTGCTTAGCCAGCAAAAAGAAAACAGGCATATCCTCCACAAGATAGCGTTTTGCCAGTCGTTTTGGTTCTTGAGAAAGGCGAAATAACCATTCTAACCCCATTCGAGTCATCCATTTAGGTGCGCGCTGCAAGTTGCCGCTCTCAAATTCAATGGTTGCACCGATGGCGAGGTATCGAGTTATTTCCGGCATCTTTTCACGGTGCGAGCATATCCATTTTTCCTGCTTGGGCGCACCCACTCCGATGGCTAGGGCATTTGCTCCAGAGTTGCGAATCAGGTCTATGATTTTGCCTGTCTCGATTTCGGATTTCTCAAAGCCAAAAGGTGGAGAATATGCGCCGACGACAATTTGACTGTTGGTTTTCTGGTTAATTTTGTCTTTGGCTATTTGTACTGATTCATCTGTACCACCCAAAAGGAAAACTTTTGCGCCGCTCGGTATTCGGCTGTGGTATTCACAGAAAGCGGGGAAAAAATCCGACCCCGTTATCTGTGCTCGTAAGGCATTGCCGGGAAACAAAAGCCGGCTGAGCAGGTAAAGGATGCGGCTGTCGCATACGGTGTAAGCGGCCTGCTGATAACACAAATAAAAATCCCGGTCTTTTTGCAGTTTGATCAGGTGGTCGATATTGGGTGTCACTAGGAGCCCCTGGTGATACCGCTGCAACAGCTCTTCGGTGGTTAGGTTATCCATCTCCACGTTTAGTATTTTGACTTTGGATGAGGTCATAAGCGTCTTCGCTATCCTGTCTTGGCGTGTAGGTGGATTACTAGAATTGCAGCTTCTGGCTAATTTTTAACAAGTATGCCGTGCAAGCGAGAAACAGTCCCATAGCGATAGCCAGTCCCGCGCCATTGGGTAGGCCTGCGTGGACCATGGCATCTTTGGCCGGCAGCACAAGCTCATGCAGGATAAAGAGTGGAAATGCGAGAAGACCAACACTCGCCAAAATCTCCAGCGATAGGCGGGAAAATCGATGCATGGCGTGATAACGGTTCAGGATTTTATCGCATACTACCAACATTAATAGGCATGCCCCCGAGTAGAAGAACCAGCGCCATCCTTCAACCATTCGAGTGGGCCATACGGTCCACATGTCTATTTGATTCGCCGCTTGGGAGTAAATAACCGATATCAACAGGCTCATTATGGCGAACACCAAAGCAGATTTTCCTCCAAGGCTGAATGACTCTCTTTGCGTCAACCCAATACCAACTGCCATGCCCACGAAGACCCCGCACGCCATGTTGAAATAACTGTATTTGGCGGCAACCAACAATTTACCAAATTCCGCAAAACCTTCCATGGGAACTCGGGTTAACGGCTCCGTGTAGACGAGGTATAGCAGATGGCTAAGGACCGCAATCAATAGTGCCGTGATGACCGGCTTGCCAGAACGCTTAAGCAAGGAAAACCACCAATATAAGCTCAGGGTGGCGAGCAAATAAAAAGTTAAAACATTGTAGAAACTCACCGCAAATTGCGTATGCGAGATGCTGCCATATTCGAGAAACCGCATGCCGATATGTACAGCCCCCAATAAAAGGACGCCGGAGGCCAAAACTAAAAAGATTGGTTTTGTCAGACTAAGAAGACGTTTAGGTGTACGCAAAAATAGCGGATAAAAACTGTAGCCCATAGTCACGCCGTACATGACGGCAAATCCCGGGGTGCCAAAGGCAAGCAGCGGCGCAATATAGGGCTTGAGGTTTTGTACCCAGTCCGGCAACCGGTCTAAAAAGCCCTCCGACCAATGGGCGAAGATCACCAATAACACCAGAATGCCGCGCACGACTTTGATGTTCAGTGTGTTTTTGTAGTGTTCCTGAAGCGGCTCATTTGCGCTCTTGGTTGTCGAATGTGTGACTTTTTCTGCACGCTCATCTGCGGCGAGCTGTGCGATGGACTTGCCTTGAAGTATCCCCCGGCAAATATGATCAGGCACGCCCATTCGCTTCATCTTGACGATGGCGGTAATCGCAGTTAATGAATCGCCACCGAGGTCGAGAAAACTTTCGTGGATATCGATCTGTTCAATTTTGAGTAATTGCTGCCACAGCGTAACCAGCTCTTGTTCTCGTGGCGTGAGCTGACTTTCTTCCTTGTGCAGCGGGCTGGTAGGAGCTGCCGCTTGCGTAAACGGACGACTTTTTTCGAATTGAGCGGTGAGTTCTTTACGTTGAATTTTGCCGGTGGCTGTCACCGGGATTTTTTCGATCGACATCAAATGCAGCGCGTTACCGACCACCACTTTCATTTCGGCGAGAACAGATTCTGCGGCAGTTTTGAGAATACGGGCATCCAGCTGGGTTGAGGTTTCATATACAACCAATATACCGTCACCCCTCATCTCATCCTTGATACGGGCGCACGCGATGCCGGTTTCGAGGCCGAGCGCATTGCGCAGTTCCCGTTCGACATTGTCCGGCACGATTTTTACGCCGCCGCAGTTGATGATGTCGTCCGCACGGCCCAAGTAATACACCAAACCATTGCGCACCTCGCCTAGATCGCTTGTCGTCAGCCAGCCGTCCTGGTCTGTGAGTGGTTGAAGCTGTCCTTCTACAAACCTTTGCTGGGCGACAACACTTCCGCGAATGGTTATCTTCCCCTCAGAGTTAGCGCGGATTTCCGTGTCGCCAACGGTGCGGCCTACGGATTCCAGTATGAGCGGATCATCGGATTCATGAATTGAAAGAAATGTAGCGCGAGATGCTTCGGTAAGTCCGTAGTGTTGCACTATCGTGGCAGACGGAAAGATTTTCTTAAGCTTTAACTTTTCCTCGGCACTCATATATTGACTGCCAATTTCGATCCACTTCACCTCTCGTGTTTCTTCACCGAACATATCCGCACATTCAAAGAGGATGCGCCATAGGCTTGGTACGGCGGAAATAGCATTGATTTGCCGGCTTTCCAGCATGCTTTTTATTTCGAGTGGATTGAAACCATTAGCAGGAATAAAAAATTTGCCACCAATAGTAGCGACTGCGCGGCAGCGACCAAAGC
The DNA here is from genome assembly GCA_002432095.1 of Marinagarivorans sp. UBA5868. GTDB lineage: Bacteria > Pseudomonadota > Gammaproteobacteria > Pseudomonadales > Cellvibrionaceae > UBA5868. The sequence goes on along the minus strand of DJFQ01000157.1, from coordinate 2,210 downwards.
CGAATGAATGGTAAACGGGCACGCCTACGTATTCACGAATACTCGCGTCCATTTGCATAACCAGATTCAATCTGTCCACCATGTCAGCCAGGTTGTTATGCGAAATCAATATGCCTTTGGGTTTGCCTTCGGTTCCAGACGTGAAGGAGATTTGCGCGATATCGTCGCTGCGCTGAGGNNNGCGGTGAGATTTTGTTGATAGAGCTGAAAAAGTTGCCGGACAAAATCGATGCTGTTTTTGGCGATCACTCCGTGAACGGATAAATTCAACTGATCCAAACAACACCCCCGGCACTTGGATACGAACTTGTTATATCGAGCCGCGAACGGGCGGAATTTTCTGGCTGCCCCGGTTTCGTCGGCGCGTTTCGCTGAAGAATGAGATGCTACTTCTTTTATCGTTTGGACTGACGTGCGGTCTCGCCCACACGAGGGAAATAGTTGGGGGATTTTAAACAGATCGCTGAGCGGAGTACACCTGCGTGATGAGCGAGGATTGTGCGACCGGCAATGTGGGAAAACCGATTATGTGAGATAGTGACCCGGCGTATAATCGCCGCAAACTGATCCGGAATCTGCAGGGGGAGACGGTGCAAAACTATTATTCATGGGCGTTGGTCGCTTTAAGTGGGGCGGCACTATCGCAAGCCGCTTTGGCGCAGCGCCAGGACGATATGGTGGGGCTGAACATTGATGGTGCTATTGATGTGCGGTCTGTGGAAAACGCGGGTTTGCAGCCTGATGGCGAAGAGCAGGTCAGTGAGACTCAGACCATCACTAGCTTGTCGGCAAATGGCCGGGTAGAGGGGAGTTGGGCGGAGTTTGTGACGGATTACAGTGTCGAGGATCGACGTTATTCCGAGTTTGACGATGAGGATGAACGCCTGATCCTGGGGGATTCGGTACTGACGCTTGGGCCGCAGCACAGGCGTTATTACCTGCAGTTGTCGCACTCGTCTCGCGAGGTTTCTATCGACCCATTGGCTGCCGATAGACCTGCAAATCGTGACAACCGGGTATTTCTATCCGGTGTTCTTTATGGATCCCTAAACCCTGGCGACGGGAATACATTGGGTTTTTGGACCGGCGTCACTGAAATTCAATTCGATGAAAGTTCGGTGAACGAGGGCACCCGTTACAACGTGGGCACTATGTTTGAACGCTCGGTTTCTCCAGTTAGTCGGGCGGGCATCAGTGCGACCGGCTATGAATTGAAGTATCGATATCTGGAGGATAGCGACCTGACTTACACGCGTTTGGCCGCGACTTGGCGCACCGAGCTGCGGCGTTTGTCATATGGTTTTGAGATCGGTAGCAATCGGATTGAGACTGATACCGACACCAATACATCACCTTCATTCGCACTAGATCTTGGGTATATATCAGGACCGCAGTCCGTTACTTTGTCGTTTAATCAGTACCTTTCTGATACTTCTCAGGGGGCGCAAGCGACCAGCGAGGCGGCGCCGATTACGAACGTCGAGGTCGATGGCCGACTAGCTGGTATTGTCGATCAATTTAAACTACAGCAATTTGCGTTTTCCTGGGCGCATACCCAGGTTTGTGCAGGTTGTGAGCTGCGCTTTAACGCGGGTGCGGATCAGGAAAGCTATATCACCTTTCCCGAATTTGATTCCCGTGAATTAAATGCTGGTCTTATGTTTAGCTACCGCGCCACAGCAGCGGTCATCTTAGCGTTGCGCGGTGATTATCGAAGCTTTGAAGAAGTTAATACTGAACCAAGCGGCGGATACGATCAGACCCTGACGGATTTTATCGTTAGTTTCCCACGCATCATTCGAGATGGGCAGCTAGATCTGCTAGTGGGCAGAGAAAAGCGGGATTTCGATTTGGGCGAGGGCTATGAGTCGAATTATGCCGGCATTCGGTTCCGTTATCGTTTCTACCAACGCTAAGCCGTTTTGTTACTGAGGTGCGTTTGCACCTCAGTAGGCATTGCCCCGTTTTAAAATCAAACGGATTGGAGTGAGGAACAAAATCTTCAGATCTAACAAGGGCGACCAATTGCTGATGTACTCCAGGTCGTACTCCACTCTTTTCTGCATATCCTCAATATTTTCCGTTTCCCCGCGAAAGCCCGAAATTTGCGCCAGGCCGGTGATGCCGGGCTTGATACGGTGGCGAGCGAGATAGGCTTTTACTTTGTCGGAATAGTACACATTGTGAGAAACCGCATGAGGTCGCGGGCC
>DJFQ01000247.1:5445-30379 GCA_002432095.1 Marinagarivorans sp. UBA5868 | reverse complement strand
GTCCGGTTTTTGTTGACCATTACAAGTTTTGGATTTGAGAACCTAATCAAAAATCTATTTCGTAGTCTTGGAGCCAAAGAGGCGAGAGTAGTTCCGCGTAGTCAAGATAAGGGGGCAGGTGTTGTGGCCACCTTTTTATTAGCGGAGACATTTCCTTTAGTAGTCGCTGTCCAGGCTAAGCACTGGCAACCTGAGCCTCCAGTAGACCGACATGTCATTGATCAGCTTGTCTCAGGAATGGAGGCTGAAGGCGCGGACCTTGGGATGGTGATTACTACCGGGACATACTCCGACGAGGCGAGTCGTGCCGCTAAGGAGTATCTGGAGAGTGCTGGAAAGAAAATCGAGCTCGTGGATGGGGAGCAGTTTGCAAAGATGATTGTTGAGCATGGTACCGGAGAAAGCTAGCAAGCGGTTACATCCGCCTTCGCTCCTGTCGTCGCGCCTTTTATTGTGACGTTATTTTTTTTTTCACAAGAGTTGGCAGATGGCTGAAAAATTATTAATTGCTTTCATCGCATCACCCTTTTCTGCATTTGTTGCTTGGTCTATAGTGCTAAGGAAACATCGCAAAACGCAGTTCTGGAATAAAAAACTAGATGTATATACGTCTACGTTATCGGGTCTTCATGAATTAAAGAAAGTATGCCATCAGCTTTTAGATGACACTAACAAAAAGATAGTACAGAGATTGCGGCTCTATTGAAAACTTTTAATAACCGAAAGCACGACCTACATAAACACCGTGATCTTGGATATTTGCTTATATCTGAAGAGGCTGAAGAGTATTTGTTGTGGTTAATGGTGAATTTAGAACGTAGTTCCGACGGCCATAAGATAGCAATTTCTGGCTTAGAAACAGACATAGAGGTATGCGAAGCTGATGAAAATTTAATGCATATTGATAAATGCATATCTCTATTTAAAGATGCAGCAAAAGATGATTTGCAATTGTAAACATAAAAACTAATATGCGGACCAGAGGGTCCGCACTATTTAACTGTTATAAGAGTCGTAGAAAATAATATGACTTTAGATGAATTCTCAATATGGAGGAATCGTGAGTAGATCACCATACCTAAAGAATCAAAGGCTTGCTGACGTGATTGCTGCAATCCAAGTTATGAGCACGTACAAATTTTATAAACTCGATTTTGCCGGTTGGTCAATGCGAATCACAGGCGTTGAGAGCAATGCTGATCATTGGAAAACTGTGTTTGTTGAGCATCCGGAGTTTTTCCGCCTAAACAGCGATAAGCAGAAAGTTTCACTGGTTTGGAGGAGAAGTTATCAACGCAATTTTCATGTTGATAGGCAGCAGCCGCTGACCCGTGAGCAACTGGAAAATCTTCCTGATGATGAAAGGGATTTTAGGCTTTCACGATCACCATTAACAAATAATGATACAGCGACCTTGATTGCTACAGCAGTAGACTTACATTCTCGGGCTATTGCTAGCGAACAAGAAAAAAGATGGCTATTACCATCTTTGGTAACAATTCTAGCAGTTTGCCTTGGCGCGATTTTGAAGTCATGGGTATAGCGCATACTAACAGGCAAAGATAGCGGCTTTTTCTGGTAATCACTAAGGGACTGAGCTTCATACTCTTTTGGCCAGCAACGTCGCATATTTTGATCGATATCCAGATGGGCCGCTGCCTCACCCATACTGAAACCCTAATCACGAACTTGGGCAATTGACCAATTGATTGGTACGAAAGTGATCTACGTTATAAAAAAGTTTTGCTCCGCCTAGCAGGTTCGCAGTACGCTTTTAAGTACATGCATTTCGAGCCGACAAAAATTTTTCGTATGTAAGACCTGATTGTTTACACCTTTCATCTAATGATTTCGACCACTTGAAGGCGGCTGGGTAAGAAATGGATAAATGGTGCAGAGGGGATTTGCTCACCTACAATGTAAAATTTTCACAGTCAAGGTTGGGCAACGAATTATAGGGCGGCGATTTCTTTTCTCCACTTTTAACAATTGATCTTACATAATAGTAATAAATTTAAATTCGTTGAGTGGAGTATATGGACGAAAGTCACTTCAAATCGACCGTTGATATGCTAAGCTCTTTGGCTTCTATTGTTGCAATATCGACTGTTTTATATGCGTGGTGGAAAAACAATAGGCCTGGGGTCAAAATTAAAAGCTTAATTATCCATCGATTGGAAAATCAAACGAGACTATACCTTAGGCTGGCAAATGAAAAAACATATCCAATATTTATCGAAAATTTCACTTGTTATGAAAAACTAGCATATCAAACGACGATATTGGAGTCGGGCAGCCCCAGCACTTGGCCTGTCCTCCATCAAGATCTGAAATTTTATACACACACAGCAAAAACAGAGTTGCCTGAAATGGGAGAGGTAAACATCCCTATTTTTCTTGATAAGGATTTACGCCATTTGAAATATTTATATTTTTGTTTTAGTACTTCCCATGGACAAATTGCGTATAAGTTTAAAAAGATAAAATTTTTTACAGATTATGCTGTTATTTTTTCTTCTCCCATCGAAACAGAATAATTCTTAATGTCAAAAATAATACATTTTCGAGTGCTAGTAATTTTCAAGCTTAGGAAGTGGAAACTTACAATAAAGAGCTGGTTCGGTAATGAGCGAGGATGACCTTACGAATATTATATTAAGTCGATATCCGCTTTTGGCCGAGCTCAGGCTCACGTCGAACGTGAGTTCGGTAAGATTTAAACTTCTGTTTGCCTGGTCGTATCCTATGCGCCATCGATTTTGATGCCATGATACCGAACCGGGCATGCATTGTATTATGGTTATATCAATGTCGTTAGTTTCAGGTGGTTAAAGCTAATGACAAATTTATATTATCGCCAAAAACGTAGGCATCTAGTATCTGTTTTTGGTTATGGGGCCGATGTGAAGAGTTTTAATATAATGTATGTTTGGTTTGCGGGGTCTATATTTGCTTATTCATCGTATTCAGGCTCATCGCAATAAATAATAGTTTTGGAGGGATCATCTCTTCTTGCTATCAAAAATGGCTTATAGCCAGCATCAGATATATCTACTGCTTCGAAGCTCTCGCCAAACACAGTTTCAAGCCTAAGTCTTACTTCATTTATTGGTAAATCAAATGTTACTGAATAATGAGACCATGTCACCGGTAAAATAATGTGCGAAACCGGCATTCCAAACAAAGAATCATTCACAGAATAAAAGGCAAGACTTTGCTCGATTTTGTAGGGTCTAACTTTGGCCTCGCTGAAATAGGGGTGTGAGGTAACTTCGCTGAATAGGTTGTAGCTAACTTTTGGGAAGTCGCAGGTATTGAAATTCTGAAAAATGTCCTCAAGGCTGTGGCGGGTGCTTTTCTTGACTGGCTGATTATAGGATTTTGTATCAGAAGTCTCCGCTTGCTCATAACTCATCTTGCATTCACGAGAGTTATATAAGGTGGAAAGAATTTCCATTTGCCCGCTATGCGTATGTTTATAAAGTCCAAAATCTTCCTGGAATCTCTGATTAAGTTGCATCCAAAAGTATGCTTCGTTGGTGTGGATGTCATCGAAATATAATTCTGATTTTTGAAGAGCAATGCGGGCACTAGCGTGGTCTTCCAGATAGGTGGCCGCTTTTGCACATTTAAAGGAATGGTAAATTTTGTCTTGACGGGTATCGCATCCAATAAGAGCTAATATCGCAAAAATCTTAACAAATAGGTTTTTCATTAAGTATCACGCTCCAGGAATTATACGCTGATAATTGTTTAGTGGACTGCTAATAAACGGGTAAGGTGTGTACTCGTTGTTTGATATCCGCTTTATTAGTCGCTGGTGTTATCAGGATGTAGAAGAAGTTTATTTATCCTCGGTTTTTTGGAGGGCCTCTTCCTCATCATCTTCTTCGCTCTCTTCGAGTAAAGCGTTTAGTCCAGCCGAGAACGCTGAGGCTGCAATTAGTCCCATAATCCAGGAAACCACCGGAGAGTCAAAGAAACGGGAAGTAAACATAAATCCATAGTATTTATTATTGAATTCCACCGCGAGACCATGCCCAATATAAAGAGATTTTTTTGTCGCAATAAAATCATCCCATGCCATATACCAACCGCTCACGTAGAGCAATCCGCCAGCAACGACGAGCGCACCCAGGAAAGCAGCGAAACCGTTGTTATTTTCTGTTTGCACCATTTTTTCTCCCATGTTTATCGTTTTCATCGGTATGTTAATTTTTACTGTTGGCCCACATTTAATGCAGGAAAACGTAATAGCACAGGCCGACCTGTATAGACGATGCCGGCCTGTGCTGTTATGACATACTAGTTAGATGGGCTAAATGCTTAAGAGGGATAAAATAAAACACACTATCCAAACGATAAAGTACGCATTATTTTGCTTCAGTATCTTAGCTCTTTGAAAAAGATATACCGGTACGAGCCATACCCAACCTCTAAAGGCTGTGGTATTTACGCCCGCGCTTTTCAGCCTGCTTTCATCCCAGATTGACAGCGCTATATTAAGAATCACGGTGATATACCAGAACTCAGCGTTTTGCATGGCGTATTCTGCTAGATACTCGTTACCTGAATTCATGGCGAAGGCCACCATGTATTCAAGCACGAGCCCAAGGATTGGAGCGAAGGCCAGTATCCATACGACCGTGCTGTCAACTTTATCTCCCGTCAGCGGCGGCGGCACTACTTTTTCGAGGTGTGAGCGCAATTCAGTATTTTCAATGGCCATCCATTCTGGAAAGCCTTGGCGCCATACAGCGGTGCCGTAAGACAGTGATTGGCTGTTTATTAATTCGATAATTTTCTCCTCTGAAATACCTCCCATGCGTTGGCCGTTCTTTTCGTAGAACCAGGGCTTTTCTTCGGGTTGGATTGAAGGTTGTTCTTGTGTGTTCATAATTTACCTTTGAGATTTAGGCCTTTATCCCGTCCATCGGGAAGGGCAGGTAATGTGAGTTTTCGCTACCGTATGGGGTAACGGTTACTTAGCTTCTAGGGGAAGGTGGTTCTGCTTAGTCTTATTTCTCCGGTATTTCCATCGATATATTGTTATTTAGGAAATGGTTCTGCATTTGATGCGACAGAAAAATATTGAAATGGTAGATATCGATAACAGCATCTTTTTTCACCATAACCAATTGATTCAATTTGAATTATTTAAGGTATTTCAGTCTCGAAATGGGGGTTATAAGTTAACTAATTACTTAGCAAAATAAACGGACAATGCCGCTCATGTCAAGCAATTACTTAGCACTTGCAATGATCCATGGGTGGTTTAGGCAATGCATTCCTTGTCTCAATATTTAGATGAGCTCAAAAAGGTCAAAGGTTTAGAGAGGGATTCCGATCTCGCCAGGTTCCTCAAGATTTCACGGGCACATATCAGTCAGATCAGGAGTGGCACTTACATGGGGGAGGCCAAGTGCTTCGAGGTGGCCAAACTTCTAAATCGCGAACCGCTCGAACTGCTCAGCTTAAACAGGGCTATCAGGAGCAAAGACAAGCAGGTACACGATTATTGGTTTAATGTGCATAAGAAGTTTGCGAAGGGTTATGTTATTTCCCTGAGCGAAAAAGCATAAAGTCCTTTTGTGAGGGCTATGGGGCAGTAGTCCTCCATTACGTCTAGTAAGCAAGATTATCCTGATACAACGTTTCACCTTGTCGCCCATTAAAACCTTATTCCTTGAGACGCCTTTCTCTGCCACTCCATATCCCGCTTATCGTACCTGACCGTGGTATTCACATCACTGTGGCCCGCCAACTGCCGCACGGTATTCAGGTCTACACCACTCTCCAGCAGTCGGGTAATAAACGTCCTGCGCAGGTCGTGTGGCGTAAAGTCTGGGATGGCACTGCGCTTCTGGACTTCATTCAGCACATACGCAACGCCGCTGAGTGATAAAGGCTTTGACGATACCTTCCCATTTCTTAAGAGGCGGTTGAACAGAGGGCCCCGTTGGAAACCACGGTGCTCCAGCCATCTTTTTAAGGCTTCGATAACATCCTTGGCCACATAGATCTGACGACACTTCCTGCCTTTACCTTGCTCAACTGACACGAGGCCTTGCTCCAGGTCAACATCCTCGAAGCGGAGTGCACACAACTCAAAGCATCGAAGCCCGGCTCCCAGTGCCACCAACAGGATGGCTGTTTCTCGGGCGCGCCGGGCGGCGCAGTCCAAGGTGCGGCACATCGCCAGCAGGTGTTGTATCTCTTCCTGGCTTAAACGACGTCCGGTCCGTATCGCATTCCCTTTTACCGGTTTTACCGCATTGATGCGCAGGATGTTGTCGGCATCCAGTTGACCGAGGTTAAACGCGGCTTTCGCCACACCGCGCAGGGCCGCCAACGCCATGTTGATGGTATTCACCGCATATTCGCACTCCATCAAGGTCGACCGTACGGTGTGTAAGCAGCCGAAGTTCAACTGACACCAGTTGTACTGTGCCGGAGTCTGCTGGGGAGCGAAGATGGAGACGCATTGATGCAGCAGCGTCTCCATCGCCTTGCGGCCTGTAGGCGCGAGACTGCTCAGGTAAACCTGGTAGGGCGATAAGGTGGTTGAGTTGTGTTTACTTCCTTTTTGCATTGCAGTCGTGAGTCGTGAGGCCCGGTGACGAGCACGGGGGCTCGCGGTTTCAATAGCCATAGAAGCCTCCGAAAAAAGGGTTCGTGAAATGGGTTTATCGCAGAGGGGCTCTGCAGTTGGTGGCGGTGGGGGGAGGGTGTTTGCAGTGGAGCAGGGCGGTTAAACGGGTTAATACACATTAAACAGAGTAAAGCGGATGCTTGCCCAGGCGTCTTACCCGTCTAATAACCCCCGTTCGGCGAAGCTCACGATGTCGGCACCGCCAATGACCAGGTGATCAAGGACCTTTACATCAATGCTCTCTAACGAACGGGTAAGCCGCACCGTGATCGTCCTGTCAGCCTGGCTTGGCTCGGCGACGCCGCTGGGGTGGTTGTGCGTAAAGATCACCGCCGCCGCGTTGTAGTCAAGCACCGTCTTGACCACCTCCCTCGGATAAACGGGGGCGCCATCAATGGTCCCGAGGAATAAAATCTCATAGCCGAGTACGCCGTGCTGGTTGTCCAGAAGGATCATCGCAAACAATTCCCGGTGGTCATCGGCAAAGGTCAGTCTTAGGAAATCCCGCGTGGCATCGGGACTGGTGAGGTAATTACTGCGCTCGAAGCGCTGTTTGAGTATGCGCTCCGCCCAGTAAAGAATCTGGGTATCGGATATCGAAGGGATGACATCTGTCGTGGTGACTTCATTGGAGTGGGTGCAGATTTTTTCCACGGATCGTTTCATGGTGTTTTCTCCGTACAAAAAACAACGGGCCTGCTATCCAGCGACAGCAGGCCCGTTATCAATGTAATTTTTTGGTTGATTGTTTAAAGGCGGTTGGTTGATGCCGGACTAAAGGAATGCCCGCAGGTTAGGCATTTACAGCTATCAAAAATTTCTGTGTCGATGACGTTTCCGACTGCGGCACCTACTGCGTAGCCGATGGCCATGTGACGGAGCAATACGGGTAAGGCTTCCACTGGGGCAGCGATAAGGAGGCTTCGGGGTGTGCCTGTTTGCAAGCAGAATAGAAAGCTGCCCATGGCACCGATCATTCCACCTATGTTTTTTCCGTAATTCAGCATTTTAATGTGTGGTGAATGGCAACGGGGACATTCAGGGCTCATATTTCACCTCTCTGTTGGCCTGGAAAACCAGCTAGTTAAGTCGCTTCATGAGGGTGATATAGGTCTGAATTTTTTTGGAATCTACATGTAGAGCCAGATGGGTAAATAGAGGTGGTGGCGCCTTACTGTTCATGTTGTGTCGCATGATTAGCCATGTTCTTATCAGATGGCAGAATAGATTTGCAGAACATTGTTCCAACCTGTATAACAAAAGGGTTTAATACCTAACTGGCGTGTCCCTACTTCAAATACAATATGCCCCGCCTATTGTCCTCGTTTTTATAGTCATCAAGTAATCTCACTGAGATAAAGCAGTAACCATCCAGAGATAAATTATGAGTATCCATCTGCGCAATAATATTCACGTTCATGGTAAGGGATCGACAGCAATTGTGTTTGCTCATGGTTTCGGTTGCGACCAAACGATGTGGCGATATCTTGCTCCATCGTTTCAGGATCGTTACAAAGTTGTTTTGTTTGATTTGGTCGGTAGCGGAAAGTCAGACCTGTCAGCATACGATTTTCAAAAATATGGATCATTGCAAGGCTACGCCGATGACCTGATAGAAATCATTGATGAAGTAACAGACTCGCCTGTTGTGTTTGTTGGTCATTCTGTCAGTGCGGTTATCGGCTTGCTCGCCGCTGTAGCCGCTCCCGAAAAATTCAAGTGTCAAATTATGGTGGGTCCTTCTCCTTGTTACATTAATGACGGGGACTACATTGGTGGCTTTTCGCGTGCCGATGTCGAAGAGCTGTGTGACACGATAGACAGTAATTATCTGGGGTGGTCAAGCACCATGGCTCCCGCAATTATGGGCGCGCCCGATCAACCGGAGCTGGCGGAGGAACTGACGAACAGTTTTTGTCGAACAGACCCGGAAATCGCTAAGCATTTTGCGCGAGTAACGTTTTTATCCGACCACCGGGATGCGCTGCCAAAATCCAGGACACCCGCATTGATTCTGCAATGCAGCGACGATTTTATTGCGCCCTGTAGTGTTGGCGAGTACATGCAAGAAGCAATGCCTGATGCCGAGATGTGTATTATCGATAACGTTGGTCATTGTCCGCACCTTAGCGCACCTTGTGCGAGCACCGAAGCGATCGAAAGTTATTTACAAAGAAAATCTTTTTAAGATGTTCACGCTATGGATACTATTCCCGACATTCCATCGTCTTTTGAATTTGCAGCCTGCGGCTTGGTGACAACAGAGACTAATGGAATGATTTGCCGGGCTAATGCAACGTTTTGCAAATGGCTCGGGTTTGATGTCAGCGAACTGATCGGAAAAAAGCGAATACAGGATTTGTTTACCGTCGGAGGACGATTTTTTCACCACACACATTGGGCGCCGTTGCTCCAGATGCAAGGTTCTGTGGCAGAAGTACAAATGGAATTGATTGGTCGCGACGGTAAAGCATTGCCTATGTTGATCAATGCGATTCGTCAAAAACATGGCGATAAGCACTTTGACCAGTTGGCCTTTTTTGTTGCAACCGACAGGAAAAATTATGAGCGGGAGCTACTGCATGCCCGCAAGCACGCTGAAAGCTCACTCGCCTCGTTACGTGAAACCAAAAAGGAACTGCAAGAAAGCCGCGATTTATTAAGTGTCGCGATTCAAAGTGCGCGAATGGGCGTGTGGTCGGAGAACTTGAATTCCGGACATGTCTGGTGGAGCCAGGAACTGGAACAACTGACCGGCTTCACTGCGGAAGCGTTCGGAAGTACCTCGGAAGCTTTCTATCACTTAATACACGCTGATGATCGATTGTCAGTTGTTGCTGAAATTCAAAACGCAATCCAACTGAAGTCGGATTACAGCGTTCAATTTCGGTTGCAACATGCAACCGGAAACTGGCTGACGATGGAAGGTCGCGGTCATGCGGCCTATTCCGAAGCTGGTGAGGCGCTTTCCGTTTTCGGTATTGTGATTGATATTTCTGAACGCAAACAGACGGAAGAAAAGCTGCGCGATTTAAACCTTCAATTATCCATTTCAGATCGCCGCAAAGACGAGTTTTTAGCCACCCTTGCTCATGAGCTTCGTAATCCTTTAGCCCCTGTGCGTAACGTTCTGGAAATTATGCGCGTCAAGGAGGCTAAGGATCCTTTCGTGCAATGGTCGCGGAGTATCATTGAACGCCATGTGTTGCAAATGACGCACCTCGTTGATGATCTCATGGAGGCTTCGCGTATATCCCAGGGGCGCCTGGAGCTTCGCAAACAGCACATCAACCTCGCCGATATCATCCAGCACGCCGTTGAGGCATCCCATGCGTTAATGAAAGAATCCAGACATATTTTCAGTGTGGAAAATCCTGCTGAGCCACTTATTATTGATGCAGACTCAACACGTGTTATTCAAATCATTTCCAATTTATTAACGAATGCCGTGAAGTATACCCCGGAGGGCGGCACTATTTCGTTAAAAGCATTTCAGGACGGAGAAGACGCCGTTATATGCGTAGCTGACTCGGGTATCGGAATTCCGCCGGAACAGCTATCGAACATCTTCAATATGTTTTCTCAGCTCACGCCAGCACTTGAACGCTCACAAGGCGGTTTGGGTATCGGGCTTTCCCTGGTGCGTGGATTAGTGGAGTTACACGGGGGAACGATTGTTGCGCGTAGCGAGGGCGACGGAAGAGGCAGTGAATTCACTGTTCGTTTGCCGATTGCGACCTCGTCAATGGAAACAACACAACCCTTCGAGAATAAAGTCGACGCGGTTACCAGTGCTAAACGTATTTTGGTTGTCGACGATAATATTGATGCAGCGGATAGCCTCGCGTTGCTTTTGGGAATGAGCGGTCACGTAACACGTACAGCTAACGATGGAACAACCGGGTTTACGCTCGCAGAAGAGTTTTCGCCCGATGTCATGTTGCTGGATATAGGTCTTCCCGATATCAATGGCTACGAAGTCGCGCGGCGTATTCGTGGGCAAGCATGGGGTAAAAAAATATTCCTCATCGCTGCAACGGGTTGGGGGCAAGATAAAGACAAACAATTGGCGAAGGATGCCGGTTTCGATAATCACTTGACCAAACCCATTGATTTTCAGGAATTAGATGTGGTCCTGCAAAAAATCTGAATGTTCCTGCGGGAATAATCTTCAATACCTTCTTGGAAAAAACACACTTCCAGCCCACTGTTAACAATCTCTCCCGTAACATTACTTTTTTTATGATTAGAAATGCGCCACCGCAAACATAAAAAATCCCCTTAACAAATCCAGAACAATTTTAATTAGCGAAGCGGCGGTTAGACGACTAATCTTCTTTTGGAAGATGCGCTCAGGGAAGCTTAATCAGTTGGTTCTCCTGTCACATCGATTCTGCATGATCAATGGCAGTATTTATAGAAAAGCGATTTAGGATCAACTGGCGTTTGAACAGGAGAGTAGTGCTATGGGGAATAGATGGAAATCTACAGGTGCTTATGTCAGCGCATGTCGGTTGGGGTTGGGGTTGGGCTTGGCGCAGGAAGGCCAGGCTCAGGAGGTGGCAAAATGGTACCTCAATTCCGCTGCTGGCTGGCACGTCTGATGCGGTACAGCGCTTTATTACTTCAGCGATAAAGACGCGGTATATGACCGGGTAAACAAATTGAATATAAAGATTTTTTTTAGTAACCAAAAATTGGCGCGGTGATAATAATTGGGCTACAACGATAGTAGTGTCACCTCCTGCTTCATGTTGATACAAACGCTGGTCATCGCAGCCGTGCCAGGCTAGCGAGGATTTTGCTTTGGGGCAGGGGTGATCGGTGGGAACAGCGAATTCTTAAGCAAGCTCGTTCTGGTGGATGATGGTTTATCCATGGATCACGTATATAAAGGGGAAAAGGATGAACAGCATATTCCGTTCAGTGTTACCGCCAGCCAATCAGGCTGGGATGATCATGACGGTCGCCCAAGGCGGTGTACCTCATAATGCCGGCGTCCTGCGATGCGACGCTTCTCCCGTCTTCAGTGCCTCCCATACTCCGCACCTGCACACGACCCGATCGCGATCCGGATAGCACACTCTGTGTTCAAGGCTCGACCGTAGAGGGCTCGCTGGCGTTAACAAAGCCAGTGGGATCGGAATCCAGCACTTTTCCTATAGAAGGCAGGAGCGATAGGGTCTGTGATGAAACTAATTTTCCGGCTGCATTTTGTGCTGCTTCGGTCCGGCGATGCCGTTGGCCGGTGTGTCCTCCTGGGCCTGCTGGCAGGGCCACTAGCTTGGGCAAATGCGGCGGAGCAAGGCGCAGAGCCAGCGCAGCCGGCCGGTGACACCGAGGTGGCAATGCTCAATTGCACCCCCCAGGGGTGTCTTGGCGAGGAAGGATTGCTGTTCCAGTTGCGCACGCGCAGCTATGACGTCCCCGTGACCGAGAACACGGATGTGAACTCTTCATCGGCAGTGTTGCAACCGGATCGTCGTGTGACCATTGCCATGCAGCAGCCGGGCCGAGCCGTAGCAACCGGTCGATTCGCGGTCACACTGGCCTGCGGTGCCGCCATCTGGGCAACCGAAGACCCGGTGCTGGGGCAGCCGGCATTGTCTGTGGCGGCGCCGTCGGTGGTGCCTTATGACGGTCGCCGCATCACCCGGGCCGTGGATTTTTACGTCCGGGGCAACTACCCGGCGTTTGTTGAACGCTACGAGATTGCTCTTTATCGCGCTATGGACGTCGACCTCATCGAACCACTGGCGACGGTGCCGGTGAAGGTTTCCGGCGTCGCTCGCGCGCAGTGGGATGGATCGCTGGATAAGAACGCGAGCCTGCGGGTGGGGGATGTTCTGGTGTATGTCCTGCGTGCCTACGATGGCCACGGCCGCTACGACGAAACCCTGCCACGCACGTTGCGCCTGGTGACGCCGCAGGAGGCCGAGCGCACCGGGCAATTATTGCGGATCAGTGAGCAGGACGGCACGGCCATGAGCCTGGACGAAGCGCTCCAGCGTAGCCTGGTTGACGAGGCTTTCGCCGGCAATGGACTGCGTCTGCAAAACATCCCCATTTATGGATCACGTATCCGCATTCATGGACGCGACGTGCCGCAGGGGATGTCGCTGACGATCAATGGCGATGATCATCCGATAGACCTGGAACGGCAGTTTGCAGCCGAGTACCTGGTACCGGTGGGGCAGCATGCGTTCGAGATAGTCGCGCGGGGAGGCGAGCAGGGTGCTGAGGATGAGCGTCACCAGCTGGAGATAGACGTGACCGGGCGTTACTTCTTTGCCGTCGGTCTGGCGGATGTCACCTTTTCACAAAATGACATCAGTGGCTCTCAAGCCTATTTCGACAATGACAACCGCTACCAGGACGACGTGATCAGCGATGGCCGGCTGGCGTTTTACAGCAAGGCCAAGCTGAAAGGGAAGTACCTGGTGACGGCGCAAGCGGACACTACCGAGCGTGATCTGGAACACTTGTTCGATGGTTTTACCGCAGCCGACCCGCAGGACGTGTTCCGCCGCCTGGACCCGGATCTGTATTACCCGGTCTACGGCGACGATTCCACCACCTACCGGGATGTCGACACCATGGGACGCTTTTATGTGCGGGTGGACTGGGACAAGAACCAGGCGCTGTGGGGCAATTACGCCACCGGCCTGACCGGTACCGAGTATGCGCAATATGTCCGTTCGCTCTACGGCGCGGCGCTGAACTGGCGTTCGCAGGACCCGAATATGTGGGGCGACCCGCGCAGTGAACTACGGCTGTTTGGGTCTGAAGCCCAAACGGCGCCCGGTCACGTCGAGTTGCTCGGCACCGGCGGCAGCCTCTATTACCTGCAACATACCGATTTGCTGCCCGGCTCCGACTTGGTGGTGCTGGAAGTGCGCGACCTGACGACCGGGCGAGTCGAGCGGCGCATCCCGCTGCAGCGCGGCGTGGATTATGAGATCGACGAATTGCAGGGGCGATTGTTACTCACCCGACCGCTGGCTCAGATTACCCGCGAAAACTCACCGACGCTTACGCGCGACGCGCCCCTGGACGGCCTGGAGCAGCGCTTGGTGGTGGACTATGAATGGGTACCTGCCGATTTTGACAGCGACCAGATTGCTGCCGGCGGTCGCGCGCGGCAATGGTTTGGTGACCATGTGGGTGTGGGCCTGACCTACGTGGATGAGAACCGTGCCGGTGAGGATTACACCATGCTGGGCGGAGACCTTACCCTGCAGGCGGGCAAGGGCACCTACCTCAAGGCCGAACATGTGGAGACGGAATCGGCCACGGCCCCGGTATTCTCTTCCGACAATGGCGGTTTCACCTTCAGCCGGGTAGACGCCCAGGGGCCACGCGAAGGCGAGGCCCGGCTGGTGGAGGCACGCGCGAACCTCAAGGAGCTTGGTTGGACCGAGCAGGATTGGTCGGCGGGCACCTGGTGGCGCGACATGGGTGAAGGCTATTCGCAAAGCCGTTATGCCACAGGCCGCGCCATCACGGAGGAGGGAGCCGAGGTCCTGGGCAACATCACCCCGCAACTGGGCTTGTATACGCGCTACAGCCAGGCCGAGAGCGGTAGCGACGCACTCACCCAGGCGCAGACCACACTGGAGTGGCGTATCGACGACACCCATACGCTCAGCGGCGAGCTTCGCCGGGTGGAAGACACCAGTGTGGCTGATGCCGTCGGGAGCTTGGGCGCGCTCAAATACACCCACCGGATCGGTGAGTCATTGGATCTGTACGGCCTGGCACAATTTACGCTGGATGACGACGAGGGGCGTTACGCTGACAACGATGCCCTGACCCTGGGGAGCAAGTACTTGTATGGCGACCGATCCTCGGTAGGCGCCGAAGTGACCTCCGGTGATCGCGGCGATGCGGCGCAGGTGAATGCCGAGTACGGCATTGGCCCCGATCACAGCGTGTACGGCGCCTATACCTATTCGACCGATAGTACGCACCGTTCGCTGTTCAATCCCGACCCGTCCGGTGGTTGGTCGCTGGGCCAGCGATGGCGGTTATCCAACCAGGTCACCCTGTATAACGAAAGCCAATTCCTCAAAGAGCCCACGCAAAGCGGGCTGGTCCACACCTACGGCATGGACTTCTATCCCGGCCAGGGCTGGAATCTCGGTTTCACACTCAATGCCGGCGAACTTGATGCGGCAACCGGTGTGGTGGAGCGCCGGGCCGTGAGTGTGAGCGGTGGGCATACCTCGCCTGACACCGACTGGCGCAGCCGGCTGGAGCGGCGCCGCGATACGGGTGCCGAAGAGCGCGAACAATGGGTCAGTACCAACCGCCTGACACACCGGATCAACGACAGCTGGCGCATCGCAGCGCGCCTGAACTACGCCGACACCGATGACCAGCTCGATCCACGAGCGGGCGCGCGGTTCCTCGAAAGCAATCTCGGTTTTGCCTACCGGCCCTGGGACACTGCCCGCTGGGGACTGTTCGGACGCTACACCTACCTGTATGACCTCGCAACGCTGGGGCAGAACGGTGGGGCACAGGTGGATCAACGCTCGCATGTCGTCTCATTCGAGGGCGTATACCAGCTGGGGCGCCACTGGGAATACGCGGCCAAGCTGGCGCGCCGTGAGGGTGAGGTGCGGATGGGGCGGGGCGAGGGACTGTGGTTTGACTCGGCCACCAGTTTCGCCGCCTTACAGGCGCGTTACGAACTGCGCCAGCGCTGGCACGCCCTGGCGGAGTACCGCTGGCTGATGGTAGATGACGGTGGTACCCGGCATGGCTTTTTGGTCGGTCTGGATCGCGACCTTGGCCATCACTTCCGTATTGGTGTGGGTTACAACTTCACCGACTTCAGCGACGACCTGACCGATTTTGATTACACGCAGCGCGGCTGGTTCCTGAACCTCACGGGCCGGTACTGATGCGGGAGAATGGAATGATGGGAGCTCTTTGTATGCGTGTTTTATCTGACCCGGCCAACCTGAACAGAGGGCGATTGTTGCATCGACACCTGTATTTGCTGGTGATGGTACTGGCGGCCCTGATCCTGGGGGTACAGGCGCAGGCCCAGGTGCAGCGGACTATGATCAATACGGGTTTTGAGCAGCCTATCATGGACACGACGCCGAATTCGGCGCCTAGGGCAGAGGGTGTTTGCTGGCGAGCAGTGATGGACGTGGCTGTGCCTGGGTGGATTACGACACATCCAACGCAGACGGTTGCTGCCGTGTTGGCTCAAACGTGCCAGAACACACCTATCCCTGGTAATAGCACGATAGGTCGGCCGATAGAGTTCTGGCCGAACAACGGGGTGGATAATTTTACAAATGCGAGCTTGTTCTCTCGCGCAGGTAATCAGTTCATCGAACTGAATGCCTTTGTGGCGTCGCGTTTGCGACAGGACGTCTGTCTGCTCAACGATGAATCTGTGGGGTGGAGCGTCAGCCATATGGGGCGGCGGAGCAATACCGTCGCCGATGTCCTGGAATTCAGGATCGGTGCCACGCCCATCGCGCGTATGTCGACTAGCGCCAACGGAAGCATACGAACCATTGTTCCCTCCGTGGGCACAGCGAACACTCCCGTTCTTGGGGGGACGGGGGTAACAGGCAACGGCTGGGTTGATTACAGCGGTCAGTTCAGGTACACGGGAACATCCGGCACGGTCGATCTCGGTTTTGAGGCTATTTCATCGGCGGGAAACCAACCGAATAGTGGGAATTTCCTCGACAACATTCAGGTGACATTGCGTCCTTTTATTGAGTTTGCGCAGACCTCTTATCTCCAGATTGAGGACGCACCAACGGCAAATGTACCGCAACTCCGCCTGGCGGGTACGGTACCGGCGGGCGGGATGAACGTGCACGTGACCATCACCGGGGGCACGGCGACGCTCGGGGTGGACTACCTGACTCCGGGGAATGCAGCCAGTTTCGATGTATTTATTCCGGCGGGGACCTACGACGACAATATATTTAACCTACCGGTGACGCTGGTGGATGATGGCTCGGGCGATCCGGGCGAGACGATCACCTTTGCGCTGGACACGCCAACATTGGCCGACCCGTACAACGTGGCCTCGCTACGCACCTGCGGCGGAGTGCCACAGGAGGTGACTACATCCACTATCGCGGAAGAAGAACCGCTGCTGCCGCGGCTGCAATTCAACAAGGCGCTGGCCTCAAATCGGATTGCGGTGAGCGACCAGTTCACCTTGCGTATCGTCGGCACCAATGGCGTGCAGACCACCACCACGGGCACGGGTAGTGCCATCGGCAACGGCAGTATCCAGGTGGCGCCAGCGGCGGCGGGCACGACCTATGCCTTGCGCGAGTTCATGGCGGCCGGCAGCACCTCGGCGCTGACCGCCTATGCACCTTCCATCAACTGCACCAACACAACACCGCAATCAACCACCGTCTTGCCCAGCGGCTCGGGCAGCGACTTCAATGTCACCATTGCGGCCGGTGACAACATCAGTTGTACCCTCACCAACCGGGCAACGACGGCGCCATCCGGGTTGAGCGTGGTCAAGAGCGTGACCAGCGATATCTTTTACGACAGCGCGGGCGATGTGGCGACTTACCGCTATGTGGTGACCAACACCGGCAGCACCAACCTGACCAACCTGGCAGTGACGGATAACCGGATTGCAACGGTGAATTGCGGCGGGGTCACTGCATTGGCAGTGGGGGCCAGCGTTACCTGCACGGGGAGCTACACGGTTACCCAGGCCGATGTAGACGCGACCATCGTGACCAACATCGCGCAGGCCACGGCGCGCAACCCGAGCAACCAGACACTGACCGCGACGGACGATGCGGTAATCTCATTGGCAGTGCCGGCCTGGACGCTGGACAAGGGGAGCACCATGACGACCTACACGTCGGTGGGGCAGGTGATTCCCTATACCTATGTGCTGACCAACACCGGCAATGTGGCCATCAATGCGATCTCGGTGGCCGACGATCGGATCGCACTGGTGAACTGCCCGGCGGCCACTCTGGCACCGGGCGCCACGATGACTTGTACCGCCAGCTACACCATTACCCAGACGGACCTGGATGCGGGCGCCGTGACTAATATCGCCACCGCGACCGGCACGCCAACCGGCGGGACGCTGAATGCGCTCCGGGATCAGGCGACGGTCAATGCTACAGCGGCCACACCCACGCTAACCCTATCCAAGAGCGCGGTGTCCGGTGCGCCGTACAGCGCCGTGGGCGGTGCGGTGGGCTACCAGTACCTGGTGACCAATACCGGCAACGTGACCATCAACGCCCTGGCGGTCACCGATAATCGCATCGCCACCGTGAGTTGTCCGGTGACCACCCTGGCACCGGGGGCGAACACCACCTGTACCGCCAGCTACACGATTACCCAGACGGACCTGGATGCGGGTTCGGTGACCAACACCGCCAGCGCCACGGGAACCCCCGCACGGGGTACGCTCACCCCGGCCACGGCTCAGGCTACCGTCAACGCCAATGCCCAGCCGCGCCTGACCCTGGCCAAGAGTGCGGTATCCGGTGCGCCCTACAGCGCCGTGGGCGGTGCGGTGGGTTACCAGTACCTGGTGACCAACACCGGCAACGTGACGATCAACGCCCTGGCGGTCACCGACAACCGCATCGCCACCGTGAGCTGCCCGGTGACCACCCTGGCACCGGGAGCGAACACCACCTGTACCGCCAGCTACACGATTACCCAGGCGGACCTGGATGCGGGTTCGGTGACCAACACCGCCAGCGCCACGGGAACCCCCGCACAGGGTACGCTCACCCCGGCCACGGCTCAGGCTACCGTCGACGCCAATGCCCAGCCGCGCCTGANNGGTGACCAACACCGGCAACGTGACCATCAATGCGTTGGCCGTCACCGATAACCGCATCGCCACCGTGAGCTGCCCGGTGACCACCCTAGCACCGGGGACGAGTACCACCTGTACGGCCAGCTATAGCGTGACCCAGGCGGACCTGAACGCGGGCTCGGTGACCAACACCGCCAGCGCCACCGGCACACCCACCCGGGGCACCCTGACCCCGGCCACCGATAGCGCGACCGTGGTAGCCGATACCCAGCCACAGTTGACCCTGGTAAAGACGGCCGTGGCCGGTGCTCCCTATGTGGTGGTAGGTGATGTGGTCAGCTACCAGTACCGGGTCACCAACATCGGCAACGTGACGGTCAGCGCCCTGGCGGTCACCGACGACCGGATTGCAAGCGTTACCTGTTCGGCGACGACGCTGGCGCCGGGGGCGAACACCCTCTGTACCGCGAACTATACCGTGACCCAGGCGGATCTTGATGCCGGGTCCGTCACCAACAACGCGTCAGCCGCCGGCACTCCGGCGCAGGGGACATTAATCCCGGCCACGGACAGTGAGACGGTGGCGGCGACAGCACAGCCGGCGCTGACGCTGGACAAACGGGTCGTCGCCGGTAACCCCTACGATGCAGTGGGCGACCTAGTGGACTACACCTACCGGGTCACCAATACCGGCAATGTGACCATCAATGCCCTGGCGGTGAGCGACGACCGGATATCCACGGTGAACTGTCCGGTGACCACGCTGGCACCGGGGGCGAGCACCACCTGCACCGGCAGTTATGCGGTGGTCCAGGCGGATCTGGATGCGGGGCAGGTGACCAACAATGCCAGTGCCACCGGCACACCGACGCAAGGTACGTTGAGCCCCGCGACGGACACCGCGGTGGCCACCTCAAGCGCAACCCCGGCCCTGACCCTGGAGAAGACCGCCGTCGCGGGTGCGCCCTACGACAATGCGGGTGATGTGGTGACCTACGACTATGTGGTTAGCAACCCCAGCGCGGTGACGATCAATGCGATCACCCTGAACGACGACCGGATCGGGGCGGTGGTGTGTCCGGCGACGACCCTGGCGCCGGGGGCCAGCATGACCTGCACGGCGACCTACAACGTAACCCAGGCCGACCTGGACGCCGGCGCCGTGACCAACATCGCCACAGCAGATGGTGTACCGACCGTGGGCAGCCTGGTACCGGGCAGGGACAGCGTGACTGTGCAGGCGGATACCACGGCCTCCATGACGATGGATAAGGTCGCGGTGAGCGGCGCGCCATACGGCGCGGTGGGCGACGTGGTCAATTACGAATACCGCCTGACCAACACCGGCAATGTGTCGATCAGTACGCTATCGGTGACCGACGACCGGATCGCGATGGTGAACTGTCCAGCGGTGACCCTGGCACCGGGGCAAAGCGCCACCTGTACGGCCAGCTACAGTGTGACCCAGGCAGACCTGGATGCCGGGACGGTGACTAACCGCGCCGAAGCCACGGGCACCCCCGCCCAACGTCCGCTGCCACCGACGCCGGACACCGAAACTGTCAGTGTGGACGCACAACCGTTGCTGGTGCTGGTGAAGAGCGCCGTCTCGGGGGCGCCTTACGATCATGTGAGTGCCCTGGTGGGCTACCAGTACCAGGTCACCAATGCCGGCAATGTCACCATTGACGCGCTGGTTGTCAGTGATGACAGGATTGCCACCGTGACCTGTCCGGAAACGACCCTGGCACCGGGAGCCAGCACGACCTGCACGGCGACCTACAGTGTGACCCAGGCGGATCTGGACATGGGTTCGGTAACCAATAACGCAGAAGCAACTGGCACCCCGGCCCAGGGCACCCTCGCACCCGCGCTGGATGCGGCGACGGTACTGGCGACGGCAGCGCCGGCCCTGACCCTGGACAAGCAGGTGATAGCAGGTGATCCCTACGCAGCGGTGGGCGAGGTGATCAGCTACACCTACCAGGTGACCAACACCGGTAATGTGACCATCAACGCCTTGGGCGTCAGTGACGACCGGATTGCCACCGTCAATTGTCCGGCCACGACGCTGGCGCCGGGCGCCAGTATGACCTGTACGGCCAGCTACACGGTGGCCCAGGCGGACCTGGACGCCGGCTCGGTGACTAACAACGCGGCAGCGACGGGCACCCCGACGCAAGGCACCCTGGGGCCGGCGACGGACAATGCAGTGGCCACGGCCGCGCTGACGCCGCTGCTGACCCTGGATAAACAGGCGGTGGGCGGTACCCCCTACGCTGCCGTGGGCGATGTAGTGGATTACGAATATACCGTGACCAACGCGGGTAACATCACTGTCAGCGCCCTGGTGGTGACCGACGACAAGATCGCCACCGTGAACTGCCCGGCCACCACCCTGGCCCCGGGTGCCAGCACCACCTGCACGGCGAGCTATACCATCACCCAGGCCGACCTGGATGCCGGCACCGTGACCAACATCGCCAGCGCCAGCGGCACCCCGGCGCAGGGCACCCTGGCACCCGCCACGGACACCGAAACGGTCGGTGCGCGTGCCCTGGTGACCTATGGCAAGACGGTCAACACCCCCGGTCCTGTCGCGGTGGGTGACATCGTCAACTTTGCCCTGACGGTGACAGTGGCCTACGCACCCAGCCCCTACGACATCACCCTGACCGACACCCTCGGCACCGGGCTGACCTTCAACGCCATCACCGCTGCTGGCGCCTTCACCTGCGGCGTCAACGGCAGCACCGTCACCTGTACCCTGCCACCGGGGCAGGTGCCGGGCACCTACACCGTCGGCTATACCGCGCGGGTCAACAGCGCCGCGACCGGGACGGTGGACAATAGCGTCACCGGGACCAGCGCCGACCCGGCCGATCCCGCCCCGCCAACCTGTGCGGGCACCTGTGTAACCTCGACGCCGGTGACGCCCCCGGCCGTGGGCTACGCCAAGACGGCCGACACGGCTGGCCCCGTGCGGGCCGGGGACACCATCACCTACACCCTGACCGCCACGGTGACCGGTTCGCAGACCACCGCCGACACCACCCTGACCGACGCCCTCGGCACCGGCCTGGCGTTCGGGGCCGTGACCGACGCGGGTATCGCCACCTGCAGCGCCAGCGGCGCGGTCCTGCGCTGTACGGTGCCGACGGGCACGATACCGGGGACTTACCCGGTGATGTACACCGCCACGGTGACCAACGAGGCTCCGGCGGGCGGCACGGTGGACAATGCCGTGACCGGCAGCAGCGCCGACCCGGCCAACCCGCCCACCTGCGACGGCACCTGCATAGTCCCGGTGACGGTGATCGCCGCCGAGGTCGAGGTGATCAAGACCGCTGACCCGGCACCGGGCACGGAGCTGGAGGTGGGCCAGAGCATCACCTACACCCTGAGTGCGAGCATTACCGGCGCAGCGCTCAACGGTGCGCTGGTCCTCACCGACACCCCCGGTGCGGGGCTCACGGTCGGCACGCTGCCAGCCGGGTGTGTGGCCGGGAATGCGACCATCACCTGCACCTTGCCGGCGGGGACGCCGGCCGGCGTTTACACCTTTACCTATCCGGCCACCATCAATGACCAGGCCGATGCGAGCGTCACCAACGCGGTGGTTGCCCAGAGCAACGGCAACCTGACGAACGTGACCTGCGTAAGCTGTGCGCTTGAGCATCCGGTGGCCGCCTCGGCGCTGCGCATAGCCAAGGTCGCGGCGGTGCGGCAGGTGCGCATCGGCGACCTGGTGCGCTACACCCTCACGGTGCACAACCTGGGCAACGGGCGGTTACGTGAGGGCAGCATCGTGGACACCCCGCCGGCCGGCTTCACCTACGTGGAAGGCTCGCTGCTGGTGGCGGACGACGACAATGCGGGCACGGCCGATGGGTTCCGGCCGGTGCGCTTCGGCGGGATTGATATCGCCGGGGGCGGCAGTGCGACGCTGGTGTACCTGATGCGGGTCGGTGCCGGGGTACGGCCGGGGCTGCACGAGAACCAGGCCCAGGCCTTCTCGCCGACCAGCGGCGACGCAATCTCCAACATTGCTACGGCGCGGGTGGAACTGATCGCTGATCCGCTGACGGACGACAGCCTGGTGTTCGGCACGGTGTTCAACGACTGTGACGGCGACGGCGAGCAGACGCCGCCGGATGAACGGGGCATCCCCGGGGTGCGGATCGTCTCGGTGGAAGGGCTGGTGGCTGAGACTGACCGGTTCGGGCGCTACCACCTGGCCGGTATCGCAGGTGGAACCTGGGAGCGCGGACGCAACTTTATCCTGAAGGTCGACCCGGCCACCTTGCCGGCCGACGCCCGGTTCACCACGGACAACCCGCTGATGCGACGGATCACCCCCGGCCTCCCGGTGCGGTTCGACTGGGGTATCCGGCGCTGTGTGATGGAGTTGGTGGAACTGCAACTGGGCACCGTCCTGTTCGCCCCGGGCAGTGCCCATGTCCGCGCCGCCCACCTGCCGGTGATTGACCGGATGGCGGACGCGGTGCGCAAGCACGGTGGCGGGGAAGTAGTGATCGCTGCGGATGGCGAGGGTGAAGCCCTGGCGCTGGCTCGGGCGCAGGCGGTGCAGGAGGCGTTGAGGGCACGGCTGGATGCCGAGGCCCAACAAGGACTGGTGGTGAGCCTGCGGACCGAGGTGAATCAGCCGGCGAGCTGGGTGGCAGGCTTGGCTGAAGGCGGTCCGCTCCTGGGAACAGTGCTGTTCGACACGGACAAGGCGGAGATCCGGCCGGAGTTCGAGCCGCTGCTGGACCAGGTGGCGGCGGTGCTGGAGGAACGCCAGGGCGGGGTGGTCACGCTGGTCGGCCACACGGACGTGCGGGCGAGCTATGCTTACAACGTGGCGCTGGGCCTGCGCCGGTCGCAGGCGGTGTATGAGGCGTTGATGCGCCGGTTGCCGGAGTCGCTGCGTGAGCGGGTACAGGTGGATGTGAGTCGGGATCCGGCCGCACCGGTAGCGGGGGGTTAACCGGTTTCGCTGGATAGTGTCGTTCAAATTTAAAAAGACAAGGCGGTAGGATGCAAGCTCTTCATTTCATTTCAGGTTTACCCCGGTCGGGTTCTACGTTGCTGGCGGCTTTGCTGCGGCAGAATCCGCGCTTCCACGCGCATATGAGTAGCCCGCTCGCCGGCATGATCGATGTCATGTCGGGCGAGATGAGCGACAGAAACGAGCTTGCTGCCTTCATCACCGATAAGCAGCGCCAGCGCGTGCTGCACGGTCTTTTCGCGAGCTATTACGGCGCAGAATTCGAGGCCGGCGTGATCTTCGATACCAGCCGCAAATGGTGCGCGAAGTTGCCGGTACTGCATGAGCTGTTTCCAGACTTTAAGATTATCGCCTGCGTGCGCCAGGTCCCATGGATTGTCGACAGCCTGGAGCGGGCCATCCAGAGGAACGCTTTGCGTCCGTCTTTCATGGTGAATTTCCAAACCGGGAGCACGGTTTATAACCGCGTTGAAGCCGTTACTTTCGGGGAAGGCATCGTGGGCCATTCCTACAATGCGTTGAAAGAGGCGTTCTATGGTGAGCATGCGCATCATCTGATGCTGTTGCAGTACGAAACGCTGGTGCGCGATCCCGCCATGGCTATGGCAGCGGTTTACGACTTTATCGGCGAGTCGCCGTTCCCGCATGATTTCAACAATGTGCATTTCGATGTGAGCGAATTTGATGAGCGCACAGGCATGCCGGGCTTGCATACCGTGGGCAGGAAAGTGACTGCACCGGAACGCACGACTGTGTTGCCACCCGATATATTCCACCGTTTTGAGAATGAGTCATTCTGGCTTAACACGCGGGCGAACATACGCGGTGTGCGCGTGGTGTGAATTCGTGAGTCACCCGGCAGCATTAACGCGCCAGGGCATTGGCGATCAAGGAGAAAAAAATGAATCGTGTCTTTCGTATCATCTGGTCCAAATCAATGTGCGCTTGGGTAGTCGTATCGGAGCTGGCGAGGCCGCGCGGCAAGCGTGGATGCAGGGTTGATCAGCGAACCGTGACGGCTGTGGGCGCGCCCGATCACACAAGAATGACCAAAAGTCTACCGCCGGGGCCATGGCCATTACGGACATCCCTTCTGGCGGCGATGCTGATGGCACAGATGCCGGCCTGGGCCGCCGATCGCTATTGGGACCCCAACAACACCGCCGTTGGCCTGGGCGGCGCAGGCACCTGGAATACCACCGACGCTTTCTGGAGCCCGAACAACGACGGCGTCAGTGGTCCTTACAGCGCCTGGAACAATGGTGCGCTGGATGACGCTTTCTTCAGCACCACGCCCGGCACTATCAGTCTGGCGCAGCCGATCACCGCCCATAACCTCAACTTTGTGAGCCACCACGGGTGGGTGCTCAACGGGAGTACTCTCACACTCGGCGGTGTGGATCCTACGATTACCAACGCCGGCAATGTCACCATTGATTCGGTGATCAATAGCGCCAGCGGGCTGATCAAGGCC
>DJFQ01000247.1:0-5327 GCA_002432095.1 Marinagarivorans sp. UBA5868 | reverse complement strand
ATCCGGGGCAGCGGACTTGGAGATGAGTTCTACACGGGCGCTGGCGGTATGAACGTCGGCGCTGGCATTGCGCTGACCAACAACGCCAACAACTATCAAGGGCAAACCCAGTTCACGACTCTGCCAAGTTGGGGCGGCGATTCCTATTCCTTCAGCTCGATCGCGGACCTGGGCGTTGCAAGTGCCCTGGGCGCGCCCACCACCGTGGCCAATGGCACCATCCTGCTCGGGCCGGGTGGCGGCCAGGCACTTGGTGCATCGTCGCTTCACTACACCGGCACTGGCCACAGCTCCAACCGCAACTGGCAGTTCAGGCCGGGCAACTATTCCGGAGGCGCCTATCTGCACAACAGCGGCAGCGGTACGCTGACGCTGACCGGAGACGTTGCCGCTATCGGCGGTTCGCAAGCCTTCGGCTTCGGCGCCAATACGGCGGACATGAATGTGCTGGGCGTGATCAGCAGCAACTCCGGCCGCACCGCCATATTTTCTGCCAGCAGCGGGCGCACGCTCCGCTTGGGCACAGCCAACACGTTCTCGGGCACGGCGAGCATTCAAGGCGCCGGCGCGGTAGAGGCAGGACTGATCGCCGATGCCGGCGTCGCGGGATCTTTGGGCACCGGTTCCATTTCCATCGGCGGCGGCAATCTCTCCTATGTCGGCGCCGGCGAGTCGACCACCAAGAACTGGACCATCTCCAACGGTTCGCTCAACAGCAATGGCACGGGGGCGCTGACGCTGGGCGGGGCAGTGGCCATTGGCGGCACGGCCACCCTCGGCGGCAGCTATACTGGCGCCGACAACATCGTCTCCGGCGTCATCTCCGGCACGGGCAATCTGCGCAGCGCGGGCGATGCCGGCTGGACGCTGACCGGCGTCAATACCTATACCGGGCAGACCATCGTCGACAGCGGGGTACTGCGCGCCGGCACGGCCAGTGCATTCGGGGGTTCCACGGCCGCCCAAGTCAACGGCGGAACGCTGGATCTCAACGGCTTCGACCGGACCTTCGGCACCCTTTCCGGTACCGGCGGCACGGTGGATTTGGGCAGCGCCNNNNCACCGGTACCACGGCAACTTATGCCGGCAATGTCACTGGCAGCGGCGGCCTGACTAAACTCGGTGCCAGCACCCAGACCTTGACCGGCGCGAACACCTATACCGGCGCTACCACCGTCGGCGGCGGTACGCTCACTCTGAATTTCAGCCCTGCCGGCGGCCCGGCCAGCAATATCATCGCCAGCGCCTCCACGCTCAACATGAGCGGCGGCACGCTCAACGTGACCGGCGCGGCGGGCGAGGCCAACACCCAGACCTTCAACGGCGTGAACATCACCGCCGGCAACAACACCATCGGCGCCACGTCCGGCACGGGCGGCAGCACAACCGTCAACCTGGGCGCCATCAACCGCACCGGCGGGCTGATGAACTTCAACCTGCCGGCCAGCGGCAATATCACCACCACCAACACCGTGCTGGGTGGTTGGGCCACGGTCAACGGCACCGACTACGCGAAGGTGGAAGGCGGTAACATCCTGGCCTTCGAAGAGGCCGACTACACCGACAAGGACAACGCGGCCAATTGGCTGGACAACGAGTTCATTACCGACGTCGACGGCTTCTTCGGCACAGCGGCTGGTAGCGTGCAGCTAGGCGGTTTGCGCTACACCCGGCCGGTGTCCACCACGGTGACCGTGCAACCCGGCGAAATGCTCGGTGTGGACGGCACGATTATTGTTGCGCCGTCGGTTCTCAACACCGATCAGGTGATTACCGGCGGCATGCTGACCGGTGCCAATGGCGGTAACCTGGGCGTGCAACAGAACAGCACCGGCAACTTCACCATCGCTTCGCAGATTGTCGATAACGGCGCCCTCATGGGATTCGTCAAGGCAGGCACCGGCCTCGTCACCCTGAGCAACGCCGGCAACAGCTATACCGGCGGCACGACCGTTGCGCAGGGCATGCTGTCGGTGGGCAACATCGGCAATGGCGGTGTGGCCAGCGGCATCGGCGCGTCGTCTGCGGATTCTTTCAACTTGGCGCTGGAAGGCGCCACGTTGCACTACACCGGCGCCACCACAATTAGCGACCGCGGCTTCACCATCGCCAAGTCCGGCGCTATCCTGGGCAGCGGCGTGGAAGTCACCGATGCCAGCGCCAACCTCGGCTTCACCGGCCTCGTCACCAGCTCGGACGATGCCGGGTTCACCAAGAGCGGCGCCGGCACGCTGACCTTGGCCAACGATACTAACGACTACGTGGGTGCCACCACCATCACCGGCGGCCTGTTGTCGGTAGATTCGCTGGCCAATGGCGGCGAGGTCAGTGGCATCGGCCGGTCCGGTAACGCTTCGGCCAACCTGGTACTCAACGGTGGCGGCCTGCAATACACCGGCGCGACAGACACGACTAATCGCGGCTTCACCCTGGGCACCAACCGCGGCACCATCGACGTCACCGATGCCGGCACCACCCTGACCATCAGCGGCACCGCCGTGGGCAGCGGCACCACACGGCTGACCAAGGAAGGTGCCGGCACGCTGGTGCTGTCGGGCACCAACACCTACGTCGGCGGCAACACCGTCAACGCCGGGGTGTTGCGCGCTGGCTCGACCCAGGCGTTCGGTACCCCCAACACCGCCAATGTCATGACATTGGCCGATGTAGCGGGTGCCATGTTGGACCTAAACGGTTTCGATAACTTCGTTGGCCCGCTCAACGGCGGTGGCAGCAACGGCGGCAACGTCACCCTGGGTTCGGCCACGCTGCGTATCGGTGGTGGTGGCGGCAGCTATTCCGGCACCATCAGCGGCACCGGCGGCGTCTGGCGCACCAATGGCGGTACGCAGACCTTTAATGGTTGCAACAACACCTACACCGGTGCCACCACTTTGCAAGGCGCCAACCTGCGCACGGACTGTCTTCAGGATGGCGGCCTAGCCAGCGGGATCGGCGCCTCTGGCGCCGGGTCCACCAACCTGGTGTTCAATAACGGGTCGCTGGAGTACACCGGCGGCAGTATCGCCATCGATCGCGGTTTTCAACTGCTGGGGAACGGCGGCATCCATGTGACCAATGCCGGAACTACCCTGGAATTTGAGGGACCCGCCATCGGCGGGGGAACGTTGATCAAACGCGAGGCCGGCACGCTGGTGTTATCCGGCACCAACACCTACACCGGCAACACGTTGGTCGAGGGCGGCACGTTGCGCGCGGGGGCGATCAATGCCTTCGGCCCCAGCGGCCATATGACATTGAACAACACCGCCGGCGTGCTGCTGGACCTGGACGGTTTCAATGCCGCGGTAACTTCGCTAATCGGCGGTGGCGCCACCGGCGGTAACGTCGATTTGGGCAGCGGCACCCTGACCTTTCTCGACGGCAGCAATCAGACCTACAGTGGCGTGATCAGCGGTACTGGGAACCTGATCAAGAATGGCGGTGGCAACCAGCGCCTCGCTGGCTGCGACAGCACCTATAGCGGCACCACCACCCTCAACGCTGGATTCCTGACGGTGGATTGCCTGGCGGACGGCGGTCTCGACAGCTCTATCGGTGCCTCCACGGCCGATGCGGCCAGTCTGATACTGAATGGTGGCACGCTGAATTATGTTGGCAACGGCGACAGTACCAACCGCGCATTCACCTTGGGCGGCAGCGCCGCTATCGCTTCCGAAGGCACCGGCACCATTGAGTTTTCGTTCACCGGGCCGGTAACGCTGGCTGGTGCCAACACTGCGCGCACCTTGACCCTCACCGGCGCCAACACCGGCACCAATATCTTCGCCGGGCAGCTGGACGACAGCGGCACGGGCGCCACCTCGCTGACTAAAACCGGGACCGGCTTGTGGCGACTGACCAACGCCAACAGCGCCTATACCGGTGCCACCACCATCAGTGGTGGCATTCTGGAAGTCGATGAGTTCGCCAACGGTGGCATCGTCAGCAGTATCGGCGCCGCCACATCCAACGCCGCCAATCTGGTAATAGGTAATGGCTCGACATTGCGTTACACCGGGGCCGGCGATAGCACTGACCGTCAATTCACCCTGGCAACCGGCGTTACCTTCATCGAGTCCTCTGGCAGTGGTGCGTTGCAGTTCATTAACACGGGCGCGGTGACCCTGGCCGGCACAAATACGGCTCGTACGATTGCGCTGGGCGGCACCAATACTGGCGATAATACCTTGGGCGGCGCCATCGGCGACAACGGCACCGGCGCTACCACGCTGGCCAAGAACGACAGTGGCACCTGGGTATTGACCGGTAACAACACCTATACCGGCAATACCGTGATCAACGACGGCAATCTGGTGATCGGCAATGGCGGCACTACCGGTAATGCCGGGGCGGGCAACGTGATTGTGGATTCGGCTACCTCCACGTTGTCACTCAACCGCAGTGACATCTTCACGTTTGACGGCACGCTGAGCGGGCCAGGCACACTGGCGCAGATCGGCACCGGCACCAGCGTGCTGACCTCGACGACCAATCAGATTGGCGCCACCACTATCAGCGCGGGTACCCTGCAAATAAACGGAGGCCTGACCACGCCAACCGTCGACATGACCGGCACCTCGGCGTTGGCGGTGAATGGCACGATGCAGGCAGCCGGGGGTGCCCAGACTGCGCTTACTGGCGATGCAGGCGCGCAGACGATCACCGTTGGTACCAGCGGCACCTTGCGCACCAGCGGCGATTTGGGGGGCGGGGCGGATACCGTGGAATTGGCAGGCACGCTGGATACCGGTAGCGGCTCCCTTCTGCTGGGCGACGGCGACGACACGCTGGTGCTTAACGATGGCGCGCAGATGCTAGGCGAGGGCGTGGATGCGTCTGGCGGAGGCGGCACCGATACCCTGGCGGTGAACACCCTACTGGGCTTCACGCTGGATGGCGGCGATATCGATACTTTCGACATCCTGACCAAACAGAACACCGGCATCCTGACCCTGACCGGCGATCATGACTTCGCCGTGGGGACGAACCTCGACGGCGGCACGCTCGACGTGGATGGTTCGCTGGCGACGATTGGTCTCACCATGGCCGATGACACCACGCTCAATGTGGATGGCACCGTCAACGCTGGCCCAATGACTCCAGCGACCATCACCGGCAGCGCCGGCAGCAATACCATCGTTGTGGGGGCTGGTGGAATCCTAATTGGCAACGGTGACCTGGGCGATGGCGATGACTCCGTCACCTTGGTGGGAGAATTGGACACCGGCGCCGGCACACTGGGCTTGGGGACTGGCGACGACCAGCTGACCTTGCAGACCGGCGCGTTCATCATCGGCGCGGGAGTCGACGCCGGTACCGGCAGC
>DJFQ01000048.1 GCA_002432095.1 Marinagarivorans sp. UBA5868 | reverse complement strand
TATCAAAAGTCCGGCAGGTTGGGAGATGCCGCTAACCGCTATGCGGAATATGTTAAGGCTTATCCCAAGCCGTTCGCCTTGGCGACCGAAGCGCGCTATCAACTGTTGCAGCTCGCCCAGCAACAAGATGATGACAAGGCGCGACGTTATTGGTTGAACCAGTTAATTGATGCCGACGCGAAAGCCGGTGGCGACCGCAATGATCGCTCCCGCTATTTGGCGGCTTACGCATCGAGCCAATTTGCCGGTGAGGCATTTGCTCGCTTCGAGCGCATCAAACTGACGCTGCCCATCAAAAAGAGTCTGGCGGCAAAAAAAGGCGCACTGGATGAAACGCTTAAGGCGTATAAAAAAGTTTTGGATTACGGAGTGGCAGAATTCGTCACCGAGGCCAACTACCGGATCGGCAACGTTTATTCACAACTCAGCCGCGATTTGATGAATTCCGAACGGCCCAAAGGGCTGGACGACTTGGCGCTGGAGCAATACGAAATTCTGCTGGAAGAACAGGCGTATCCCTTTGAGGAAAAATCCGTGGAGCTGCTGGCAGCGACGGCGGAACGCTCCTGGGAAGGGCTGTACGACAAGTGGGTAAAACAGAGTTTTACCGAACTCGCCAAAATTCTGCCAGCGCGTTACGGCAAACAGGAACAGCGAAGCGAGGTGAGTGATGGCCTGTATTAAGCCGCGCGCGGCGCTTCTGCTGATCTGGGTGATCGCATTGATAGGCGCAGGCTGTGCGTCTAATGAAAAAAAGACGACGCCCGATACACAAATAGAAGCTTCTGTTGATTCCAGCGCGCCCATAGAGCTCATTCCCAACCCCTATTTTGCCGACCAAGTTAAAGTGCCGCCGGCGGCGGAAACGTCGTTTCGCAATGCCCTGGTCGCGATGCAGAGTGAAGACTGGAATACTGCGGAAAAACAATTGCTCGATCTGCAGCAAAAACACCCGGAGTTGTCCGGTCCGTTGGTCAATCTCGCTATCGTGTATTGGCATCAAGAAAAACCGGCTGAAGCGGAAAATTATTTCAAGCAGGCGCTTGCACTGAACCCGCTAAATAACGATGCCTATATTCAATACGGTATGTTTTTGCGTGAGGATGGTCGGTTTGCCGACGCGGAGGCCACCTATTTAAAAGCCCTGGAAGTGTGGCCACACAACGCTGCGGCCCACCGCAATCTGGGCATTCTTTACGACTTGTATATGGGAAAGTTTGATGCGGCCATGAAGCATTATGAAATGGTGCTGAAATTATCCAGCGAGCCCAACAAAGAGGTGGAAGGTTGGATCATCGATTTAAAACGTCGTCTGGCAGCGGGGTAATTACCTTATGAAAAGCAGGGGTAATCACTTTATGAAAAAACTGATTGTGATAGTGCTCATGGTGATCGCAAGTTCGGCGTTTGCGCAGAGTGAAGGCGTGGTGGTGTTAAGTGATACGGTTACCGGAAATCAGGAACAACCTAAAGTGTTGTACATAGTGCCCTGGCAGCCGGCGGAGGACACCACTATCCTTACTCAACCGCTCACCACCAAGTTGCACCGTGATGTGTTTGCTCATATCGAGCGCCCGGAGCATGTGCGCGAATTGCAATATCTGGAGCAGTTGGCGCCGGAACAGTAAGTGGGGCGAGTTGATTCGTATTGGTCCTTGCTCCGGTCATTAAAATTAAATTATTTCGTCTCAAGGTTTTTGGAGGTTAATTCATTATGTTCGATGCAGCTGTGCGGTTTTTTCAGGACGGTGGTTCATTTATGTACCCCATCGCCCTGGTATTGGTGGTGGGGCTGGCGGTCGCGATCGAACGCTGGGTGTTTCTGACCACTGCGAAGGTGGCAAACCGGCGGGCATTTGACCGAATTTTGCCGCTGCTAAAAAAACGCGATTACGCCGCCATCGCTGATTTGGGCCGTTCATCCAATGCGCCGATCAGCCGCATCATCGCCGCCGGTA
Organism: Marinagarivorans sp. UBA5868; assembly: GCA_002432095.1. GTDB lineage: Bacteria > Pseudomonadota > Gammaproteobacteria > Pseudomonadales > Cellvibrionaceae > UBA5868. The sequence goes on along the minus strand of DJFQ01000048.1, from coordinate 18,717 downwards.
TCGCGCGCATGCAGCACACGCCGCGCCGCGATGAGATTGAATACGCGATGGAAGAGGGCGTGATGGAAGCAGTGCCGCGCCTGGAAAAACGCACCGCTTATATTGCCACCCTTGCGAACATCGCCACGCTCCTTGGGCTTTTGGGCACTATCATGGGTTTGATTGCCGCATTTACCGCCGTTGCCAATGCGGACCCGTCGGAAAAAGCCGCGCTGCTTTCGCAAAGTATTTCTGTGGCCATGAATACCACGGCCTTTGGGTTGATGGCGGCGATCCCTTTGTTGCTTCTGCACACAGCGATTCAAAACAAAACGGCAGAAATCGTCGACAGTTTGGAAATGGCCGGCGTGAAAACGCTGAATATCATGTCCAACAGCGACGCGTTCAGCGCGAAAACCCGCGCGACAGACCCTGCGACCGCTGCAGCTGCTGCCAAGCCGAAAACTCTCTAATTTCCCGCTGGTCGGTTTTACATGCGAATTCGAAAACGAAATCGTGAAGAAGCGGATCTAGAGATCACTTCGTTCATGAATTTGATGATCATTCTGGTTCCTGTGCTGCTAATGAGCATGGTGTTCTCCCATATCACCGTGTTGGATCTGAAATTACCGGATCTCGCAGCGGACTCCTCCGAGCCCAATGACCAGCCGGAGAATCAAATGCTGGAGTTGGTGATTTTGCCGGATCGTTTTGTCGTGAATTATCCCGCCGGTGCCCCGCTAAAAACCGTGCCGCAAAAAGACGGTGAGTACGATTACAAATTGCTTTCCGATGTTCTCCAGGAAGTTAAACGTCTGCTGAAAGACAGAGGCATCGAAAAGCGCGATATTTTTATTCTCTCCCAGCCCAACACCGATTATCAGACCATCGTCTCCGCCATGGACACTGTGCGTTCGTTTAAAGCGGTTCTCGCTGCATCAGTTGTTAATGCGGAATTATTTCCAGAAATTTCCTTAGGTGACGCGCCGGTAAATACGTCCGCCGGAGGTGCGCCATGAAGCAGTCCATGCATGCACGCCGCATGGCGAGGCATCACAAACGCACTAAATCGCAGCCGAAACTGAATCTGGTTTCGCTGATGGATATTTTTACCATCCTGGTGTTTTTCCTGTTGGTAAATTCCTCCGACGTGGAAGTGTTGCAAAATAACAAAAGTATCAAGCTGCCGGAATCTGTCGCCGACAAACGCCCGCAAGACAATTTGATCGTGATGGTGAGCAACGACGAGATCATCATCAATGGTCGTTTGATTACCGATATCAAAACCGCAATGGCGGTTGAAGGCGAAGAAATCGCACCGCTGAAAAAAGAGCTGGAATATCTCGCTTCGCGCAAACCTTATGCATCCGATGAAGAACAACAGAAAGGCCGCGATGTGACCATCATGGGCGACGCCGCTCTGCCGTATACGCTACTGAAAAAAATCATGACTACCTGCGCCCAGTCCGAGTATCGCAATATTTCTTTGGCCGTCAGTCAGATTCCCGATGACGGCAGTGCGACACCCGCCGTTTCGGCGCAAGGGGGTTGAGATGGTGGCTGTGGTTGTAACGCCCAATCTGGAACTCCCCTGGAGCAGCTCGCAGGACGAGGACAAACGTTTTTGGCGGGTGCTCGGTGCGCTCTGCGTACCTTTGCTTATTTTGAGCATCGCCATTCCTTTTATCCCACTGCCAGAACCCAAACGTGAAGAATTAGAGCAATTACCGCCGCAACTGGCGCGAGTGGTTTTGGAGAAAAAAGAACTGCCGAAGCCACCGCCTCCACCGCCGCCGGAAGAAAAAAAGCCGGAGGAAAAAAAGCCCGAGCCGAAACCGGAAGAGAAAAAACCCGAGCCCAAACCGCCGGAGCCGAAAAAGTCAGAGCCAGAACCGGTTAAATTGCAGAAGGCGATTGAGCAGGCGAAGCAGAGCGGCGTTCTGCAGTTCGCCGATGATCTCGCCGATATGCGCGATGCGTTGGACGTATCCGATGTGAAAACGCCCAGCGCCAACATTACCCGCGCCACCGCCGACGCCGCCCAAGTGGAGCGCAACTTCATCAGCAGTGGTGCCCAGGCAAAAAGCGGCGGTGTGAATACCGCAGCGTTGAGCCGCGACACCGGAGGCGTTGCACTTTCTGGACGCGAGACCACCGTGGTGGAGAGCAAGTTGGAAGAAGTATCCGCTGCCGCTGCGGATAATCGCCAGCAGCAAACGCGGGAAAAAGCGTTTCGCGGTGATCAATCTATTCGTCAAAAAATGGAAGAAGCCAAGGGCCGAATCTTTGGTATTTACAACCGTGCATTGCGGGAAAACCCGACGCTGCAGGGTAAGGTCGTATTCAAGTTAGTGATTGAACCCAGCGGCGCTGTTTCCAGCGCACAAATTGTTTCCAGCGAATTGAATGATGCGGATCTGGAGCGCAAACTTCTCGCCGCTGTCCGCGGTATTAACTTCGGTGGCTCTGATGTATTGCAGACCACGTTAAATTATTCCTTCGACTTTTTGCCCTATTAAAACCCTTCGCGCCGCTCCGCCCTGGACGGCGCAATTATTTTCACTTCCGTCACTTGCTTTCTTATTCTTGTCTATACTCAAAAAACATCATCACTGCTGATTTTGGCGCTTAGATAGTTTTCCTGTTAAACGGGCGGTGATCGGCTCGTCAAAATTCACAATAAGGCAAAGTAATGAACGTAAGAAGGTTGGTTCGTAGCCTGTTGTTCATTCCCAGTCTCACTGTCGGTCAAAATGTTTTTAGCGCCGAACCTGATAACAAGACGGAATCTTTATTTGAATTGGGTTTGAATGACCTGTTAAACGTTCGTGTGGTCACTGCGGCAGCCGGATTTGAGCAGAACGTGGAAGAGGCGCCCGCATCGGTAACGGTAATCAATGCGGAAGAGTGGCAGGCGATGGGCGCAACGCGGCTATTCGAAGCTTTGCAGCATGTGCCGGGCGTGCACATCACAAAAGCGCAAACTGCATTCAGCAATAACCGCCCGGTAGTACGCGGACTATCCGGTGCATTTGGGCAGCAAATTCTCATCCTCATCGACGGATTGCCATTTCGGCATATTCGCGATGGCGGCACCCTTTGGGGTCAACGCATTCCTCTTAACGCGTTCAAAAGAATCGAAGTCATCCGCAGTCCAGGGTCTGCTATTTATGGTGCGGATGCTGTGGGCGGCATTATTAATCTGGTCAGCTACCAGCCCGGCGAAATGCCATCGAGACTGACCGCCAGAGTCGGCGACTTTGATACACACCATTTGGAGTGGAGCCACAAAGCACAACTGGGTGACAGTATTTTGCAGATGGCGCTCGGCGCGCAGACGGGAGACGGTGATCGCGATCGCATCGTGGCAGCGGATTTTCAAACCACGTTTGATCAGATGTATAACACCTCGGTCTCCCGCGCTCCGGGACCTATGGAAAACGACCACGAAATTTATAGCGCACGGGTGCAATGGGAATTTCGCAATCTCGACCTGCGCTACATGAACTGGAACAACCGCGAATCCGGCAATGGAGCAGGTGTTGCGCAGGCATTGGATCCCGAGGGCAGTTTCCGCCAGCAAGCGCAAACCTTTGCGGCCACCTATGATCTCTCCGCACTTGTGAGCGGCGACATGAATCTCACAGCAGCCTGGCATAGGGTGAATTCGCGCCTCTGGTCGAAGGTGTTTCCTGCCGGCGCCCGAGTCCCTATAGGGGAGGACGGCAACGTAGGTTTTGGCCCTAATACCCGCGAGGTCACTTTTTCTGAGGGACTCATTGGGGTGCCCGGCAATGACGATCAGGCCACATCGCTGCAGCTCGATCATATTTTTCAGGTGGGCGATGATCACCGAGTGCGCTGGGCGGTGGGTTACGAACACGTAAAAACGGATGTTTTTGAGCAGAAAAATTTTGGCCCTGGGGTTTTAGCCCCCGAAGTGACAGTGGTGGATGGCACCCTGACGGATGTGACCGATACACCCTATGTCTACCTGCCCAATAAAACCCGAGAGAGTTATTTCGTCGCCTTGCAGGATCAGTGGCAAATCAGCGACTCAGTGCAGAGCACGTTGGGTGTGCGCTACGACCACTACAGTGATTTTGGTTCCACCTTCAATCCGCGCCTAGGCGTGACTTGGCAGACAACACCCCACCTCACCAGCAAATTGTTTTTAGGCACTGCCTTTCGCGCCCCCTCATTTGTCGATCTTTACGCGCAAAACAATCCGGCGGGAATGGGCAACCCCAATCTGGAATCGGAGTCCATCCATACGCTGGACGGCGGCCTGTCTTTGAATTATGTGTTCACCGAATCACTGCATATGGAAATGAACTTGTTCCGCTATGAGGCCGACAACATCATCGCGTTTGCGCCGGTTGGAGGGGTACAAGTGGCCCAAAACTCCGGTGAATTGGAAGTCCGCGGTTTGGAGTATCAGGTGAGCTGGCGCCCTGGGCAGTTCCTTAGTGTCGATGTTAATTATTCCTTGCTGGATGACTCGACGCAGAAAGATGTGGATTTCTCCGCGGTGCCTAAACGCATGGCAAATGTTGCGGCTCATTGGCGATTAAGTAATTGGCATTGGTATATCGGGGCAAAGTGGGTGGGCGAGCGCGCCCGTGCACCGGGGGATCTGCGACCGGCGATTGATGACTACGTGTGGCTGGATACGCGCCTGCAAACCCGCTGGCAAGCGCTTGAAGTGGGCGTTGCCTTGAAGAATCTCACCGACGCCGATGCTCGCGAGCCAAGTAACGGTTTTATTCCAGATGATTATCCGCTGGCGGGACGCCACTGGTTGGTGGATGTGACTTATGCCTTTGGCGACTGAACCGCAATCCCGCGCGGACTTTACCACTCGAATCTGTTTGGAATCTCCCTCGGAGAGCAACCCTTATATTGCCGAACGGCGCTATATCGCGGGATACGATGTGGCGGAGCTGTGGCGCAACTGCAGTTATGTCGACGCGCTCCTGGTGCTGCTGACGGGCGAATTGCCCAGCCCGGCGCAGCGCCGCTTAGTGGAAGTTTTCCTGATCGGCTTGCTAAACCCCGGCCCCCGTCATCCCGCCGTACGCGCGGCTATGCTGGCCGGTGTGAGTAAAACCGCGCCGGAGCACCTGTTGCCCATCGGCTTGCTGACGGGATCTGGTAGCCAGGGCGGAGCGCTCGAAGTTGAAGCAGCACACGCATTTTTCAGTAAGAACCTCGACCGCGATCCGCTGGAACTCGCCGATCAATATCTCGGTCAGCAGCGACCAATCCCCGGTTTCGGTACCAGCTATGGCGAACCAGAACCTATCTGGCAGCAACTGGCAACCGATTTGTTGGACGTTATGCCGGATCATCCGGTACTTCGTTGGTGCCGGGCGTTCAGCCGCGTCTTGCAGCAGCACCAGCAAGGGTGGTTGCTCCCCGGCTTAGCCGCTGCAGTGGGCATGACTTTGGGATTAGGAACACGGGAAACTCTGGGCCTTTTTCAACTCGCCATTGCTCCCGGCGTGATGGCGCAGGGCATGGAGCAAACTCACCAACCCATCAGCAGCAACCCTTTGCTGCGGGACGATCAATATGACTGCGCCAGCGACTGACACCGCTTTTTGGAATGAGCGCCGACGGCATATCCGCACAGGTATAGGCAAATGGTTGGGCGGGCGCGATGTGTTGGTTCGCGGTCAGTGGATGCTGCGGGACTTGCTGCAACAGCTAAATGTGACCCAACTTGCTGTGTTGAACATTACCGGTCGTGTCATCGACCGGCGTTTGGCTACTTGGCTGGAGAAAACCGTTTTCTTCACCAGCTATCCGGACCATCGCATTTGGTGCAATCAGCTCGGAGCGCTGGCCGGCAACGGCAAAACCTCGCCCGTCGCGGCGACGGCCGCCGGAATTCTCGCCGCCGACTCTAAAGCCTACGGCAGCAAAGTTCAGTACCTCACGGTGCTGAGTCTGGCGGAAATGCACGCCGACTACGCAGCGGGCACAAGTCTGGCGGAGTTGGTGGCGCGCTTTCCTGTGCGCAATGGAGTACCCAGCATCAGCGGCTTCGCCCGACCGGTGAAAGTGGCCGATGAGCGGCTGGAGCCGATGCGGCGTTTCAGCGCCGACCTGGGCTTTACTCCCGGTCATTATGTTGAATTTGTCGAGGCCCTGGCGGAACACCTGCGGGTGCATCACCAGGCTGATATGAATGCGGCGGCTTATGCCTGCGCATTCCTTATGGATCAGGGATTTTCTGCCATGGAGGTCTACCGAATCCGCACTGCCGATGTGCTGAGTGGTGTATTGGCCTGTTACGGGGATTTGTACGACTGCCCCGCCGACGCCTTTCTGCCGCAAACCTGCACGGATGTTCAATACGAGGGTGTAGCGCGCCGCGCAGTACCCAGGCCGCTGTAATCCTTTCTACAAGCCGTTTAACGACACGCGCCTCCGGTCGCTTTGGCGGTTGTGGCGGCGCCCGCAACTTTATTGGTGACCCTATGTTGGATAGCAGCCTCGCCCCTGTCTTGCGCGCCGCGCAAAAAGTGACCTTCGCGGATCTTATCGTCGATTACCTCGCTCAACTGGGTATTGAGTGGGTATTCGGAGTGCCCGGCGGAGCGATAGAACCTCTTTTTGATGCTCTCGCCCGAAGCAGCCGCACGGGTGGTCCGCAACTGGTGGTGGCCCGACATGAATGTGGAGCGGCTTATATGGCCGATGGCTACTACCGCGAAACGGGGAAAATGGGAGTGGTGTGCTCCACCACCGGGCCGGGTGCAACCAATTTGTTAACCGGCGTCAGTTCTGCCATGGCGGATCACGTCCCCATGCTGGTGATTACCGCGCAGACGGCGCTGCCGAAGTTCGGTCGCCGCGCATTGCAGGAGAGCAGCTGCACTGCCATAGACACAGTGGGCATGATGCGTCACTGCACGGCGTTCTCATCATTGGTATCCCATGCCGAACAACTGGAGAGCAAGCTGATTTCCGCCATCATGGCGGCCCACCGCAGCCCCCGAGCGCCTGCCCACCTGAGCATTCCCTCCGACGTGTTGAGCTCCGCCAGCGCGCCGCCGCGGAGGATTCACGCCGACCTATTCGCCCACGATTTCAAAATCGCAGATGAGCGCGCTATCGAGATTCTCTGGCGCAAGATTCTCAAGGTGGACACAGTAGCGGTGTTTATCGACGGCGAAATCGGCCCTGCTGCCGAGCAGGTGGTGGCCTTTTGTGAGCAGGTGAATGCGCCGTTCGTGGTGGGACCGACGGGCAAATATTGGGTGGATGAGCGCCATCCGCTCTACCGGGGAGTGTATGGTTTTGCGGGTCACAGCTCCGCGCGCGCCGTTCTCAGTGAAGGCCGGCCAGACCTTATTCTTGCCGTGGGCAGTGCGCTCACCGAGTTGGCGACCGGAGGTTGGGATGCCCATTTGTTGAATACCCGTCTGGTGCATATCGATCAAAACGCCGAGCACTTCACGCGCTCCCCCATGGCCAACCACCATGTGTGTAGCGATCCCGGCCTGGTTTTCGGCAAGCTTAATGCGCTGGTCAATGCTGCGCGGGCGAGTGGCAAGCGCTGGCGCTGCTGCGTAGAGCAGGATGTGCCGCTGAATTGCCTCGGCACCCGCGCCACGCTGGATGCCGGCGAGCGCTGCCGCGACCCTTCTGCACCCGTCAAACCACAGCGCCTGATGGCAGTGCTCAACCGGGTGTTGCCCACTGATACCCGCATTTATCTCGACGCTGGCAACGCCTGGGCCTGGGCCGCCCATTATTTTGTGAATACCAATTATTCCGGCTTGGTGCGCATTGGCGATGGTTTTGGCGCTATGGGTTGGGGGTTGGCGGCTGCGGTGGGATCTGCGAAGGCTAATCCGAATGTGTTAACGGTCTGTATGGTAGGCGATGGCGCCTACTTGATGAGTGCACAGGAAATCAGCGTCGCTGCACAACATCGCCTGCCGGTGGTGTTTATCGTTCTCAATGACGCGGCATTGGGCATGGTAATGCACGGCCAGCGCATCGCCGGCGCGGAATCCATCGGCTGGGAGCTGAACAGGGTCAACTACGCCATGCAAGCGCAATCTATGGGGGTGCCAGGCATAGTGGTGCACTCGGCGGCGCAACTGGAGGATATCGACTTCAACACCTTCGCCAATTTGCGCGGCCCGGTGCTCCTTGATGTGCGCATCGATCGCGAAGAAGTCCCGCCGATCGCCCAGCGCGTTAAGGATTTGGGTAACTCTGCGAGTAGGCGCAAGTAGCGCAAGGCCAGATGTGACTGAGCAGCTTTTTGATCCGCCGCTCGGATCGGCAGTCAAAACTACTATAAGATTGCGGGCCTCTGTGCCCGCTTATAGGCACCGATAAACTCCAATAATTTGGTGATCATTATGAAACAGCCTTTTATTTTGCTGAGCCTGGTATTGTTGCTCTCCGCCTGTGGCGGCACTGGCTCATCGGGAACCGGCAGTTCCAGCTCGTCCTCTTCTAGCAGTTCCTCAAGTTCGTCATCCAGCTCCTCGTCTTCATCCAGTTCAAGCAGTTCCAGCAGTTCTTCCTCCAGCTCCAGTAGCTCGTCTTCGTCCAGTTCCAGCAGTTCGGGTGTGGTATCGAATTGTGCAGGTGGGGCTTTGTATTGTGAGGATTTTGAAGGGTTGGCCGGCATGCTGCCGGAGGACGCGAATTTTGTGAATCCTGGGGATTTCCGTGTGGTTGCCAGTGGGGCGCTCAAAGGCAGTGCTTCTCTTGAATTGCGTAAAACCAGCGCCTTCTGGGGTTCATGGTTTGATGTGGAGGCTGCGCCCGCGCTTGAATCTGGATATGTGAGGTTCCATTTCCACTCGCCCCAGTCCCATAGCGGTCTCAATTTCTTTATGGTTCTGGAAAACGGAAGTTCTAATTTGGATTCCCAATCCATTCGTCTGCGGATTCACGATAGCGGTGCGATCTTCTGGAACCCGGAAAATCCTGGTGACACCGCCGCTCCCGATGTTTATGCCGGTGGTGCACAAGCCGCCTCGACCGTTAAATTCCCGGCTGGCCAATTAACGTGTTTTGAATTTTTCTATGACAATGCCAACGACGTTATCCAACTCTGGATGAATGACAACGAGGTACCTGGGCTGACGATCGACAATGATCCCGGCACTGGCTTCGATCAGCGCCTACTGGGTGCTTATGGCGGATTCGTGAATTTTGATATTCGTAAAGTGCGTTTGGGTTGGGGTGGTTCTGCCAATGCCACCATTCTTTTCGACGACATCGCCGTTTCCCAAACCCGCATTGGCTGCAATTGATTTGTATCTCCCGCAAAAGGCTGACTTACCGTCGGCCTTTTTCATTTCTCCCCCGTAAGAAATTCCCCCCAAAGTCCGCGGTCTACAATCGCCTCAACCAGTTTACAAATCCCGGTGGTCCGGTTCTCGCGGAGTGGTATATGCTTTGCCGCTTGTCCCGCCATCACCTACCTTCAGCCACAGGAGAAATCTTATGACCCATCTGTCCCGCCGCCGCCTGCTTCAAGGTATTGCCGGAGCCTCCGCCTCATCTTTGATCTTGCCCGCATGGGCTGCAAAACCCAAAAAGAAAATCGGCGTCGCCTTACTGGGCCTCGGCGGTTACAGCCGCGATCTTTTGGCGCCAGGTCTGCAACTGACTGAATATTGCGAATTGCGCGGCATAGTGACCGGCAGCCCGGAAAAGATACCGGTGTGGCAGAAAAAATACGGCATTGCTGACAAGAATGTTTACTCCTACGAAACCCTGCCGGAAATCGCTGATAACCCGGACATTGATGTCGTCTACGTGGTGACGCCGACTTTTCTTCACAAGAAATTTTCACTGATGGCGGCGGAAGCCGGTAAACATGTGTGGTGCGAAAAACCCATGGCGATGACGGTGGGTGAATGTCAGGCCATCATCGACGCTTGCAATAAAAATAAAGTGAAATTGAGCCTCGGCTATCGTCTTCAGCACGAACCCAACACGCAAACTGTTATTCAATTTGCCGAAACCAAACCCTACGGCGCCATCAAAAAAGTCAAAGCGGAGGCGGGATATGCCGGTCGCGGAGGCCCAGCAGACGATTGGCGGATGGACCGTAGTAAAGGCGGCGGCGCGCTTTATGATATGGGTGTGTATCCCATCAATGCCACCCGTTATTCAACGGGACTGGAGCCACTGGCAATCACTGCGCGCTTCGAAAATGACCTGCCGAAAATTTTCACCAAAGCCGACTCGACGGCGATTTTTGATCTGGAATTTCCCGGCGGCGTGATCGCAAATTGCGCCACCAGTGTCACCCGGAATATGAACCATCTGCGGGTAGATTGTGAGAAAGGCTGGTACGAGTTGCAGCCGATGCAGTCCTACAACGGCGTCAAAGGACAAACCAGCGACGGCAAAAAACTCGATAAAACCATCGCTCATCAACAAGCTAAACAAATGGACGACGATGCATTGGCTATCCTGAATGACACCGAGGTAATGGCGCCCGGCAGCGATGGCTTGGCAGACATTCGCGTGGTGGAAGCTGCGTTGAAATCGGTGGAGACGGGTAAGCAGGTGAAAATTTAGGTGGGAAGTAGATGGCCCCCTCGCCGGGCGCCCCCTGGTAAGTGGGCAGGGGGGTCTTTTTTCGGTAGGCGGGGAAGCAGGTTCTGGCACGACGCTACAGCCACATCAGGAAACTAAAAAACAATAACAGGTGAATCACATGGGACGGTATTTCGCGATTGTCATTGGCTGGCTCAGCCTGGTTTCTTCCGCCGCCGCACAGGTGGCCATTCCACCGGAGCTGCAAAATTGGCGCGAATGGGTGTTGCACGATTACCCGCATATCAACTGCCCTTATTTTCTCAACCAGTCAAAAAAAACCTGCGATTGGCCCAGTCGGCTGGATTTGCAGTTGGGCGATGCCGGCGGGCAGTTTGAGTTACGGGTCGAAACCTTTGCACCTGCTTGGGTGGTGTTGCCTGGGGCAGACGGATTCTGGCCGCAGCAGGTGACCAACCGCGGGGAGGCGATTCCGGTGGTGCGCCGCGACGGTAAACCTCAGGTGTATCTAACGGAAGGCGAACATCGTGTGTCCGGTATATGGGCCTGGAATGATTTACCGCGCACACTGCCTATTCCCAGCGAAACCGGTCTGCTGAATTTAGCCATTAACGGCGCTGCTGTGGCCAATCCCACGCGGGCAACTGCGAGCGAACTCTGGTTGCGCGGCCAGCGTGAAGAGCAAGCGACCCCGGCGGGGGACAGCCTCGATATCAAAGTATTCCGCCATATTACGGATGCCAATCCGGCACTTTTGGAAACCTTGGTGCAACTCAGTGTGAGCGGCAAGGAGCGGGAGGTGCACACTGGCCCGATTTTGCTGCCGGGATTTCAGCCCCGCGGGTTCGACAGTGAACTCGCCGCGCGGGTGGAAAAAGACGGCAGCCTGCGTGTACAACTGAAGCCGGGGCGCTGGGAAATCCGCCTGCGTGCCCATAGCGCTCAGCCGCTTACCGAACTTGCTTATCAACCCATAAATGACCTGTGGCCGAGTCAGGAAGTGTGGGTGTTTCAGGCCAGTCCGCAACTGCGGACGGTGCAGTTGGACGGACTGCCAGGAATGGACCCGAGCCAGACCCAGTTACCACCCCAGTGGCAAAGTTTGCCGACATATCTGGCGGACCCCGGCAGTCGCCTAGTCGTGCGCGAATTGCACCGGGGCGACCCCAACCCGGTGGCGAATCAATTGTCTCTCAACAAAGATTTATGGCTGGATTTCAATGGCGGGTACTACACCGTTAAGGATGTGATCAGCGGCTCTTTTACTGATAGCCAGCGCCTTGAGGCGCAACCCTCATACGAGTTGGGGCGCGCTGAGCAGGCGGGCCAACCTCTGTCGGTGACGCGCTTAGCGGAAGACAGCGCGCGAGGAGTGGAGATACGCGCGCAGCAATTGAATCTGCTGGCCGTGAGCCGGTTGGAGCGTAATACATCGCTGCCTGTGAGCGGCTGGCAGGCGAGCTTCGATCAGGTCAATACCACATTGCATCTGCCACCAGGCTGGTCGCTGTTGCACGCCAGCGGTGTCGACCGGGTCGGCGGCAGCTGGATCGGTAACTGGAGTCTTTGGGAGATTTTTCTCGTGCTGATCGTTGCTGTGGCCCTGGGTCGAGCGACCAGTCCGCTGATTGGCGCCGTCGCTTTTGCAACGGTCGTTCTACTGTTTCAACGCCCGGGCTCGCCTGTGGTGATCTGGTTGAATTTTGCCGTGGTATTTGCCCTGTTGCCATTTGCCAAAGGCACCTGGATGACGTGGCTGCAGCGCTATTTGTGGCTGAGCTTTGCGCTGCTTCTGCTGATCGCGTTGCCTTTTCTGGTACAGCAGGCGCGTCAGGTTTTATATCCCCAGTTAGAGAAAAGCTGGTTGGTGCAGGATGCCCGGTTTGCTGGTGATGCCGCCCCGCCCGAGTTGGCGCGGGAGATGATGGACACCTCGGCTGTCGAGGAGGTGGTGGTGCAAGGTCTGCGTTCGTCTGAATACAGTCCGGCGAGACCCCTCGTCAAAGCGGCGCCGAACCGGCAAAAAACCTATGATCCAGGCCAAAAGATCCAAGTGGGACCTGGCATGCCGGATTGGAGTTGGAATCAGGCGAGCCTGACATGGAGCGGACCTGTCACCACCGCAGACGAAGTCGGCCTTTATCTCGCTCCCCCTTGGCTAAACCGATTGGGCGCGGTACTAGCAATTGTGCTGCCCGTGCTGCTAGCACTATTGCTCGTGCGTTATGCCATCGGACGCGTGCCTTTGCCTCCTTTGCGGATGTGGCCGGCGCAGATGGCGGTTTTGGTGTTCGCCGTAGTGCTCGGCGGCGGCGCGCCATCCGTGGAGGCCCAGGTGATGGTGGACAGCGAATTGCTGAAAACCTTGGAAAAGCGCCTGCTGGAGCCACCGAAGTGTTTGCCGGATTGCGCCTCCATCGAAGCGGTTACGCTCGCGGATGAAGCCAGCACCCTGACGTTGACCATGCGTGTTCATACCGCCGTCGATATGGCGTTTCCATTGCCAGCCCAAGTGCCCGGTTGGTACCCGAACCGCGTTTTGGTGAATGGCAAAGAAGCTGCGTGGCTGAAGAGTTGGGACGGGCGTTTATGGGTGCGCCTGCCGGCGGGCAGGCACGAATTAATATTGTCGGGGGGCACATCCGGGCGGGAGCAAATCGCCTTGGCGTTTGAGTTGCCGATTCACAATGTTCGCCAGACCCTGAGCAATTGGCGTGTCAGTGGCGAACCTAATCCGCAACAGACCAGCCAAGTGCTGCAATTGCAGCGTGAACAGGCGCAAGCCGCCCGCGAGGAGACGCAGCGCCTGCTGCCGGACCCGATGCCACCCTATGTTTCCGTCAGCCGCCGCGTGAGCGTGGGGCTGGAGTGGACGGTTACCACCGTGGTGGAACGCATTGCTCCGGCGGATGGAGTGATCAATCTCGCCGTTCCTCTTCTCCCTGGCGAAGCCCCCAATAGTGGGCAGGTAAGGGACGGTGCGATGGATGTCCGTCTGGCAGCGGGTCAGAATGAATTCACTTGGGAATCCACGCTAAAACCTTTTGCCGAGTTGACCTTTGTCGCGCCCGCAGGACAACTTTGGGCGGAGGTGTGGTCATTGGATGTGTCCCCCAGCTGGCACGCAACGGTAAGTGGAATTCCCCCTGTCGCTGGCAGTTATAACCTCTGGCAACCCTGGCCGGGAGAATCCATCACCGTCGCCATCAGCCGTCCGGTTGCGGTAGAGGGGCGCCAGCTCAGTATTGATGCTCTGCAGCTGCAGCAGAGTGTGGGCAAGCGGGCGGATACCGTCTCCTTGCAATTGCAAATGCGCGCCACTCAAGGTGAACACTACGATTTGCAGCTGCCGGAAGGTGCGCAGCTCCAGCGGGTGATAATCGATGGTCGGGAAACGCCCATCAGCCAAAGCCAGAACCGATTAAAAATCCCCATCAATCCCGGCAGTCACCAAGTACAGGTGGATTGGCAAAGCGACAGGGCCTCAGGCCTGAAAAGCCAGACACCCGCGCTCGATCTGGGTATGCCCGCAACCAATTTGCGTCTCCAGATGCACTTGCCGGCGGATCGCTGGCTGCTACTGGTGGGCGGTCCCGCCATAGGCCCGGCTCTTTTATTCTGGAGCGTACTTTTGGTTGTATTGCTATTGGCCGTGGGTTTGGCCCGCAGCGGTACCACGCCGCTGAAAGCGTATGAATGGGTTCTGCTGAGTTTAGGTGTGGCCACCTTCAACCTGTACGTGCTGGCGTTGATTGCCATCTGGTTTGTCGCGCTGCATCTACGCGGGCGTCGGCAGGCGGCGCCGGCAGATCATTTGTTCAATCTGATGCAGCTCGGGCTATTTGCGTTGTCCGTGCTGGTATTGGCCGCACTGGCCGGCAGCATTCCGGCTTCTCTGCTATCGAGACCTGACATGCTGGTGACTGGCAATGGCTCCAGCGCCACCTATTTGCAGTGGTATCAGGACCATAGCCAAAGTGTCATCCCAGTCGGCTGGGCGATCACTTTGCCGCTGTGGATTTACCGCGTTGCCATGTTGTTATGGGCGCTGTGGCTGGCATTTGCGCTGATGCGCTGGCTGCCTTGGGCCTGGGGCAATCTGGGTGTGCAGGGTTTTTGGTTTACGCCGCAGAAAAAAGAGGTTGCGCCTCCACCGGCGCCCTGAGGGTGATGCCGCTCGCCGGCGTCACACTTTTTTAACAAATTCGGATTTAAGCTTCATGGCGCCTATGCCGTCGATTTTGCAGTCGATGTCGTGGTCGCCTTCCACCAAGCGGATATTCTTGACCTTGGTGCCTACCTTCACCACCAGTGACGTGCCCTTCACTTTCAGATCTTTGATCACGGTTACCGAATCACCGTCCTGCAAAACATTGCCATTGGCGTCTTTGACGATTTTTGTGTCTTCCTTGACCACATTACTTGCTGCGGACCATTCATGGCCGCATTCGGGGCAAATGAGTAAGCCGCGATCTTCGTAGGCGTAATTGGAATGGCATTTGGGGCAGGACGGCATATCACTCATGATGTGTTCCGTTTGGTAAATGGCGGGCGGACCTTACGCCTCGATGCGTCTCCGATCAAGCTTCTGTAAGCGCCATCCGGACAATGTTTGTCTTATGACAAAACTTTGCGGAAGTTCACAAACCTCCCTCCAAGCACTCAACAGTGTGGCCAATGTTGCGCTTGTTATTTGCGAATGTGTGCAGCATATTACGTGACTTTTGGCGTCAAACGCTGCATCCGGCTTGGCTGCGGCGCAACATACTTAAGCGGGATTTTACGCGTGGAATTTGTGATTGCAGCGGTTGTGGGAATTTGTCTTATCGCTCTGGCGGTATTTTTTTATTTTTATTACGCGGACAACACTCTCGACCTGCTCGGAGCGCCAGTGGACTGGTCGGACTTCGCCACCTTTTTCGGCGGTATTCTCGGTCCATTAGTGTTGTGGGTCATATTGTTTCTCGTGCTATACAGCTTGCGTCGCCAGAAGCACGATCTGATTAACATGGTAAGAGAAAGTCGAAATCAGGACAGGTTGCGCTGCTTGCAACAGTTCGAAAACGATCTAACGCATTTGTTGCGACGCGAGTTTGGCAGCGCAGATGGAACCCGTCGAGTCGAATTTTCCGACTATATCGAAGGTGCATTTCCTTTCCCCCAAGTTCCTGACGCTTATTTCAAATCGTCACTGGAAAAATTGCTGCGCGTCGCTGCCAATTACTGCGAGACCATCGGCAACTACCGGGCAGATTTACAAGGGAATTTTTTATACGAAATACACGAATCCCGTGCCCGCGAGCTGGTGGCTCGGCTGGACAAACTGAAAGAACATTTGTCGCCTATGGCACGTCAGGCACTCTCATTTTGCAAGGCACATCTCGACGGCAAAAACACCCTCTCTGAAGCGACTTGATTCCGCCGATACCTGAGCGCTTGACCCTTCAGGGGTGAGCGTTCAAGCTTGGCGTTCCGGCCATGCGGCATTGCCGCTACCTCTCCTCATGAAAATAACGGCCGGGTTCCCGGGACTCATTCAAACAGGCTTGCTCATGAACCCTCAATACGCCGCGCGCTCGCGCCCTTTGCTTGTCATCGTCTCCTTGTTCTGCATTTTTTTGTTCACTTCCTGTAGTGGAATTGTCGAAAAAACCTCTAAACCGCAACAGCGTTCCGCAAAACATATCGAGCAGGAGATTGAGCGCCTGCTCGCTGCTCTCACCCTGGACGAAAAAATTTCGCTGGTGCATGCGAACAGTAAATTCACTGTCGCCGGTGTGCCGCGTCTGGGCATTCCAGAGATGTCGCTCAGCGATGGCCCCCATGGTGTGCGCGAGGAAATCTCCCGCCACAGTTGGGATTCCGCCAATTGGGATACGGATTTCGCGACCTATTTACCGCCATTGACCACGGTTGCCGCCAGCTGGGATCCAGAGGTTGCAAAAATGCACGGCACAGTGCTCGGTCGCGAGGCCCGTCATCGCAATAAAGACATTATTCTTGGCCCCGGCGTCAATCTGGCGCGCTTGCCGCTGTATGGCCGGAATTTTGAATATTTTGGCGAAGATCCTTTTCTCGCGGCGAGCATGGTCGTGCCGGAAATCAAGGCGATTCAGGAGCAGGATGTGGCCGCTTGCGTAAAACACTACGCGCTGAACAATCAGGAATTAAATCGCTGGGGTGTGGACGCCCGACCAGATGAGCGCACGTTGCGCGAGGTATATTTGCCGGCGTTCGAAGCGGCGGTAAAAGAGGGCGGCGTCTATTCGGTGATGGGATCTTATAACCGCGTCTATGGCACCAATGCTAATCAAAGCGAGTTGTTGGTAAAAAATATCCTTAAAGAGGATTGGGGTTTCGATGGTGTTGTGCTCACCGATTGGCATGTGGATATCAACACCCGTGATGCGGCATTCAATGGGCTCGATTTGGAAATGGGCACTCATGTAGCCGATTATGAGGATTATTTTTTTGGTCGTCCGCTGCGCGAAGCCATTCAACGCGGCGAAATTCCAGAAACAGTGTTGGATGAAAAAGTTCGTCGCATACTGCGTTTGCAGTTGCGCGTGGGAATGATGGATTCCGATCGCCTTCCAGGAGCACGTAACACCGAGGAGCATCGCGCAGCCGCGCAAAAAATTGCCGAGCAGGGCGTCGTTTTGTTGAAAAATCAGAATAATTTGCTGCCACTGGAAAAAAGCCAACTGCGTAAAATTCTGGTGATGGGTCCCAATGCCAATTTGGCTCATGGTCGGGGCGGCGGTTCGTCGCAGGTAAAGTCTGAATATGAAGTGACGCCGCTGCAGGGCCTTCGTGCCGCGTTGGGTGATGCCGTGGACATTCAATATCTGGTTGCGGCGGAGAGCAATCGTGTGCAGCCAATTCCGGCGGATTTTGTGCTGACCCGGCACGGTGGTTCAGGCACACCTGTTTGGAAAGTTAAACATTATAAAAACGCCACTCGCCAAGAGGAGCTAAAACGCGAAGACTGGCCAAGTTCGCGTATTGAGTTGCCGGAAGATTCTGCAAAGCAGCACCTGACCCTCGCTGCAAAGCTCAAACCATTGGCAAGCGGCGAGCACACATTGAAGCTGCAGGGGCAGGGCGGCGCCCGCGTCAAAATCGACGGGCGGGAAATATTGGCTATCGAATCCCTGAGCGGGAGAGTTCACAGTCAGTCCGTTAATTTGTCTGCCGATCGGGAATACGACATCGAATTCTTTTACGACGGCAGCAAAAACGCCACATTGGGTTGGGATGCGCCGGGGCTAAAAACCGTAACGGCGGAGGATTATGTTGCGGCCGCTAAAAGTGCCGACGCAGTGATTTATTTTGCGGGTCTTGATCACAATCATGATCGTGAAGGTGATGACCGTGTCGATATGACGCTGCCCGGCACTCAGGATGGCGTCATCAAAAAGCTCGCCGCCGCCAACCCCAATACTGTTGTGGTGATGATTGCCGGCTCCGCAGTGGAAATGCCTTGGGTCGATCAGGTTAACGCTATTCTGTGGGGGTGGTACGGCGGCATGGAGGCAGGCAACGCCTATGCGAATATTTTACTGGGTGAGGTTAACCCCAGCGGCAAAATGCCCATTACCCTCCCCAAAAAGCTCACCGATACCGCGCCACTCGCATTGGGCGACTACAACGACAAAGACTCTCTTTATAAAGAAGGTGTATTTATTGGTTACCGCTGGTTCGAGAAGCAAAATATTCAGCCTTTATTTCCATTTGGTCATGGCTTGTCCTACACGCAGTTTGAATTATCACAATTAAAGCTGCCGACCAAAATCAATGCCGAGGCAGAAAAAATTCCGGTCACTCTCACCGTTCGCAACACCGGCAAAAAAGCCGGCGCGGAGGTTGTGCAGATGTATGTGCATGACGTGGAATCGAGTGTTGAGCGGCCAAAGAAAGAATTAAAAGGTTTTCAGAAAGTATTCCTCGAACCCGGCGAATCCAAAAAAATCACTCTCCACCTCACCCAGCGCGATTTGGCATTTTGGGATGCGGACGCGGACGATTGGCGGGTGGAGCCGGGAGTATTCGAGGTGATGTTGGGCGTATCCAGTGCGGATATCAAATTAAGCGGGACTTTTACCAGAGAATAGTAGAGCTCGTAAGAGGCAACGAATCGTGATTCTGATTATCAGTCGCGCCAATGAAAATGACGGTGAAATCATTGCT
>DJFQ01000084.1:4096-5639 GCA_002432095.1 Marinagarivorans sp. UBA5868 | reverse complement strand
AGAAACCGCATGAGGTCGCGGGCCTACCAACGACATGGATCCCTCCAAGGCGTTAAAGAGTTGCGGTAACTCGTCAAGACTGGTGCGACGGATAAAGCGACCAACAGGTGTTATGCGCTGGTCGTCTTTTTTAGCCTGCTCCACCACGTCTTTTTCCTCATGCACGTACATGCTGCGGAATTTATAGACATTAAATTTTTTACCGTCCCAGCCATCTCGTTGCTGTTTGAAGATAACGGGCCCGGGGGATGACAGCTTTACGGACAAAGCAAGAATGGACAGCACGGGGCTTAACATCACAATCAGGATCAGTGAGATCACTTTGTCCATCATTAGCTTAATAAATGCCGGGCCACCGGCCATAAGAGGAGTCTCATTCAGATTGAGCAACGGGATTCCCGCCACTTCGCGCACACTATGATTTAACAGCTGAAACTCGAAAATGTCCGGAGCCCATACGAGATCGAGGTTTTCGGCGAATAGCTTGTCGTGGATGCCTTTCACCTGATAGGTCAGCGCCAGCGGCAGAGCGAGGTAGACTCGGCGAATACCATAGGTTTTGATGATGTTGCACAGATCCTCGTCGTCCCCGAGCAGGGGTATCTCACCAATGACCCAGTTGCTGGTCTCGTCCTGATGGCGCACCACGCCGACCACTGTGTCATTCAGCCAGATATTTTTCTTGATGCTTTGCGCTAGATGACGGGCGACGCTTCCGGTGCCGAGGATGATGGCGGGAATACGTTGCTGATATTTTCGTCGATAGAGTTTGAACCAGTTGTAAGTAATGGTGAGCAAAAGGGCTTGACCAAAGAAAGCTGTGAGTACCCAGTAAACGATCACCTGGCGAGAGTAGTCTTCTGACGTTCGAGCCAAAAAAGCCGTCCAGGCGAGAATAATAATCACAATTCCCCAGGCGCGCGCCAAATGCTGGATCGCGCCTTCCAGGCGGTCAAAGCGGCGGAACACTCCCATGATGTGATAAGTAATGGTCATCAACAGAATCGCAAAAGCGAGCATGGTGCGATACTGCTGACCGACTTCACCGTCCCGCCAATATGCAAACGCACACAGGGTTAGGCTCACCACGCTCAAATTCAGAATATGCTGGATCCATTGAGCCAGAGTATCGTGGTTTTGCAGAAGTCGCTTGTTGCGGGGCTTTTGTGATGCAAATGGATTGGATTCACTCATGGATATAGAGATCTTCTCGAAAGGTTTATCCGTTGCCAAATGAATTGAGGAAGCGGCCTCCGGATTTGGTGGCGGAGTATACCAGCTTCATCTATAGGGAATTGAGCGCAAAGCAACATAGCAATTGTGCCCATTGCTTGGCGCATCTATGAAATTTAAAGAGTGTGAAAATTGTATTAAGGAAGGCTAAATCGGTCGCTAGTTATTAGAAGTGGTTAACGATTGTGTGCGACCAGAAGGTATGGAGGTATCGCTCTCAGGCGCTGCCTTTTGAGCGATACAAGCCCAGAAATAATAATGCAATCCCGCATATGGTCAGAAAGATCGGCTCGTCGATGGGATTGCCGAT
>DJFQ01000084.1:0-4037 GCA_002432095.1 Marinagarivorans sp. UBA5868 | reverse complement strand
TGGTCGAAACCCAAAACCAGCTTTGTAAGCTGAGGTATATGTATAGCGTCGATTAAACGCAGGATTCCTATAGCAGGAAGTGTGCCAGGCCGTTTTTTTGATGTGTGTCACATAAATTTCGATGGGTTTGCGCAGCGGGGCAGAGAGCATTTTTTTAGAAAAGCGTTTTAAATCAAGAGTTTGTATTTTTTCTAAAAAATCATCCTTTTGGCATCAAAGTCATTTTTACCAGACAAGTGTTCGTTTTTGCAGCGCAGCGACACATCCTCCTTTTGGCGCATGTATAAAACCCCGACATGGCGTTTTTTATGTGTTGGCTGAATCGGTGCAAATTGGATGGGAAGTGATCAAAAGTGTAGCTTCTAGTGCTTTTTTATTAACCCATGCGACCGATTGGCGAACAAAACTGTGAATCTGTCCCTGAGTTTGGCGCATGTGAAATTATCCGACAGGTGCGTTCAACGCCCTGTCAGGATGTTATTCCTGGCTGCCGCCAGGAACCTGAATGTTGTATTTCTTAAGCAGATCGTAAAGCGTGGGGCGGGTGACCCCCAAAAGCTTGGCTGTCGCAGAGATGTTGCTTTCAGTCATTGTGAGGGCGCGCAAGATTGCGGCGCGCTCAGCATTTTGTCTGACATGCCGCAGATTGATATTCAGACTTTCGCCTGTAGGCGCTATGCCGAGATCCTGCGATGAAACCATTTTGTCATCCGCCNNGTCCGCCATGACTACCGCACGTTTGACTCGGTTTTCCATTTCCCGGATGTTGCCCGGCCATTCATAAGTTTCAATCGCCTCAACCGCTTCCGGGCTGAAGCCGATCACATTGCTGTTGTTTTGTTCGGTGTACATGCGCAAGAAGTGTCGTGCAAGCAGCAACTTGTCCCCATAGCGTTCGCGCAGTGGTGGGATATGGATTTCCATTTCACAGATTCGGTAGAACAGGTCTTCGCGGAATGTTCCTTCCTTTACCATCTCCTGGAGGTTCTTATTTGTGGCGCACACGACTCGAACGTCGACAGGGATCTCTTCGCGTCCGCCAACCCGTTCAATTTTGCGCTCCTGGAGGAACCGGAGCAATTTTGCCTGCAGAGCCAGGGGCATATCGCCGATTTCATCGAGGAAGAGGGTGCCCTCGTGGGCCATTTCGACTTTACCCAACGTACGCTTGTTAGCGCCGGTGAAAGCGCCTTTTTCGTACCCGAACAGCTCACTTTCCATCAGATTTTCCGGCACAGCCGCGCAATTGATGGCAACCATGCGATTGCTCGCGCGTGGACTAAGGCGGTGCAACGCTTTGGCGAGCACTTCTTTGCCTGTACCGCTCTCGCCAGTGAGTGTGCAGGTTACGTTGCTGGGTGCGAGTTTTTCGATGGTGCGGCAAATCTTTAGCATGCCGGGGTCACAGGCGATGATGCCGCTGAGGGGTGCTTGTTGTTGCTCCTGCAAACGCCGATGTTGTTCTTCAAGGTTATAGATGTGAAAGGCGCGTTGAAGGATGAGATCGAGCGTGTCCGCATTCACCGGTTTTTGATAGAAATCGTACGCGCCCATCGCCACGGCGCGCACGGCATTTTCGTAATCCGAATTGCCTGTCATTACGATGATCTTAGTGGATGGACTCAGCGCCGTGATTTCACGGATGCAGCGGAAGCCCTCCTCAACACCTTCGTCATCCGGGGGCAAGCCCAGATCCTGAAGGATGATAGCGGGTTCGTGCAGGCGCACCGCCGCTAAGGCTTCCTCCCTGTCTCCGGCAACGATTACCTCATATTGATCAAAATGCCAGCGCAACTGGCTTTGCAGTCCAAGGTCATCTTCGACGATCAAAAGCNNGCTCGTGCTGCTGTTGCTCGCGGTAGTGCGGCGATTGTTGGGGGTGAGGCGCGCGACGGCCATGGTAAATCAACTTGGCCGTTGACGCATGGTGTTACAAGGCGATCTTGTTAGTGAGCGTGCTCAACTCGCGGTAACCGGCAGGGAAATGGTAAATGTGGTGCCTTCATCTTTTGTACTTTCGACGGTGAGGTTACCCCCAAGCGCTTGTACATAATCCCGCGCCTGATAAACGCCAATACCCATGCCTTTGCCGGTTTTGGTGGTATCAAAGGGTTTGAACAGGCGGTTGCGGACGAAGTCTTCGTCCATGCCTTCGCCGTTGTCTTCGATGGCCACATAAACCACATTATTTTCTCGGCGAACATGTAAATCGATAAAACCGCTTGGCGCGGTCGCATCCTGGGCATTTTGAATTAAATGCACAAACACCATGACCAGGCTGTCCCAGTCACCTTTTACCCTTATGCCTTCGTGCTCATTGCGCAAGGTCGGCACAGGCTGACCTTTCTGGCAGCGCTTTATCGCTTCTACCAAGACATCGTTAAAATTAAGTATTCGTACGCCTTCCGGCTCATTGCGCTGCAACTTGCGCAGCAGATTATTCATGCGTGTTACCGAGTTGTTAATTGTCTGAATGGCATCTTCTACGAACGCCGGATTGTCTTTGTGCTTTTCCGCGTTTTTGACCACCAGGGATTGTTGGGCGATGAGGTTTTTCAAATCGTGCATGACGTAAGCGGCAAGCTTGTTGAAAGCATCAAACTGCCGCGCCTCTGCCAACTGTTCAGCCTGTTCATGACGCTCAAGGTAATTGGCGATCTGGCGTCCGACAGTTTTTAGTAGATCGAGGTCTTCCCAGTTAAGAGTTGCATCACCGTTCGGACTGGTGAGCACCATAAAGCCGATCAACTCCGACTCGTTCAGCAAAGGTAAAATCAGCCATATATCGCTTATGCGACGCGCCCACTCCGGCAGATATTGATTGTTCTGTGCCAACGGGTCCTGCGGCCCGGTGAAAGATGGCAGAAACACCCATTCGGATTGTTCCAGAGCCTGAGTAAAAAGACTGTCATCTGGCTCGATTGCCTCCAGTACATTGATGGCAATGTTGTCCTGAAATGCCGGCACCAAAACCTTGCCGCGGCGCAGCCACAGGGCGCCGCCGCTGCTTTTGAAAATTGTGGCGACTGCGCTAAGGGCGCGTCGATGAACGTCTTCGGGGGAAGTGGGCTGCGACAGTCGTTCAATAAGTTTTAGCCATTCTGTCCGGTAATCGTATTTATGGCTGAACAGATGCTTATTAATAAGAACAGTGAGGCGCTCCCGCACCGTGCGTGAGGTGAAGACCAGGGCAATGGCAATGATGGCACCAGCCAGTAGCAGCGAGTAAGCAACCGCGCCCCAGTCGCCGCCATAAATGCGTACGTAATAACCACCAAGCGCAATAATCGCCAGCAGGGAGCCGGCGAGCGTTAGTGAGGTGGTGTAGAACACCACAGGACGAGAGAGCGATAAACGGGCCGTTTGATCCTGGGTTTGATTCAGCGTAATGGCGGCAATACCCATAAACACGCTGGTGACAATAATGATGACGGCGCGGATTTGAAAAAAGCCAGGATTCAATTCCGGTTGTACGAGACTTTGGGAAAAAAAGTACACGTCATAGATAAAGATCGCTGCCAGGTTGAGGCAAAGCAGCTTTAGCAGGCGAATGGTTTGCACATTGCGGTATAGCTGCTCGACATTAAGCAGCGCGACTATGGCAAATACGATGCCCTGAAGTACCAACGCAAC
This sequence comes from Marinagarivorans sp. UBA5868, assembly GCA_002432095.1. Classification (GTDB taxonomy): domain Bacteria; phylum Pseudomonadota; class Gammaproteobacteria; order Pseudomonadales; family Cellvibrionaceae; genus UBA5868. Next base: position 404 of record DJFQ01000084.1, on the reverse strand, counting down.
TTTTGCCTGAAGCCACAAAGGTTCAAACACGATATAAAAGGTATTGAATATCAGAGCCACGGCGCAGAATAGGTACAGCCCCACGGTATAAATTCGCGGCAGACAGTTTTGGCAGTAGTGGCGTATGGTTTGGGTGGTGGCGAGAATCCATGCGACGAAATGTGCAGCCTCCACCAGCATTAAATGGCCAATGGAAAAATCCAGGGTTTGGCCCATGCCAATGTTGAGCAGCCAGATCGTTTGCATCGCGCTGGCGGCAATAAACGACCAATGTAGCGTCTTGCGGTAAATCTGGCTGAGAAAAATACCTGTGAGAATAAGCGAAAGGATGCTGGCGCTGATGAAGGCGACTTGCGTGACGCTGTCAATTTCCATGAAGTTTCCTATGGCATACACCCTTGCTG
>DJFQ01000170.1:25214-25393 GCA_002432095.1 Marinagarivorans sp. UBA5868 | reverse complement strand
GTCGGATTTTGATAAACCCGTAAACCAAATTCCGGCAATACCGCGAATATGTGATCGAAAATATCCGACTGTATGCCTTCGTAAATCACCCATTCCGTGCGGGAGGTGAAGGCATAAACTTCTAGTGGGATGCCATCTGCGCCGGGGTCGAGTTGGCGGACCATTTGGGTCATGTTGGC
>DJFQ01000170.1:24960-25176 GCA_002432095.1 Marinagarivorans sp. UBA5868 | reverse complement strand
TCGTTGTATTTTTTGATTTCCGCAATTTTGTTTTCCATGTATTCGCTCAGCAATTTTGCGCGGCGCAGTCTTTTTATGTCCGCGTCGTCAAGAAACTGCACACTGGTGGCGTCGATATGAATTGCGCGTTTGATTCGCCGACCGCCTGCTTCGGACATGCCGCGCCAGTTTTTAAAGGAGTCGGAGATCAGTGCGTAGGTGGGAATGGTGGTGATG
>DJFQ01000170.1:20085-24890 GCA_002432095.1 Marinagarivorans sp. UBA5868 | reverse complement strand
GAGCTGAATACCTGCCACCAGCCCGAGAATGGAATCTTTGAATACCAACAAAAGCACCGCCGTCATGGCACCCAGGCCGCTGAGCAATATGGCGGGGGATTTCCCGACCACCAGCGATATTGCGTAGATCACCGCGAGAATGGATGCCACCAGTTTGATACTTTGAAAGATGCCGCGTACCGGCAGGCGTCGGCCGTGCGGCGAATTTAGACTCAGGTCCTCCACGGTATTGAGTAGAGAAAACAGCGAAAGAATTGCGAATAGCACCAGCCAGAGGTAAATCACCACTTCAATAATCGGCATTGCCGGCGATTCTTCTCCCAGCCAGATGCGCGCTTGTGCCAGCAGAATGACCGCTTGTAGCGTGAGTGCTATGCGGGTAAACAATTTGTGGCGAAATAACGCTTTCTGCCACCAACCTTGAGACTCTCGGGCTCGCGTTTCCAACAGCCGGAATATGCCGCGGTGTAAGAGTAGATGGATGATGAGAGCGGTAAGAAGGATGACGGCAACGATGATACCGGTGGCGATCAGCGGTGTGATGTGCAAACCAAGAGATTCCAACCAGGCAAACAGGGTGTCCTTCATGGGTCCTCGCAACGTGTGAAAAGCAGATGGGCGGGTATCTTAAACGTCCGTGGGCTTATGCCCAACCTCGATTACCACATGGCTTAGGCTGTCTGGACGATTGGTAGACCAATTTTTGATTTTTGGTAAAACAGTTTTGAGGCATCTGTCACCGAAATCGAAGCTCTCATCCGCGATACTACGCTCGACTCTGACGCTCCGGGCAGTTGCGGAAAGCCTCAGTAAAACAACACATAACACTAGGTGAGTCTAAATGAACAAATTACAGTGCATGATCGTGGGGATCATGGCAGCGGGGTTATCGGCATGTGGTGGCGACACCACTCTGCCAACAGGTTCCAGCTCCTCCAGCAGCTCCAGTTCTTCTTCTAGCAGTTCCAGTTCGTCCTCCAGCTCCAGTTCGTCCAGCTCCAGTTCTTCGAGTTCCAGCTCCTCCAGTGGCAGCGCTATTAGCTCGCTGACTATTCAAGAGGTGACTACCGGATTTTGCTACGCGGACTACAGCACTGCCTCTGCTGGGGTGGACACTGAACACACAGGTTTTACCGGCAGTGGTTATGTCGATGTACAAAATGCTGCCAGCTCTAAAATTGAGTGGCAGATTGATGCCTCCGAGACCAATGTCTATAGCGTGACAATTCGGTATGCCAATGGTGCAACTGTTGCGCGCTCTGGCACGCTGACCGCCAATGGCAATGCGGGCAGCGCTGCAACATTCAATTTCAATCCCTCTGGTGGCTGGCCGACCTGGGTAGAAGAAACCGTCGAGATGTCGTTGAATGCCGGGACTAACCGTTTGGTATTAACCGGAGTCGCTTCCGATGGTTTTGCCAATGTGGATTCCATTAAAATCAGCGGCCCGAGCGTTACTGCACAGGCCTGCTCCGGATCCGGTTCATCTTCATCATCGTCTTCCTCTTCTTCCTCGTCGTCATCCTCTAGCGGTTCCACCAGTAGCTCTAGCTCATCAAGCTCGACCGGCGGAATGGGTGGCAATACGCCGCGTATGAATATTTCCCAGTTTGTCGGTTACGGCAACGCGGTGACAGGAGGGCAGGGCGGCCAGGTGGTTTACGCACGTACTGGTACAGAAATTAATCGCGCCATGTGTGAGCGCGCCTCTGCCAGCACCCCTTTGATCATTATGGTTAACGGCACTATCAATCACGGCAATACCACCAAACTCAGTGGTAGCTGCGACACGGTTGCCGACGGCATCCAATTTAAAAATGTTTCGAATATCTCCTTGATCGGTGTGGGCACCAGCGCGGTGTTCGATCAGATCGGCATCAAAATCAATAAGTCGGAAAACATCATCGTGCGCAATGTGCACGTGAAAAACGTGAAAAAATCCGGATCGCCCATTTCCAACGGCGGTGATTCAATCGCGATCGAAGGCGGGCCGCAGTCACGGATTTGGATTGATCGCAATACGTTGGAAGCCTCCGGCGGTGAGTCGGATGGTTACGATTCATTGCTCGATATGAAAAACGAAACGACATACGTGACCGTGTCCTACAACCACTTCAGAAACTCCAGCCGCGGTGGTTTGATCGGAGCAAATGACGATCCAGATGGCAATAACTTCATCGTCTTCCATCACAACTTTTACGAAAATATCGAGCAGCGCACTCCGCTGTTGCGTCGCGCAACGATTCATGTGTTCAACAATTATTGGGAGAATAATGGTTCGGTGAATCAAATCCATTACGTCAACGCGCGTGCGGAAGGCAAGGCGCTGGTGCAGAACAACCACTTTAAGAATGTTAATAATCCAGTGCTGGCATCGACCGATTCGGATGTTCCGGGATGTTGGGCTGCCAGCGGCAATGTATGGTCGGGCGGTACTTATACCCGCACCCCAAATAACGGTAATGCGCATTATGTTCCGCCAAATTGGCAAAGCGGCGACTTAAACGGAACGGTTGCGGGTTGCAACGTCAGCGGTGCTAGTGGTGTGTTACTTGATAATGCCGCGGATGTTCCGGCGATCGTCAAAACCCATGCAGGAGTTGGCAAGCTGTAAATAGAAAGCCAAGGAACGGCTCTCATTTTTTGCTGCATTCAATTCTCTTCTCCACATTCAATCCCCGGAAACATTCGTGACAGATCAACGTCGCGAATGTTTTTTTTCTTGCGCGCCAAAATTCCGCCAGACCTATAAGGTGCCGCACAAAGTTTGACTACACTTAGCAGATTGTCGCCATTTGAGGGCGAGTATCAATTCGCTGACGGAGTGTAGATCCAATGCAGAACAGTGCAGCGGTGCTGATGAACAAGCTGCAGCGCTCCATCAATATCGTGCATAACCCCGTCTCTGGTTGGGTCATTTTATTTTTTTCCCTATTACTGACTTTTGCTGCGTATTGGTTTACCAGCCGTCAGATGTTGGCGCGTGCCGAAGAACATTTTCTCTTTCGCGCCAATGAAATTGTCCTCGCCATTGGCCAGCGCCTCATGCTTTATGAGCAGGCGCTGCAAGGTGGTCGAGGGCTTTTTAATGCATCTGCCGAGGTTTCACATCCAGAGTGGCGCAGATATGTGCATTCATTGCATTTGAAAGAGCGCTTACCAGGTATCCAAGGGCTGGGTTTTGCCCAGGTGGTGCCTGCCCATGAACTCGCCGCCCATGAGGCGGAGGTTCGTTCATTAGGGTTTCCGGATTATGCGGTTAAACCAGACGGCCCGCGCGAGTTCTACACCGCTATTGTCTTTTTGGAGCCTTTCGACTGGCGCAACCGCCGGGCTTTCGGCTACGACATGTGGTCGAACGATATTCGCCGCGCTGCCATGGCCAAGGCCAGGGACACCGGAGAGCCGGCTATGTCTGGCCTTATCACGCTGGTTCAAGAAACCAACCGCAATGTGCAGCGCGGGTTTTTGATCTACGTCCCTGTCTACCAAGGCGATGTGGAACCGGACACCTTAGACGCGCGACGCGACCATTTGCGCGGCTGGGTATACGCCCCTTTTCGCATGGGTGATTTGATGAAGGGCGTGCTGGGTGCGGCGGATGCGAACATCAGCTTTTCCATCCACGATACGGACACGATCAGCGAAGATACTCTGCTGCTGCGTTCGGGGGGGCACGAAACAATCACTGCGTCGAGTGCCGACGAGGTGTTCCGCACCAGCGCGCTACTGACCCAATTGGGGCGTACCTGGACGGTCAGTTTTGAAGCGCCAAAAAGAGCGTTGGTACATCGTCTGGATCAGAATCAGCCGTTGTATGTGCTGATCGCCGGGGTGATCATCGATGTGCTCCTCTTCTATGTCATTGTCTCTTTGCATTACATCAATCGCCACGCCAGACGCACACACAAACAGCTGCAGCGCGAGTTTGAGCTAAATCAGCGCAGTCTGGCGGAACAAACCCGACTGGTGGAAAACACGGAAAAAGAAGCGGATACCTTCTTTGAACTGGCACCGGCGGCGTTTCTTGTGGTGTCGCAGCGAGGGTTGATCGTGCGGGCCAATCACTCTGCGCACGAGTTGTTCTGTTTCGATATGGGCACGCTGGTGGGGCGGCGTATTGAGGATCTTTTGCCGGACGATCTGCAGCATCGGCATTTCGCGCTGCGTGAAGAATATTTCCGCTCACCCAGTGCGCGCGTTATGGGTGGTGGCAAGACATTTACCGCCAAAAAGCAGGATGGCCTGGTGTTTCCCGCGGCCATTAGCCTAGTGCCAGTGGAATTGCGCGAAGAAACCCATGTGGTGGCGGTGGTACTGGATCTGTCGCAACAGAAACAGGTGGAGCAGACGTTGGAAGATGCGCGGGAAAAAGCCGAGAGCGCCAGTCGCGCCAAGAGCGAGTTTGTTGCCAATATGAGCCATGAGATTCGCACGCCCCTCAATGCGGTGCTCGGTGCGGCGCAGCTGTTGGAACGCGCGGACCATAACGAGGACCAAGCGCGATATATCCGCATGATTCGCGGTTCCGGCGAAGCCCTGCTGGGGGTTATCAACGACATTTTGGATTTTTCCAAAATTGAGGCGGGACGCATGGAGCTCACCCGGGTGAACTTTGACCTGGATGAAGTGCTGTCCCGCGTTGCTGTGATGATGTCGGTGAATGCGGGCGAGAAGGACATAGAGTTGGTCATCCGCATAGAGCCGTCCGTCAACCGGCAGTTGGTGGGCGACCCGTTGCGACTGCAGCAAGTGCTGCTTAATTTGGTTTCCAATGGCATTAAATTTACTCGCGACGGCGAAGT
>DJFQ01000170.1:10761-20049 GCA_002432095.1 Marinagarivorans sp. UBA5868 | reverse complement strand
TTTGGCGGCACGGGCCTGGGGCTGGTCATCAGCAATCGTATTGTCTCGCTGATGGGCAGCCGGCTGCGGGTGGTCAGCGATCCTGGGGTCGGCTCCGAATTCTCCTTTGATCTCAGCCTGCCGGTAGCGCAAGGTTCGGCTAGTCCGCGCGGTGCGGTGGTTCCGCCGGTGCGACATGCGTTGCTGGTGGACGACAATCAGGAATCCCAGACCGCCATTAAGGCCATTTTAGATCTATGGGGCTGGACGCTGAGTCTGTGCGAAAACAGTCTCGATGTGCAGCGGCATCTTTCCTCGGAGAATGTACAGGTCTTGCTGGTGGCCTGTAGTCAACTGCCTGATTTTTTCGCTCAGAATCCAATTCCGATCCCCGATTGCCGACGCATATTGCTGGTCCGCAATAATCAACGCGCACTGATGATGAGCCAGGACACGCAGTCCCGTTTTGACGCCGTGATCGTTAAGCCGGTATTGGAGGCCGCATTGATAAACGCACTCGAACAGGCGGATCGCCAGGCAGAAGGTATTGAGAGTAGCGGTCGTGAGGTGCTGGCGGGTTCCGGGCAACTGGCCGGCATGCGCATCCTTTTAGTGGAAGACAATCCATTTAATCAGATGGTGGCAGAGGGGCTGCTGGAGGACATGGGGGCGACAATTTCGGTGGTCAGTAATGGTGAGGAAGCGTTGGCGTTTGTCGCGGGTGCGCCGGAATCCATCGATGTCATTCTCATGGACATTCAAATGCCCGTCATGGATGGGCTTACCGCGACACGTCATCTGCGTGAACAGGGACATCGCCACCCCATCATCGCCATGACCGCCGGAGTTTTAGCGTCGGAGCGCGATCAGTATCTCGGAGCAGGCATGAATGATCTGGTGCCCAAACCGGTGGACGCTCAGCAACTCTGGCAAGCGATTAAACTCGTTCACGCAGAAGGTGCGGTGTGTTTGTCAGACGAATCCAAGCCAGCTGTTGCAGCGCTCAAAGTATTTGATCAGGAGCGCCTGGAAAAACTCACGCGGGGTCGCCGCGAACGGGTGCACAGTGTGGTGAACTCATTGGCGGAGATCGAGCAGGCCTCTCGCCAAGATCTGGCCGATGGTCTTGAGCAGTTGCTTCGTGGCGACTTGGCGGAAGCTCGGCGGAAATTTCACAGTATTAAAGGCGTGGTCGCCAATTACGGTGGTGAACAGGTCGCGGCGACGGTGCAGCAGCTGGAAGATGAATTGGACGCAGGCGTAAGCCTAGCCGAATTGCAAAACCGCGTGGCAACGTTGCGCGAGCATCTTGCGGCGTACACGCAGCAGGCGCGGCAATGGGCCAGTGCCCAGGAGAAATTGTATGGGTGATGTTAGCCATCGCCGCNNTATAAGTACAAGGATGCAAAAGGACGATGGGTTATCACCGACAAGCCACCTGCGGCTGGCGCCGCGGCAGTGGAGTCCAGTCGTCTGGTTTATACCGAAAAAAGTAACAAAATTGCTGTCGTCAACCGCGGTAGTCGACAGCGCCCGGTTTTGTATGTCGTGAATCAAACTGCGGGGCCGGCGCAGGTTTGGTTGGAGTTTACGCAGCAGGAAAATCTTCGTTTCAGCCAGCCACCGCCTTTCGAATGGGTGGTTCCGGCTTTCGCTGAGCAATTCGTCTTACAGCTCGAGCCGGCCCAGGCCCAGCGCTCCTGGGCTTATGAATGGACCTACTTTTTTATACCGGGAGCGCCACTGCACCTTGAGGACATCGGCCAGGTGGAATTGGGACTGCCATTTCGCGGTGGTCCATTTCGCATTAGCCAGGCATTTATGGGCGAGGCATCTCATAAACAAAGCCGGCAATCGCATTTCGCAGTGGATATTCCTATGCCTGATGGTACGGCGATAGTTGCCGTAGACGCGGGAACGGTCACAGAAGTGGAACGGGATTTCAGCCGATCGGGGTGGAGCGAGGAATACGCGGATGAAGCGAATTACGTGAGGGTATTGCACGCCAATGGCACTATGTCGGTGTATGCACATCTGGCGCCGGATCGGGTAGAAGTGGTGCCAGGACAGAATGTTCGCCCAGGGCAAGTGTTGGGTTACTCGGGCGGCACCGGCTTTTCAACGGGGCCGCATTTGCATTTTGTGTTGCAGGCTAATCAAGGGCGAGAGCTGGTGTCCGTGCCTTTCCGCTTTCGCGGTTTTTTGACTGAGCCGCGGGTGGGAGATCAGTTGGAAAATCAACGCTGACGCGGATCCGCCGCCGCGGCAGACTGGGCATAGCCCAGCGCACGGCTGAAGTTGAGGGCCAGCAGGGCGTCGCGAAACTCCATGTAGTCTCCTTCCTCCATGCTGGACTGCAAATGAGCCTGCAGTTCCTCATGCAGTTCAAATGCGCGCAAATCATTGCCGGCCAAACATTCGCACAATTCCTGTAAACGTTGCTCGCGTTCGTGATGTTGCCGCCGATGAGGTGTATGTTGTGCCAACAGCTGTTGCAACCATTGTTGAGCGCTGTCGAGAAAGAGACGGAATTCCCGTTCCAGGCATACCATTAATTCTTCAATCAACTGGGGTGACGCGTCTCGATCCAGCAACCTCTCCAGCTCCCCCGCCAGTTCGCAAACGCGGCGCCCACCCAAATTCGCTACGCTTCCGTATAGAGCGTGCAGCATATGCGCTGCTTGATGATTTTGACTGCGGTTGATGGCTGCCCGTGCTTCGCGAATGGGGAAGTCACCAGCGTCCACCAGATTTTGAACAATTTCCAGAACCGCGGCAGCGCGGGATGCGCTTCGGGCAATATGGCCTTCGAGTCGGCTCGGCTCAAAAATCGTGTTGGGGGCTATGAGGGGCGGCGGATTGTCAGAATTCATCGGCATATGCGATCAACCCGCTTCCTTGATGGTTTCCCGCTCCAGCATGGCGACCTTGAACTGATTGCGGCCCGACTCTTTGGCGAGATACAGCGCCGAATCGGCGGTCGTAATCAAATTCTCAAGTGTGGTGCTGGCATCTGGAATCACCGTGGCTATGCCGGCACTGATGGTAATAAAAGGAACGGTAGCGGAGTGACCATGGGGAATCGCCAGCGATAGCACCTGCTGGCAAATCCAACGCCCATACTTATGCGCATTCTGGATGTTCGTATTGGGTAGCACCACGGCGAACTCCTCACCGCCATAGCGGGAGACGAACTCCCCAGGGCGACGCGACCCTCCGCCGATGGCGTGCGCCACTTCGCGTAGACAGAGGTCCCCTTGAAGATGGCCATAAGCATCGTTGTAGGGTTTGAAATGATCAATGTCCAGAAGCGCTAAGGTGAGGGGTTGCTGCTGGCGAAAGTGGCGTTTTAACTCCACCCGCGCCTGATTCTCAAAATATCGACGGTTGTATACCTCAGTCAGTCCGTCCCGATCTGCCAGTACCTGCAGCAGATTTTGACGACGCGACAGCATGATATGGGTACGGACACGTGCCTGCATAACGGCAGGTTGAAAAGGCGCGGTAATAAAGTCCACGCTACCGGCGTCCAATGCTGCCAGCTCCAACTCCCGGTGCTGGGCGTCCGCGACTATGATCACGCTGCATTCTTTTGACTCCCGGTGGGATTTGATGCGTTTGCATAATTCCAACCCCGAGATGTCGCCCAGGTCTATTTTTGTAATCACCAAGTCCGGTTTGCGGTGACACGCCATAAAGTGAGCCGCCTTACCTGACGTTGCGAAAATGATGTCACCGAGAGATTTCAACAGCTCACCAAGCTGCCGTAGCGACTCGGTATGTTTGTCGACGATTAAAATGAGATTTTTTTTATTCTTTTGCATGTAGAAACCCTTAGCTCCCCCAAAGGTTGTGTTCAATTGAGTCTAGACAACAAAGGTAAATTGCGTGCCATTCCGAGAAGTGTGAGCACAAAAAGTTATATGGCATCCGACGAACGGTGGGCGAAAGAGGGTGTAACGCCTTTAACGCAGCGGTAGCACAAAAATTATCAAATGGAAAAGTTGCTTTCCTGTCGGTCAGGCCATAGAATTGCGCGCCCCAAAACCGCCGGCGCTCGTCGTTATTACGCAGGGCACCGGTATCTCCTTGCCTCACCCTTTCGGGGGAGGCTGTTAACCCGTAAGGAGCGACAATGCGTCATTACGAAATCGTGTTTCTGGTTCACCCAGATCAATCTGAGCAGGTATCCGGCATGGTCGAGCGTTATACCTCGGCTGTTACTGGTACCGGCGGCAAAATTCATCGCCTGGAAGATTGGGGCCGCCGCCAGCTGGCTTACCCCATCAACAAAATCCACAAAGCCCACTACGTCCTCATGAACATCGAGTGCACCGATGAGGCCCTCGAAGAGCTGACTACCAATTTCCGTTACAACGACGCGGTATTGCGCAACCTGGTTGTGCGCACCGACGAGGCTGTGACCGAAGAGTCAGCCATCATGAAAGCGGAAAAAGAAAGCCGCGAACGCAAGCAGCGTGCTGAGCGCCGTCAAGAAGAAGCTACCGCCCGTGTGGAAGCCGAAGATGACAGTGTTGAAGAAGACGCTGAACTAGAGAATGAGGAGGAATAATCCATGGCACGTTTTTTCCGTCGTCGCAAATTTTGTCGTTTCTCCGCCGAAGGCGTTAAAGAGATTGACTATAAAGACCTCGAAACCCTGAAAGCTTACGTTTCCGAAACCGGCAAGATCGTCCCTAGCCGTATCACCGGAACCAAAGCCCGTTATCAGCGGCAGCTCTCCACCGCCATCAAGCGCGCGCGCTACTTGGCTCTGCTGCCTTACTCCGACAGCCATCAATAAGGGGTGCCCAAATGGAAGTCATATTGCTTGAAAGAGTTGGTCGTTTAGGCACTGTTGGTGATCGCGTTAAAGTGCGTTCCGGTTATGGCCGCAACTATCTGTTGCCCCAGGGCAAAGCAATTACCGCTACGCCCAACAACATCGCCGAGTTTGAAGCGCGTCGTGCGGAGCTTGAAGCTACCGCTGGCGAACGCAAGAAAAATGCGGAAACTCGTGCTGCCAAATTGGCTGAGATGGTTGTGACCATCACTGCTAACGCTGGTGACGAAGGCAAGTTGTTCGGTTCTGTTGGTGCGCGTGACATCGCTGACGCAATCACTGCTGCAGGTGTTGAAGTGTCCAAAGCCGAAGTCAAACTGCCCGCCGGTACGCTGCGTGAAGTCGGTCAGTACGATATCGACCTGCAGTTGCATGTGGATGTAGTCCAGACTGTTAAAGTTGTAATCGAAGCACAATAATCTGTAGGCGGACACGCCTTTAGTGAGTGGTTAAGATAGGGCACGCCGGGTTTACCCGCGTGCCCTTTTTTATTTTTCCCTTTGCGATTTAGCCTATGAATCCGTTCGACGCACAGGCCGATCTCTACTCCGACTCGCCGCCGCCCCACGGGGACGAGCCGGTGCTGCCGCATTCTATCGAGGCGGAACAATCCGTGCTCGGCGGCCTTATGCTGGACGCTTCCGGGTTTGACTCCGTCGCCGAAGTGGTGGGGCGCAGTGATTTCTATAAGGCAGCACACCGGCAGATCTTCGGTGTTATGACGCAGTTGCTGGAGAATGATCAGCCCATCGACGTGATCACCGTGGCCGAAGCGCTCAATCGTCTGGGCGAACTTCCAGCTGTCGGTGGTTTGGCCTATCTCACCGAGTTGGCGGGTGGCGTTGCTGGAAGCGCGAATCTGGCCGCGTATGCGCGAATTGTCAGGGAGCGATCAACCCTGCGGCAGCTGATCGCCGCTGCCACCGAAATCACCAAAGCCAGTTATAACCCTGGTCCTCTTGGGGCGGATGATCTGCTGCAGCTGGCTGAAAAGCGGGTCATGGAGATCGCCGAGGAACGCCCGAAGGAGGGTGGTTTCACAGACGTTAATAGTCTGCTCAAGGCAGCCGTCGAAAAAATCGATCTCCTCTTCCGCTCGGACAGTGACATTACCGGCGTGTCTACTGGCCTGACCGATCTCAATGCCAAAACATCCGGTTGGCAGCCGGGCGAACTGATCATCCTCGCGGCTCGTCCGTCCATGGGTAAAACGGCATTGGCGCTCAACTTTGTTGAAGCCGCTTTAATGACCCAGTCAAAGCCAGTATTGGTTTTCAGTCTTGAGATGCCGGCAGATGCTTTGGTGATGAGGATGTTGTCGTCAGTGGGCCGCATCGACCAGGGTAATATCCGCACAGGCCGACTCACCGAGGACGATTGGCCCAAGCTGGAAGCGGCGGCGCGCAAGCTCAAGGATAAGCTTCTTTTTATTGACGACACTGCGGGACTGACACCGAACGAGGTTCGTGCGCGAACACGCAAGGTCGCTCGTGAGCACGGCAACCCCGGCATGATCATGATCGACTACCTGCAGCTTATGCATGTCGCTGGCTCCACCGAGGGACGAACGCAAGAAGTATCGGAGATCTCCCGCTCGATGAAAGCCCTGGCGAAGGAATATCAATGCCCGGTGATTTGTCTGTCGCAGTTGAACCGCGGTGTGGAATCGCGCCCCAATAAGCGTCCAATGAACTCAGACTTGCGGGAATCCGGCGCTATCGAACAGGATGCGGACGTGATTCTGTTTATTTATCGCGACGAATATTACAACGAGGAAAGCCCTGATAAAGGTGTAGCCGAGCTGATTATCGGCAAACAGCGAAACGGTGAAATCGGCACCTGTCGCGCAGCTTTCGTGGGAAAATTCACCCGTTTTGAAAATCTCGCGGCTGAGTACTTCCAGCAATCTCACGAGTAGTTCCCCTCTTACCTCACCCACTATGCTTGATGCACCACCTCTCAGTTGGCGAAAAGTGTGGTGCCGGAGAACCGTGTGGACGGAGAGCAGCTCCTCGTGCGAACTGGTGGTCAGTGCTTCTTGGATGTGTGGTTGATTCCCTTCCCTTGTCCGATGTGGTCATAGCTTTTATGATGCGCCGCCATATTGCTTGGCCATAACCGGTTATTGCGGAGAGCCTTTATGCAGATCTTTCACCACATAACATCGTTGCGGCAGGAGCTTACGTCTCTGCGACAGCAGGGCAAACGGGTTGGCTTCGTGCCAACCATGGGCAACCTGCACAACGCACATCTGGCGTTGGTGAAGCAGGCACAGGAACACGCAGACGTGGTGGTGGCGAGCATCTTCGTTAACCGTTTGCAATTCGGCTTGAACGAAGATTGGGACAAATATCCGCGCACGCTGGAAGCGGATATAGAGAAACTCCGCTCAGTCGGGTGTGATTATCTGTTTTGTCCGGATGAGCAGGAGATCTACCCCAATGGCATGGACACTCAGACCCGAGTGATTGTGCCGACCATGGCAAATATTCTCTGTGGCGCCAGTCGACCTGGTCATTTTGAGGGCGTAACGACTGTAGTCGCCAAGCTGTTCAATATAGTGCAGCCTGATATGGCCATATTTGGCCTGAAGGACTATCAACAACTGGCGATCATTCGGCGTATGGCGCAAGACTTGTGCATGCCGGTGGAGATTATTGAAGGAGAAATCGTGCGGGAGAGCGACGGCTTGGCGATGAGTTCACGCAACGGTTATCTGTCGCCCGACGAACGCCCCAGAGTGAATTGTCTGTATCGCAGTCTGAAGCAGATCGCAGAAAGGGTGCAGAACGGTGAGCGGAACTTTCCGGCGCTTGAGTCGGATGCCAAACGTCAGATTGAAGCTGCCGGTTTTCGCCCCGACTATGTGACGATCAGCAACAGCAAAACGCTGGAGCCAGCGGCTCACGATGACGGACAAATCACCGTGCTAGGTGCCATGTACACTCAATCTGCACGGCTGATCGATAATGTCAGTTTGAGGCTGGACGACGAACGGTAAAGCAGGAAAAGCAAGTGTGCAGAGGTTGCGCTACAATACGCGCGCCCGCACGATGGTTGGCGGAATTTTGATCAATGCCGGGTTTTGGACCATAGAGGTAAACCATGCAAATCACTCTTTTGAAAGGCAAGCTGCATATGGCGCGCGTCACCCAGGCTGAGCTTTGGTATGACGGTTCCTGTGCCATAGATGCAGATCTGGTCAGGCTCGCGGGGCTGCGTGAATTCGAGCAGATTGACATCTATAACGTCGACAACGGCGAGCGTTTCACTACCTACGTCATTCTCGCCAAGGCGGGATCCGGCACTATCTCCATGAACGGTGCGGCAGCCCGTAAAGTTCAATTGGGCGACCGGGTGATCATTGCGGCCTACGCCCAGTTCAATACCGCAGAAGCGGAGAATTTTAAGCCCAAACTGGTCTATCTCGGTGAGCGCAACAAAGTGGAGCGCACGTCTAACACCATTCCCGTCCAGGTAGCCTGATTTATCTGCCCGGGATGACCCGGGCAGCGTCTTTTGCCCGCGCGGCGCTTCCCATCGTTTTCCGCTAAGATGAGTGAATTCGACTTCTTTTAAAACACGACTTCTTTAAAACACAATAAAGGGGAGCGCCCATGTCCGAGCGACATATTTATCCTGTTAATAACAAGTTGGCGGCCGCCAGCCACGTCAATGCGCAGCAGTATCGCGATTTGTATCAGGAGTCCATCGCNNCCATGGAATCAGGTTCGCGAGTTTGATTTCCATAAGGGCACAGCAACCTGGTTTCGCGATGGCAAGCTCAATGTCAGTGTGAATTGTATCGATCGTCATCTGGAGAGCCGAGGGGACCAGGTGGCTTTCATCTGGGAGGGAGATGATCCTGTCCAGGACGCTTCTATTACCTATCGAGATTTGCATCTTCAAGTTTGCCGATTGGCCAATGTTCTCAAAGCGCGAGGTGTCAAAAAGGGCGATCGTGTTTGCATTTATATGCCCATGATTCCTGAAGCGGCATACGCCATGCTGGCTTGCGCTCGTATCGGTGCCGTACATTCAGTGGTGTTTGGCGGTTTTTCTCCTGAATCCCTCAAAGATCGCATCCAGGATTCCGACTGCCAAGTATTGATAACGGCAGATGAAGGGGTGCGTGGCGGCAAAGCGGTGCCACTGAAAAAGAATGCGGATAAAGCGCTTGCCCAATGCCCAGATGTCCATTCAGTCATCGTGGTGAGGCGCACGGGGGCGGACATCCCCTGGAATGATGACCGCGACATCTGGTATCACGCCGTGGTGGAGGAAGTGGCGGATGAGTGCCCGCCGGAGCCGATGGACGCGGAGGACCCTTTATTTATCCTTTATACATCCGGTTCTACCGGCAAACCCAAAGGTGTTTTGCACACCACGGCGGGTTATCTGTTGCAGACGGCAATGACCCACAAGTATGTGTTCGATTATCAAGAAGGCGAAGTTTATTGGTGCAC
>DJFQ01000170.1:8964-10738 GCA_002432095.1 Marinagarivorans sp. UBA5868 | reverse complement strand
GTGCCTACGTACCCGGATGCCAGCCGTTTCTGGCAGGTCATCGACAAGCACCAGGTCAGCATTTTCTACACCGCCCCGACAGCGATTCGCGCGCTGATGGGGCAGGGCGATGAATTCGTTCAGAACACTATACGCAGTTCATTACGCCTGCTCGGCAGTGTGGGTGAACCGATAAATCCGGAAGCCTGGGAGTGGTTTCACCGAGTGGTAGGCGAAGGCCGCTGTCCGATTGTCGACACCTGGTGGCAGACGGAAACAGGTGCCCACATGATTACCCCACTGCCGGGTGCAATCGATCTAAAACCGGGTTCCGCCACATTGCCGTTTTTTGGTGTCGAGCCGGTGCTGCTGGATAACGATGGCAAAGAGATCGTCGGAGCGGGAGAGGGCAATTTGGCGATCAAAGCGTCTTGGCCCAGCCAGATTCGCACCGTGTATGGCGACCATGAGCGCATGGTGCANNGGTTATTACTTCACCGGTGACGGCGCGCGTCGCGACGAAGATGGCTACTACTGGATTACCGGACGAGTGGACGACGTATTGAATGTCAGTGGCCACCGTATGGGCACCGCGGAGGTGGAAAGTGCGCTGGTATTGCATCCTGCAGTGGCGGAGGCGGCGGTGGTTGGATATCCCCACGATGTCAAAGGTCAAGGCATTTATGCCTACGTGACATTGATGCACCACGTTGAACCCAATGAGGCGCTTCGCAAAGAGCTGGTGGCCTTATGTGTCGAGGAAATAGGCCCTATTGCCAAGCCCGACGTTATCCAATGGGCACCGGGTTTACCCAAAACCCGTTCTGGCAAAATCATGCGACGAGTACTACGCAAGATCGCCGCCGGTGAGATCGACTCTTTGGGTGACACCTCCACTCTCGCCGACCCATCAGTGGTCAATAATCTCATTGACGGACGGCAGCCTGTATAGGCTTGGCGCCGCCTTTACAATCTGGGGCTGATTCAGTAGGGTGCCGGTTCTATTGACCAGCTCCCGGGCCGTAGAGGGTTTGGGTAGGAGACGATAATGAAAGTAGCAAACGATTGTGTGGTTTCCATCCACTACACCCTGACTGACGACGACGGTAACGTTATCGATTCCTCCCGTGAGAGTCAGCCCCTCAATTACCTCCATGGTGCTGGCAATATTATTCCAGGCTTGGAGCGTGAACTTGTTGGTTGCGACATAGGCACGCAGAAGGTTGTGAAGGTTCAGCCCGCGGATGGTTATGGTGAAATTGATGCAGACCTGATTCAGACATTGCCGCGCGAGGCATTTTCCGGCGTTGAACAAATCGAAGTGGGTATGGAGTTTCATGCTCGCGGTCCGCAGGGGCAAGTACAGGTAGTCGTCGTCAAAGATGTTGCGGACGATGAGATCACCATCGACGCAAACCACGCTCTGGCGGGGAAAGTGCTGAATTTCGATGTGACCGTAGAAAACGTGCGGGAAGCCACCCCGGAAGAGATCGACCACGGTCACGTTCATTGATCGTTCGAGTTTCCGACAAAAAACGCGAGCCCAGGCTCGCGTTTTTTGTTTGGGGCTCTGGTATGTTATGAACGTATGAGATATCGCTGTCACTGCTAAACTGGTTATAAAAGCCTGCCTGTATAACTGCAGCCTATTCGCTGCTAAGGAAACCCTGTGGAAAAAGTAAAACTGGCCAGAATTACGCCTGAGCATAGCTTGAATGTGCTTTCCCAGTTGGAAGTCTCGCGCTTGGCCAAGGTGAGTGATACCAAGCTCTACGATAACTTTCGTCGCTGCGCT
>DJFQ01000170.1:8525-8954 GCA_002432095.1 Marinagarivorans sp. UBA5868 | reverse complement strand
GTGATTGCCCAGGAGCGCGGAATTAAACTGGAAATTCATAATGCGCCAGCGAGCGCATTTGTCGATGGTGAAATGATCAAAGGCATAAAGGAGCACCTGTTTGCGGTGCTGCGGGACTTGGTCTACATCGACAGTGAGCTCAAAGAAAATCGGGACATTGATTTCGGCACCTCCTCGGGAATTACCAATGGTGTTTTCCATATCGTGAGAAACGCCGGCGTTCTCAAACATAACAGCGAAACCAATTTGATCGTCTGCTGGGGTGGCCACAGCATTGGCGAAACGGAATATCAGTACACCAAAAAAGTAGGTTATGAACTCGGCCTGCGCGGGTTGGATATATGCACCGGCTGCGGGCCAGGTGCGATGAAAGGCCCAATGAAAGGTGCCACTATTGCCCACGCCAAACAGCGTCGCGCCGGGCGATAT
>DJFQ01000170.1:3957-8459 GCA_002432095.1 Marinagarivorans sp. UBA5868 | reverse complement strand
GTGTTTCCTGGGGGTGCAGGTACCGCTGAAGAGATTTTGTATATTCTTGGAATTTTGCTGAATCCGGAAAATGCTCAGATGCCGTTTCCATTGGTATTTACTGGGCCAAAAACGGCGGAGGCCTATTTCAAGCAAATTCACGAATTCATCGGCGCCACTGTGGGTCCGCAAGCTCAGTCGCTGTACGAGATTATCGTCGATGATCCTGCGGCAGTTGCGGTATACATGAAGGAAAAAATGGCCGAAGTACAGGCTTTTCGTCGGCAATCCCAGGATGCGTATTATTATAATTGGGTGCTTGAGGTGGCCGAGGATTTTCAGCGGCCGTTCCGTCCGACTCACGAAAATATGCGCCAGCTGCAATTGCATCGCCAGCAAGCACCGCATGAACTTGCCGCCAACCTGCGCAAAGCTTTCTCCGGTATTGTCGACGGGAATGTAAAAGAGCACGGAATCCGCGCGGTGGCGGAGAAAGGCCCCTATGAAATCAGCGGTGAAAAAGATGTGATTGGGCCTTTAGATGACTTGCTGCGATCTTTTGTAGCGCAGAAACGGATGAAAATTCCTACTCAGGAATATGTCCCGTGTTATCGAATTGTCGGCTAAGTGGTCCGCCGGCAGATATAGATATTTCCGGAGAGCTTGGTTATGCCGGATGAAGATCAGTTCCGTGCCTTGCTGGGTGACGATGTCACCCCGATTAAAATCGAAAAACGGGTGGTGATCGACAAACGCTCCGACGACGCCAAAACCCTGGCTGTTCGTCGTGATCGGGCGCAGAGCGCTATTGAGCAAGCGGAAGACCCGCTGGCGGGTGAGCCGGTGGAAATGGTCGAGCCCCTGGCGGAGCTGAGTTTCCGTCGGACCGGAGTTCAGCATGGTGTTTTCCGTAATTTGCGACTGGGCAAATATCCGTTGGACGCTCGTCTGGATCTCCACAAAATGACGGTAGATCGTGCGCGTCAGGAGGTTTACCAATTCATTAAAGACTGTATGCACAATGACGTTCGCACTGCGTTGATTACCCATGGAAAAGGAGAAACAAGAGAGCAGCCAGCGTTGTTGAAAAGTTGCGTGGCATTTTGGCTGCCGCAAATCGAGGATGTGCTCGCCTTTCATTCGGCGCAGAGACCCCACGGCGGCACCGGTGCGACCTATGTACTATTGCGCAAAAGCGAGAAAAAAAAGCAGGAAACCCGAGACAAGTTACAGGGAAATAAAAAGCCTGAATAAGCAATAAAGCCAGTGAGCATTGAGTTTAGCGCGCGAAGGTTTTCAGTACACGCATCTCGTCTTTCAATAAAACATCCAGCTTGTCGGTGATAGCCGTGTTGCCCGCTCTCGGATATTGCGCCAGTGCTGTTTGATAGTGAGGAAGCTGGTAAAGAAAAGCCGCAATTTGCTTTTTGTCGGGTGTGTGACACTGAGCGCCGTAACCGTGATGCTCCAGCATAAATGCATTGAGATGTTGCTCAAACTGACCCTGCATAGGAAAAGCCAGGTAAGGCTTGCCAAGATGCAGAGCTTCGCTGATCAGGGTAAATCCTGCGGTAGCGATAATGGCTTTGCATTTCGCCAGATCCTGTAAAAAGCCGTCTTTGCTAAAAGGACGAAAATGCAGATTTTCCGATATCTCATCTTTGTCATAGCCATAGACGACGAAGGTTTCTCTGGAAAAAGTCCGTAGGGTATCGAGTAGTGAATCGAATCTGGAAGTGGCGTAAACCAAAATTTCATCGGATTCATCGGGACTAAGATCAAGAACGGGCTGGCGCAAGATCGGTGGAAACAAGAAGCTCCGCTGGTTTTTGAGAGCGCTGAAATGAAACGTGGTAATCAGCGATACCCAGGGTGTGGGGATCATCGCACGGATAATGGTTTCGGTGATGAGTGCGTCCTGACGCAGTGACGGTGGCATTTGATATTGCATGTACCGCATGCGGTGTTGATTGTCGATGGTGATCAACGGCAAACCATAATGCCCAGCCAAATAAGCGGTGGACGGCTCAAAGTCCGTGATTACTACATCCGGCGTAAACTGTTCAAAAGTTTGTTTGAGCAGCTTCAGTGACCGGGTGCCAGACGGAATTTTGGCAAGATTGGCGGCGATGGTTTTAAGCTTGGATACTTGATTATCTTCACTGACAATTGTCAGTCCGGCGATTTCGATTGCATCAAAATTGTCTTGCAGGTTGCGGTAACCTCGGTCGTAGCTGGCAATTTTGACCTGGTGACCCTGATTTTGCAGATGTGCCGCAATAAGACTCGCCCGGGACGAGTGACCGGAGCCCTCACCGGAAACGCCGTATAAAATTTTGCTCATAAGTGTTCGATTCGTTTGTATCAATATTTGGCGTAAAACCACACTGGTGCGCTAGGATTTCAGCTCTACTATCGATAGTCAATTCACGATGTCAAAACAGGTTTTCACATTTTCTGCCATTGGAGAGGTTCGCTCCTGTTTCAAAGAGAAATTCGGCATTCCACGGCAGCCTGGGCTGGCGCCGAGTGCCAGAGCGGAAATTTTGATTTACCCGGAGTTTGCGCGGCCCGAGGCATTTGCCGGCCTGGATCAAAGCAGCCATATATGGTTGCAGTTTGTATTTCACTCCGTCGATGGAGTGTGGCGCACGAAGGTGCGTCCACCCCGGCTGGGTGGAAATAAGACCATTGGTGTTTTTGCGACACGTTCACCTAACCGACCGAACCCGATCGGGTTGTCAGTGGTGTCTTATCTGGGGATTCGTAGAAATGACGAGGGTTATGTAATTGAGATTGGCGGAGTAGACCTCCTTGACGGCACACCCATTCTTGATATCAAACCGTATGTGCCCTATGTCGATGCCGTATCTAATGCGGTTAACCACATAGCCCCAAAGGCGCCCGCAATTCATCCAGTCCGTTTTTCCCAGGCGGCAGCAAGCTTTTGTTCGACATATGACGAAACCAAAGGTGGAGCTGCAGGCGCACTCAGGACACTTGTTACCGAAATTTTGCAGCAGGATCCACGCCCGCAATATCAAGCCATAAATGAAAGCCGTTTATATGGCATGCGCTTATTCGACCTGAATATTCAGTGGCGTTATTTTTATATGGACGACCAGAGTGATAAGTATTTGTATATCCATGTCACATCTATTGCGCCATTTAACAATAATGAATGCCTGGATTAACAATCATGAAATTATTTAACAGTTTAATTTGTTATTTAGAGATGCTTTCTAAAAACCGCGCATCATAGAACAGCGGATTTTTGGCTGTTTTAAGATCTTTCTAAACAGAAAGCGCAAAAAATTTCACATTGCGTGTGGGTCGGCGAATATCGCTTAGTTTTTGCAGCTGTTGGCGCTTTGACAACCTATTTCCGGTGGTCGAATATTAATGAGCTGACGTATTGAGGAGGTGTTGCGCCGTGTTGATCCTGCCCACAGGTGTAAAAGTAGTGGAAGCTATAGATGATGCCGCTTATCAAAAATTGGATAAACGCGGCAGCCAGGAGCCGGTCCCTCGCGACTTGGAGCATTACCTCACCCCGCTCCAGCGCCAAAGTTTGGACCATTTAAGAGACTTTGGCTGGCAATTGGCGTTTGTCCGCCGCCCGCTCTTTGAGCTGCCTACGGTGGTGCTGCTCAGCCCCGAAGGTAAGCAGTACGCGACGCTCGAAGAGGAGGGCTCCCTCAACCTTGAACCCGGCTACAGTTGGCGCTCGCTTCAGTAGCCGCCTGCAAAATGTTAACGCCGTCAGCATTCCGCCTGGGTTTACCAGTACAATCGGCGACTCATTCAGGTTAGTAACGGTTGTAATCTAGAGTGTTACGGTTTTTTGCCAGACGGGCATCTGTTTTGCTTGGTGTCTTTCGATCGGGTTCAATGCTGCTGATTTTGCTATTTTTGCCTGCCATCGCAGCGGCAAAGAAAACAGCGTGGGCAGAGTATACATCCGATAACTTTGTCGTTTATTCGGACCGCAAACCTGCGGAAGCTAAAGCACTATTGATGGATTTTGAGCGATTTCGCAATGTGGTTTTTATGGTGACCGCGTTGCCGTCATCATCCAGTGAAAGCACACGTACACAAATCTTTCTGTTCAATCGCAAGCGGGATTACCGGGAATTTCAACCGGATCTCGACGTGGCCGGCTATTTTCGCGACACATGGCAGGGGCCGAGAATGGTTGTCGGCGCGGAGGCTAAGTTGGCCGATGCCAGTTTGGTGCTGTTTCACGAATATGTTCACCATGTGATGCGGGCGCATAGCCAATTACGCTATCCCCTTTGGTATGAGGAAGGTTTTGCGGACTTGTTGGCCGCGTCCCAACTTGATGCGAGCCAAGTACTTATCGGGCTTGTCCATCCGTGGCGTCGCGACGATATAGATCGTCACGGCTTAATGCCAGTGCTGGACTTATTTGCTCCCTCTGACACCGACGACTCGCGCTACTGGAGTCGCTACTACGCCTCCGCTTGGTTGTTTATGCATTTCCTGCAGCTTGGCCATCTGAC
>DJFQ01000170.1:0-3934 GCA_002432095.1 Marinagarivorans sp. UBA5868 | reverse complement strand
CAAACGTTTTTTCCAAAAACATTTCGGCATCACGCCAGAACAGATGGATACGCAGTTAAAAGCTTACGCGGGCAGGCGAACGTGGTCCGGTTATCGTACGGAGATCAAACCCTACAAAGGCGCGCTAACGCAGCGTCGTTTGTCCGCGAATGAGGTCGCGTATCTTCTGGGGGATCTCGCCTACCGTTCGGGCCAGCAGGAAGCCGCTTTGGAATGGCTGAAACGGGTAGACGCTAAACAGAGTTCAGTGGCAAGGGCCTTTTCATTGAGAGCAGTAATTGAACAGCACCAGGGGCATCGAGATTTGGCGTCTCACGTAATGGGCTTTGCTTTGCAGGACGGCGCAGATGATGCCTACGTGTTAACAAATGCGGCTCATCTATATTGGGATAAAGCGCGGGAAACATCGGATGACACCGCGCGTGCCAGCGAGTTGAGACGTGCAGTAGAGTATGGAGAAAAAGCGCTTCAAATAGATGGCGGCGCATTAGAGGGTGGGTATTTTCTGGCGCTGGCTTACAAGGCATTAGGAGAGAGCGATAGGGCTGTCGCTTTGCTCAGCGACTTATATCGAAAATATCCTACTGATGTTCGCCTGAATATGGAGTTGGGCCGCATGTTGGCATCGACAAAAGATTCCTCCCGGGCTGTCCCCTATCTCCAACGGGTAATTGCTTGGGACCACGGCCATGTCCGGCGGCAGCAAGCAAAAAAAATTCTCGAAGGTCTGGGGCATGCCTCCAAGTCGACCAATTTAGATGAAGATCAGGAACATACATCTCCGATTCAAATTAAGTCGAGATGAGCTAGTCAGCCAATCAGATTAGTTAACGGCATCTACAAATTTCACTTTGCCTGCAGCTTGGTTTAGTAGCAGTGTTTTGATGAATTCGATTTGGTTTGCAGGACAATCGCATTTCAAAATAGCGCTGGCTTCGCTGTATAGAACTTCCTGCACAATCACTTCCTGATGCTGAAGCAGATTGCGAACTTTCTGCTCCAGAGAAAAACCGATTTCGATAATAAGCTGCTCTCGTTGAACCACCAATTTGAACTCAGCTACATCCAGCGCCCCAGAAATTGCCTGCCCATAAGCCCGCGTCAAACCTCCAGCCCCCAGTTTTACTCCTCCAAAATATCGCACTACCACGGCAAATACGTTTCCAACCTTGCGTTGCATGAGCACGTTTAACATCGGCTTCCCCGCCGTCCCTCCCGGCTCCCCATCATCATTAAACCCCGCCGCCAACGCTTGCTCTGGATCCCCCAACAAATACGCCCAACAATGATGACGTGCATCCGGGTATTTTTGCCTAATGGATTCAAAATGGGCGAAACCTTCTTCTTTGGTGGTCACGGGAAAGATAAACGCGAGGAAACGACTGCGCTTTTCTTCGTAGCAGAAGTGGGTGGGGTGGGATAGGGTTTGGTAAGAGCGGGACATGGTTCGGATATATTCGATTTAATAAATTTCGGTAAACTATTCTGCTACAAAAACCAAGGTATGAGGGGTATATTGTGCGACGGCGTGAATGTCATGGTGGCGGAATGTACGCCTTATCTCGCTTTGCCCGTCATATTTGAGGTCCTTATCAACTCCGGTTGCACTCTGCTGACCGGGCACAAACAAATTGCTAGGAGTGGATGAAAAAATGAGGCGTTTCAAAAGATATTCAGTTTTACTGGTTGCGCTTGTATTGTCATTGGCGGGATGTTCGACATATATGGATCGAAAGCCAAATCCGCCGGATAGGATGAAAGGAAAGGGCGAGGGTGTTTCCTTTCAAATGGATAAAAACGGATCTTTAGTTCCAGTAACAAAGGATGGCAAGCCTTTTGTGCGCTGCGGGGGTAAAGAAATAGAAAGGTGCGGCTTGTCTAAAGAAGGTATAAAGGTCACCAGTTTGAAAACAGTTAGCATCACAGAGATTAAATATGAATTTAATCCGAAGTGTCGGACGATTCAAATTTCATTCGATGGGTTTACTATGTCGTTTGATGATCCCACCGATCCTGCATGTCTAAAGTAACCAGTTTTCCCCCAGTGGCTCTGCAACTGAAGACTATTATATCTTGGTGAGTTCTTTCGCGGCAACGGAATGCCGCGGCGATTCAGATTTTCATGGACGCTACTAGTGCGAGAGTTCTTGAGCTTGGCCACAAGGGTTGGGTAGGTGCAATGCTCTCGGAAACTTCCCTTAAACTGCTGTGTTCGTAGTAAATATTTTCATTGAAAATATTCAGTATGTGTAAGGCAACGAGAATATTGGTATTGGTGGGTCTGATCCTCGTAGAGAAGTCCACGGTGATCCCATTGCCATTCTGGGTTTGGATCGTTTCCTGTGACGTATCGTTATGCGATTGTTGTTGCGTGTAGTTTAGTGCGATGAATATGTCCGTTGCGGAGTTTGGGTACGCGGCTATCCTAATGCTGTTGTTAAATTTTTCTAAGTCATTTAGCCTGTTTGTAACGACTTCGTTGGAAAGTTTCTTTTCCCGCGAGAATGCTGTATGTGTTGTTAGTGAAAATGTAGGATTTATTAAATAATTTATGTTAATGCCCGCTTGAGTTTCGTCAATACGCGATAGGCTGCGTGTTGGTGGTGATCGATCCACCTTCAGAATATTTTCGTAGAACTTGCTTGATCTCACGTAGGTTGTAATAAATATGTCGTTGTCGGTCCAAAATAGTTTTATCTCAGAAGACGTCTGCTGAGAGAAATTTGCAATATTCTCTAATGTTATAATGTTGAATAATTCTGATGTCTGAAATGATGGCGTAGATGGTAGTCGACCGGCCATTGTTTTCCAATTGGCGGCAGAAACGGATAAATTTTCCCGAGGTTTGTAATATAATCCAAATTGATAAGTCGGCTCATTGTCAGAAAAGGTGACCGTTCCATGGTGTCTGATTTTCGTTGCGCCTACTCCAAGTATGGTGTCTAAATATTTATGGTTTATCCCTAGATTCATATAAAAAGACCGAAACTGAGAATTTTCGAAGGTCGAGTTGGTTGTTCTCTGAATCGTAAATCCGGAATTTTTTAATTCGTTTTGAATGATGCCTTCCGCATCATGGTCTTCTCTCTGAAGACCTAACTGCAATGAGTAATTTTTAATGCTTGAGTAAAGAGCGACTTGCTGTTGGTGGAAGTCGCCGGTTGCTTCTACTGATGAATGCAGAAACGCCGACGGTAAAGACGTGCCATTAATAGTTGTGAGTCTATTTTCCCTTTTGCTTTCGGTGTGTGTGAGTAATATATCTGTTTTTTCTGCTGCCTGACCATGTATACCGAATGTTAGTTGCTCAGACAGTTTAGTATTTCTTGCGTTTCCATTAAACAACAGTGATTTAGGGCTGTTTTTTAAGTCTCCGGATTTATGATCCGTGTGAGAATACTGAAGATAGGCTTTGATGTTGTCGGTTGCTTGGTAATGTATGTTTCCTTCATCCAACCCGATATCCAGATCATTGTTTGTCTTGTGGCCGTCGGTTACATAATCATATTGCCCTCCGCTGATTGATGTTCGATCTCCGATCGCCTGTATTTGCCAGTCATAACCTTGTGAATTCTGGGATCCTAAAAACGAAGTGAAATTACCATGCAATCCGCGCTGCGCAAACAGAGAGCTATGCTCATTAGCGCCTGTGCGGCCGGGAGATACCCAGGGAAATGTCTGCAATCCAGTCTCCCCCACGCCGACGCTCAATTCTTTGGCGCCTATCGGCGCCAGTAATCGGGTTATCAATGCTTGCCGAGAACGTAGCACCTGCGCTTGAGGGGCAGAACTGTAAGCAGTGATAAGGGCTTGATGTGCCGCAAAATCGGTAGGATTTTTTGATGCCGCAAGCGCAGCTGTATTTTGAGCCGTTTCTGTAAAATCGAGCTTTTCGTAAATGCTAGAAAGGTTCGCACTCCGCGCCGCCGCATCA
>DJFQ01000151.1 GCA_002432095.1 Marinagarivorans sp. UBA5868 | reverse complement strand
ATGATGGCATTCCTTCGTAATGAATGGCTTATGTTGGTGAGAGTGATAACGACGATGCTATTATGAGTGGGGCTTTATATGCCAAAGCATCCACACTATTGCTTATTGGGAGAATAGTTTTTAATACCGTCAGGTGTTATTACAGGTTATTACAGGTCTGTATCTGTGAGTCGTTTGAGGATTTTTAGAATATAGCGTGCCATTCGCACGTGGGAGAAAGTGCGGAGATGATAAATAAAAAGGGCCCCGACATCGGAAAAGCAGTAGGTGCACAAAGCATACCTCCATCGTGTTTTAACATTGCCGAAACAGTGATCTGTACGTAGCACACCTGAAAACTGTGTATTAATCAGCTAGCCAGTATATCGCCCATCTTAAAGTTCACATCGAATTTTATTTTCACTAAGTAGATTTTCAACGACACCCCCGCAACCACGGGGCAATGCAATTAGGTTTCCAAAACCACCCTTTGGCATGATTTGTCTTATGACGACTGGCCTCCCGAGCTTATGTGCGCTCCTGCGGGCTTGCACGAACTATCCGGAGTTTCCGGATAGTTTCAATGCATGCATCACCCAAAAGACTCAGCTACTCCGCAGCCCAACCGCCACATCTCTGAATGAGGCTAATGCCGCTTCAAGATGTTCAATAATCTCCTGTTGCAACACATCCGGTGGCGGTAGATCGTCGAGGTTATCCAGGCTGTCCTCTTTTAGCCAAAAAATATCTAAGCTGGCCTTGTCGCGAGCGATTAATTCCTTGTAGGGATAGTATTTAAAAAATTCAGTTTCTTTGCGTTTATGTCGATTTTCTGGATTAAAGCATCGAATAAAATCTTGTAAGTCTTCTAGCTTGAGCGTCCTGGTTTTAAGGGTGAAGTGCTTATTGGTACGCAAGTCATAAAACCAAACGCCTTTGGTTTGAACTTTTCCATCTTTAGGTTTTGCATCAAAAAATACCACGTTAGCCTTCACGCCTTGGGCATAGAAGATGCCAGTTGGTAAACGCAAAATGGTGTGTACATCGCAAGTCTCCAGAAGTTTGCGGCGAATTTTTTCGCCTGCACCGCCCTCGAAGAGTACGTTATCCGGCAGTACCACCGCGGCTTTACCGTCGACTTTCAGCATATTCACTATGTGCTGCAAAAAATTAAGTTGTTTGTTTGATGTGGTTTCCCAAAAATCCTGACGCTCGTAGGTGAGCGCTTCTTTATCCTCCTCACCTTCCTCATTGGTGATGGTCATGCTGCTCTTTTTGCCGAAGGGCGGGTTGGCCAACACATAATCCACTTTTTGCTTTGGCTCGCTGATCAGCGCATCAGAACGCTCAACGGATGGCTCACCATCCAGCTCGCCAATGTTGTGCAGGAACAAATTCATTAAACACATGCGGCGGGTGTTGGGCACAATCTCATTGCCGTGGAAGGTTTGGTCGCGTAAAAATTTTTTTTGCTTTGGGTTGAGTTTTGGGAGATCGCGCTTGAGCCAGGATTCATTGTCTTTCAGCCACTGCCCAGTGCCAGACAGCCATTCGTTAGCAATAAGAAAGAAACCGCCAGTGCCGCAAGCAGGATCGGCAATGGTCTTCATCGGCTGCGGGCGAATACAGGCCACCATGGCCTGGATGATCGCCCTTGGCGTGAAGTACTGGCCGGCACCGCTCTTGGTGTCTTCGGCGTTCTTTTGCAGCAGGCCTTCATACAAGTCGCCTTTGGTATCCGCATCCATACTGATCCACTTTTCGGCATCGATTAGTTGTACCAAGCGAGAAAGCTTGGCGGGATCTTGAATCTTGTTCTGTGCTTTGAAGAAGATCGCCCCCAGCATTCCCGGCTCTTGCCCCAGCTTATGCAAAGTGGCCAGGTAATGGGCTTCCAGCGGCTCACCGACCTTGGCGGTGAGGGTTGGCCAGCTGTATTTTTTAGGGATGTGAGTTTCGCGGTTGTAGGGCTCTTGCGAGTATTCATGGGCGAGTTTTAAAAACAGCAAATAGGTGAGCTGTTCGAGGTAATCGCCATAACCCACACCGTCGTCGCGCAGGGTGTGGCAAAAGTTCCAGACTTTCTGGACTAGGGTGGAAGTGTTCATTCGGATTCCTGTTGGTTGTTCGCCAGAGTATTGTTATCACAAGCTCCGGTGGTTTGGGTTCGAACTCCGGTGGTTTAATTCCAAGCTCCGGTGGTTTAACTTGGAGCTCCGGTGGCTCCTATTCATCAAATACCCATCAAATAAAAACTGCCCCTTAGTTTTTTACACAAGGGCGTTTTTATTCTTATCAGGCTTCAATTAACTTTTGAATCCATGGATGGTCTGCGGCACGCTGCCCTTTCAATAGATAAATCATGTCGCCACTAAAGGGGGACTTTCGTTCAATTGCTCGACGAATCTTTCGGGCTACTGTCTTGAATTCATTTTTCATCTCAGGGTTAGCAAATAAGCGCTTGCCGAGTTCGACGTCTGCCATCAACTGCACCGCCGCTCTATGGCGCTGTTTGCAGGTGGGTTCGTAGTCCAGGTGATAGACCTCTATGGACTCCATAGCTCTCATGTGATCCACAGGGTCATCAGTGGCCGGGCAAGGCTTGCCGTTTTCCTGTTTACAGCCGATGAGTTCCCAGTCGTTCAGTTCACAAGGGTCAAGCAGTTTGGGTGCCTCTTGGTCCAGCGGGCCAGGACCGTAGAGACGCCGCGACTCGTCAAGAAGAGGGAATCGATCTGCCTTACCGCCAGCCGTACCATGCAGTACGTCTTTGCGGCGGCTATTACAAAACGTGCATGCGTAGCGATAGTTCCGCCACTCGAAAGCCAGCCATTGATATCCGGCGTGCGGGTTCAATGCATCACTGACTCTGCCCTTGGGGCGGAAGTGATCGACGGCGTTATCTGCCCGATCCACTGGGGATTCGCAGTACCAACATTTCTTCTCTGGGAAGAGTGCTGACAATTCGTGTTTAAGGTCTCGCCAAACTTCACTGTAATCTTCCGGGTCTGCTCCACCTTGAACCGCCTGAGCTGCCGCCTCTGCTTTTGCTGACCACCCGTCGGGTAAAGAGAGTTCGTCTAGGTCAATGTATCTCATTCTGCTGTTTTGCCTCGCTCAGCTAGCTCCTCAGCAACCAGTTCATCAATCAGCTGCGTTGCTAGATCTTCCCGTTCTGCCCGGCTCAGCTCTACTGCTTTCGCTGCAATATCCAGTGGTTTGGCAACATCATATCTCTCTCGTAATGTTTCGTTCCGACGTTTTAGGTAGCGCGAGAATTCATCGTCCGGATGAAAGAACCTGAAGCCCAGACGATTGAGTTCGGAGTTGACTTCGTCAAGCGCACGTTGCTCATCATTGGTCAGAGTATCCGCCACTGACAGTGCCCTCTGCTTCTCAAGCAGCAGCTGCGTCGAGGTATCAAGCGACGACGCAATACCAAACATGTCGCTGGTGACAATCGCCGCGTAACCCATGCCTCGCGGGGCCATTTCGGGGTAGCAGGCCACTATCTGGCGCTGCTCATCGGTCTTGGCCATCCGGAGGATTTGCACCTGCTCGCGGTCAAGCTCAGCGATGGCTAATGGGTTGTGTGTAGTCAGCAGAACGTGGCTGGTCTCATCTTGCCGAGTACCGCTGGCAATAAACTTTTTGAGATACGATATGTAATCCACACTCCAACGCGGATTCAAATGCGTATCTGGCTCATCGAGCAAGAACAGACTTTCGTCTTCTGCGGTGAAGTGCAGCAAGCCTAGAACTGTCAGCAATTGCTGCTCGCCTTCACTTAGCTCACGGAAAACAACGTTACCGACGTTTTTTTTCAATTGAACTCGAATGTGAACTGCTTCGATTAAATCCGATACAAACGTACTTTCCAAATCGCGGAAAAACTCTTTGCTTTGCTGATCGCCAACTAGCTGTTTTAGCGACTCAATATCTTTGACATAAAGATATTTGTATTCGTTTTCTGTACTGTTTTTGTTCCAAATGGATTTTGGAACTTTTCTCTTCACGGTTATGGGAGCCAGAGACACATCCATTAAACGATCTAAGAAGCGCTGTGCTAATCCACGCGAAAACCAGAAACGTTCGTCACCTTCTTTAGAATTCCATTTGGGTTCTCGCAGTTCAAAGAGAACTGATTCAATTCCTGTTTCTAGGTTGATGCCAAGTTCTTTTAGGAAAAAATCCTTTGTTGATTCTGTTGGGTTAATTAGAAAAGCCAGTAGTACAAATTGACTGTGCACTGGCAAAGCATAAAAAAGACGCTTAGGTTCTGGATCTGTTTTTGATCTGACGAGTTTTTGATAATAGTCCTTCAAATAAGGCTCAAAAATGTCATACATTCGCGAGCCTTCACCGGAGTAATAACTAAACACATAGCGCGGCAGATACTCACTATCCGCATTCAGAAAGGCGGTAAGTTTGATAGCTTTACCGCGCAAAGCTGATACAGGGGCTTCGCCATCCATTAATGGGATTAACGTGCCTTCACCACGGGCTTCAGCATCGGTAGCAACGTGAATGGTAAACGGCTCTTTGTCGCGATCTGGGTCGGCATCAATATGGATATGGCGCAGGTTCTCGCCCGAGCCCATGCGATAAGCCAACTGAAAGGCAAAGGCGGGTTTGCGTTCCTGCGCGATTAAGTCACGGAAAATGATGGCCAGCGCTTCGAGCACGTTGGATTTACCGGTACCGTTCCAGCCAATCACTACTGTTACCCAGTGGTCCTGATCAAAGTCAATGGTGACGTTTTTCAAGTTCTTGAACTGGTGGGCGGGGCTGTCTTTGGCGCTGCCAATGGTGAGTTTATCGAGTCGCATGGTTAACCTGCCAACAGCTTGATGCGGTCACCGGTCTTCCGGCCCTTTTTATCTTTGATGACTTCCACCGCTAAGCGACCAGCTTTATCAAGCTTGCGCAGTTCGGCATACAGCTCTTCAATGCGCTCGGTTAACGCGCCATCGGCCACACCACAGCGGCGGAAAGCTTCTTGTGCCTCCAGCCAATCGCCCGCTTCAGCGAGCACGTCGATCAGTTTGCTCACCACAACGGCGATCTCCTTTTGTTTTTTCGGTTGGCGTTTTTTGGGCTGCTTGGCGAGTTCGGCTCGCTCGGCGCGAATACGCTCAAGCAGCACAGTAGCGGGTTCATCGTTCGGGTCTTGCGGCACTAATTCACCCGCAAATGCAGCGCGCAGGATATTTTGGCGTTGAGCGGTGGATTGTTTGAGGGAGAGTTCTATCGACTTCAGCTGGTCGTTTATCGAAGTCTCAGCATCAATTAGAGATTTCTCAATTTCTCGCTGCTCTTCAATTGAACAAATTGCCAGAGGAATTGCGCGGATGTGACCTAGGTTTACTCGAGGGCGCCCAATACCTTTAACGAATTTTAAAACAGCATCACGAACAGGTTTGGAGTTTAGTTGGGACATCACAATATGTGAGGTTGTGAGGTCTTTGTTCAGGCGTACCCTTGCGCAATCAGCTTTTACAATAGCAGGCGACACGCCAGCTGGGATAATACATGCTCTCGGTAGTACCTCACCAAGCATCGCTACTACTAGATCGCCTTCATCCACTGCATGTTTCGTGAGTTGCCCATAGTGCTCTTCGGAAATATGGGCTTTGGCATCAATAAATACACCGTCGCCAATGTTTTGCAGTCGAATTACTCGAGGCCCAGTCTCCTGATAATGTGATGATTTAAGATTCGAGCCAAATGGCCCATCGGTGATGGCTGACTCATCTAGCGAACATTGATCAACACTCGTCCACACCCACCCCTCCGGCAATTCCGGCAAATCTCGGGTATCCGGCTGCACCGGTTCGGGGTATTTCTTTTGCCAGTCTTTGGGTGGGGTTTTGCCTTGTTCTTCAAACTTGGCGAGTTGTTTGGCTTCCCAGCGGGTGCGGCGTTCGGTGAGGATGCGTTCGAGCAATTGCGCGCCGGTTTCAGTTGGGGTGTTGTGTGTTCTCCACTCGGCGGTGAGTGCGCCTTCCACGGCGGCTTTGAGCAGCGACTGCCGGTATTGCGCCAGCTTTTTTTGCGCGGCTTTGAGTTCGGCCACACCGGCATCGAGGTCGGAGAGCAGTTCTTCGAGTTTGGCGACTATACGGGTTTGTTCGGCGCGGGGAGGTAGGGGTACCAGGTGCGCCATGAATGGCCCACGATTGATATGCATCATCGTGCTGCCGTGGAGATGATCCGTCTTTTGGAGCTGTTGAATAGCCCGTTTGAGCCAATGAAAGAGCAGGCCCTTCAGCATTACGCGCTCTTCAGGTACCACCTTAAAAATATGCTGATTGACCAACGCAGGTCCGCGCCGCCACACAAAAACATCAAGCGTGGCAGACCAGCTCATGAGCATGTCACCGGTGTCAATCTTGTAATTGTCGGGCACTTCAATTGTTGTGGTGTTAAGCGGCTTTGTCTCATCCGTTAAGTTTTGGATGCGCACGATGGGCAACCCGCTGACCTCTCGGTGGCCTGGCTTAAACGCAAAGCCATTGATGTACTCACCTGTCTCGCCAATGGAAACCCATTCCCAGCCTCTCGGTAGCGCAATCTGCTGTTCAATCTCAACGCTCACGCTACCAACTCCCCATTCATTTCATTCATCAAAATATCCAACTCCTTACCAAACAAGCCCCAGGCTTTTTGCAAGCCGCCTTTGTCGGCCAGTTCGGCGTAATCAAAATCATCGCGGCTGATGGAACAGCTGCTGGCGATATGGTCTTTCATCAGGCGCAGCCATTCAGTTTGCTCTGGCGTAAAGGCGGTGCCGCGTTGGGCGTTGTGGCGGAAGATCCAGGTTTGGAAGCGTTTATCCACTTCGTCGGCAAAGGGTTTGAGTTCGCCCTCCATGCCTAAAGCAAAACGCACCAGTGATACCAAATCGGTCAGCTGGCGTTTTTTATCCACCCCTTTTACCGCGCTGGTTTGCACCCGTGCATAGGCACTCCACAAGCGTTCGGTGGTGAGCATTAGCGGCGGTTTGCTTAAATGCTCGTGTAATTCTTCCAACATATCGAAGGTGAGCGCGCGGCGCTGGTAGGGTTGTTGGTAGAAAAAAGCGAGCGCGGCAATTTCGTCTTTGTGGGCGGCGATGTAATCCACAAAACTTTTAATGGCGGCCTGGGCCTGGGCTTCGGCCTGCTCCGAGAAACCGCTAAAAGTCACTTGGTCGAGGTTGATGTGATCGATGATTTGCTCGCGCTCGCGGCGGGCATTTTCGATTTCGTCGCGCACTTCCGGTTTATCAAAGGGTTCACAGGCAGCCGCCAGGCGTTTGGCACGGGCGGCTTCAATCTCTTCGGGCGTGAGTGTGTCTTCCGAGCGGGTAATGCCCTTCGCTTTGGCGGTGGCCAGTGCGGTTTGGATTATGGCATCCGGATCAAGGGCGCTAATCAGGTTTTTGCCCAGTTGACCTACGGCAATGCCACCGCTGGCTTTTTCAATGCGCGCCTGGGCTTTGGCATCCAACTGTTTGGCTAAGCGCACCAGGCGGTTGGCGAGCGAGAGCACTGTATCGTCGTCGCGGCTGCCCATGGCCACGCCTTGCAGCAAATCTTTTAATGCCACACCGGGTTTTCTCTCCAGCGGGCGGCTTTCGGTTTTAAGGCTTTTTTCCACCCCCACCGCATCGATCAATACAAAGCGGGTTTTGGCGCCCTCGGCACTGTTGGTGACCAGTTTCAGGCTGTCCCCATCAAAGCTGCGCACGCCCCGGCCTTTCATTTGTTCGTAGTAGCCCTTGCTGCGCACGTCGCGCATAAACAGCAACACTTCCAGTGGCTTCACATCGGTGCCGGTGGCGATCATGTCTACGGTTACGGCAATACGCGGGTTATATTCCCTGCGAAAATCACTCAGCGTTTTTTCCCGGGTCGTCTTTGGCTCGGTAAGTGACTTTTTTACAGAAGTCGTTCCCCTGGCCGTAGACCTCACGCACTATGTTGATGATGTCGTCGGCATGGCTGTCGGTTTTGGCAAAAATCAGCGTCTTGGGCGTTTCTTTACGCGCGGGGAAAATCTGCGTCTCTACGGCGGTTTTCATCGCCTGAATGACTTTGCGAATCTGGCTGGGGTTGACCACGGATTTATCCAGCTCTTTGCCGGTGTAGGTAGTGTCTTCCTCGGTTTCTGCCCAGCGTTTTTTGCGAGTTTGCCGGTCGCGGTGGTCTACCCATTCTTTTGCCTTGAGTTCAGCCCCTTTTTGGGTGACCTCGGTGACTATTTCGTACACGTCATACCCTACGTTAACGCCATCAGCCACCGATTGCTCATAGGTGTATTCGGCGACGATATTTTCGTTAAAAAAGCCAAAGGTGCGTTTGTCAGGCGTGGCGGTGAGGCCAATCAGGTAAGCGTCAAAGTAGTCGAGCACTTGCTTCCACAGGTTGTAAATACTGCGGTGGCATTCATCGATAATGATGAAATCAAATGTTTCCACCGGTACCGCCGGATTGTAACGAACCAGCTTTTGCTGCTTGGGGGTTTGCTGCACTTCGTTGAGAGACACGTCTTCGGCGGACTCATCGATTGGCTCGCCGGAAAGGATGGAATACATGCGCTGGATGGTGCTAATGCATACCTGCGCCCCCTGATCGATGGTGGCGCTGGAAAGGCGTTGGACGTTGTAGTCACGGATGAAATCCCGGCCATCCGGGGCGGTGTAGGCCATAAATTCCTGATGCGCCTGCTTGCCGAGGTTACGGGTATCCACCAAAAACAATATGCGCTTGGCTCCGCCGAATTTAAGTAAGCGATACACCGAAGTGATGGCGGTAAAGGTTTTACCAGCGCCGGTGGCCATATGGATCAGCGCGCGCGGTTTGTTCTGTGCGAGGGATTTTTCCAAGCCGTTTACGGCACTGATTTGGCAATCGCGCAGGTTGCGCTCGGGTAACTCTGGCATCTGCTCCGCTAAGCGACGGCGCAAACTGTTTATCGCTCCGCTAGCTAATGGGGCCTGGCCTACCCAGGACGCTAGTGTTTCCGGTTTGAAGAAATGGAAGATTTCGCGCGAACGTGGCGCAGGGTCAGCACCATCGGTAAAGCGAATGATTTGGCCGGTGGCTTCAAACAGGAAACGTAGCGGCGTTGAATCCTTGCGCCATTTTAATGTGGCATTTGCGTAGCGCACCGTTTGGCTTTCAGTGACGGTGAGGTTTTCGCCCGCGCTGTCTCTCTTGGCTTCGATAACACCTACCGCTGTACGATTGACGAACAATACATAATCAGCTTCACCGGTATCAGTAGGGTACTCGCGCACGGCAACACCAACCGCCGCCCCAAGGTTGAACTGCTTCATATCCTGAATCACCCAACCGGCTTGCTCCAGTTTTTGGTCGATAAACACTCGCGCTTTGATTTCTGGCGTCATGTGAGCTCCCCTCTCGTTGTGAGCGGGTCTATCGCCCACTCTTCAATGCCTGTGGTCGATATAAGGCTTTGATTTATTTGGCCTGCGTAGGCGTATCGCCCAGATACTATCGCCCAGCTATCGCCGATATCGCGTGTTTTGTCCGATAGCGTTTTCATGACCTGGCCCAGTAGCGCCGCCAGCGGTTGTTGCCCTCAAAACGCACAGCACCACGCTCAATCAATTCTTCCAGCACGCGTTTCACCTGCTTAGGGTGGATTTCGCCGCCGATGCGCTGGTGGATTTCACTGATGGCGGACTGTGGATAGCGCTGCAAGTCTTCCAGCACCAGTGCCGCCAAGCGATGCGGCTCAATGCGCTTGAGGGTGGTCTCGCTGGTGAACTTGAGGCTGCGTAGCAGGTTGGGATCGACAAAATAGCGCGTGGCCTGGGTACGCCCGGCACTTTGCACCAAGTGCCAGTCGAGCAGTCGCTTGAGCCACGGCTGAAGGGCTTCGACACTGGGCAGCTCAAGGGCGTCAGCAAGTTCACGGGCAGTCAGTGCATCCTGTTGGGCTAGGAGACCCAGAGTGATACGTTCGCGCTGCGTGAGCTGATAGGTTTGATCTGCCTTGGCGATAAAGTCGATGATCTCGGGCTTGAGGATGCGACGACGCACCGTGACCTGCACGCGGTCGTGGGTTTCGATCAACTCCGGCATCGGGCGGCCTTGCGAGAGCAGCACCTCTAAAATCTTGTCGAAGCCGCTGCCTTCGCGTTCCATCAACTTCAGGTCGTGGAAGAGACGGGCCAGATGTTCATTGCGGCGAACGGTGGTGTGCAGCACGTTCTGAGGTGTGACACCCAGCGGTAATGGGCCGGGGTTAACCATCTCCAACCGGTCAGGGTGCAGGTTCAGGAAAATGTCGCCACGCTGAGTGTAAGGACGATGTACCAACGCATTGACTAGTAATTCGCGCACCACGATTTCATCAAAGGCAGGCACGTTCTGGCGGTACAGGCCATCGGGCAGTTCGTAACGCTCGCGGAAGTCGGGTACCTCCAGCCAGACCGCCTCGATCAGCTCCACCGGGCTCTGGGTGTGATCGTCCCACACCAGCTTGTTGACCTTCTGCCCATGCTCGTCATATTTGATGAACTGGATTACCGGTGCCGTGGTCAGTTGGGCGCGGTGATGCTGACGGCCAAGGCAGAGTACGCCCAAGTTGGTGAGGTACTGCCCTTGTGCGAGCTGATAATGATCAAGCAGTTCGTCGTCGGATTTTTCCTTGACTGAAGCCTTGACGCGGTCGGAAGCGCGCAAGGCAGTCAGCAGCTTGTCACGCGTGATGACATCCACGTCACTGCGCGGGATATGCAAAGTGGTCTGCGTTTCCCAAGGCAGTGCGGCACGCTCACTGGCCAGCCGCATTACGTCATCGCCGGTGACGGGCTTGCTTTGGTCTGCCACGCGTAGGAAGTACCGGCCATCGGTGGTGGACGCTACGGCCATGGCGCGCGGAATGCGCAATTCGATGTACTGGCCGCCATTGGGGGCGGTAACAACATCAGGCATTACGGATACGTTGACGGTACGCTCGGCCAATTTGCGTCGCACTGTATCGGGCAGGTCCAACGGGATGTGTTGGTCGGCCGGTGGAGTGCTTTGGCCATCCTCTATGCCAAGAAGCAGACGACCGCCCGTTGCATTGGCAAACGCAATGCAGTCCTTGGCGATTTCGTTCCAGTCTGCCGTCTTCCCGGTCACTGCCCGTAAGGACTTCTGGTCTAGGAGCTGTCCTTCTAGGCTCACGCGATAGCTTCCCCCGCTGAATTCATTTTTGTTCGCTCCCGTTTTCTGTGTCTTCATCGGCGCTCACAGCGGGATCAAAGTCGTTTTAAATCGTCATCAGTCTACCAAACGGTCGGGGTGGCTGGCACCCTGAAATGGCCGAGATTAGCGATGAAGCGATTGGGGTAATTGTTGACACTGTTACCCCATTTTTGATGGCCGCTGCATCGATAGCATTTTGCCAAAGCGTTTTCGTTACTCCACCGTCACACTCTTCGCTAAATTCCTCGGCTGATCCACATCCGTTCCCTTGATAATCGCCACGTAATAACTCAGCAACTGCAAGGGCAGGGTATAGAGAATCGGCGCGAGCCAGGGGTGGGCGTGGGGAACGTTGATGACGCGCATAGTTTCGTCGGATTCAAAGTGTGCATCCACATCGGCGAACACATACAGGATACCGCCACGCGCGCGAACTTCTTCGACGTTG
>DJFQ01000080.1 GCA_002432095.1 Marinagarivorans sp. UBA5868 | reverse complement strand
GTGGATTCAACAGGAACAATCCGAGCAAAAACACGTGCTCGCCATTCTCCACCCGGATTTCGGCCTGATTGGCATAGCTGCATTGGAATGTCCGCCACAAGCATTGGCACCAGGCGGCAGCCGCAGCGGGCGTTTTTATTATTGGATTGGTGAAGAATATCAATGGCAAAGCTACGGCACCCAAGCCATGCAGCTGCTCCATCAATTGGCCAGCAAGATCGGCGTATTGCATATCTTCAGCACCGTGGACAAAACCAATATCGCCTCCCAACGCGCGCTGGCAAAACTCGGTTACCAACGCTTGCCCTTTGAAATCACCGGCGAGCGCCCCGGCTACCGCTATCACCACTTTGGCCAAGCATTAAGTGAAGCCAAACTCCACCCCGTGCTCGCGCAATTGCTGGCCGAATTAAACACGGGCATTTCATTAGCACCTTTGACGCAAACTCAGCCGGAGCCGCAACTTCAAGAACAGGAGCAAAGCTGATGTTAAAAATCAGCCAAGCTCAAATGGACGCTCTCAGCCAACAGGCACGCGAGCAATTTATTACGAATATGGTCAACCACCTGCGCACATACTTTCCCGCAATGGCTTGGTTACTCACGTCGGATGAATTACGCAGCCACGTGGTTGCTTGCATTGAACGCGCAGCACATTACCAACTCACCACACAACAACAGGTGTGCCGATTTTTAAATGTGGCCGCAACCTACGGCTGGGAATTTGATCGCGACTCCGATTTATTTTGGATGCAAAAAATCCTTACCGATAAAACACTGATGCAACCCGGCGAACGTTTGGATCATTTAGTACAAACGTGTTTACATCGCCAAGGCATTGAAGAACACNNNCCCGCCGAGGATTATTTAGGCCACCAACGCCCATCGCAAAAAGTACAACCCACCACCGAAATGGGGCCGCTGTTGTTTAACCCTTTGAGTTATCACCTGAGTAAAAGCCTTTGGCAGACGCCGGATTCCTTACTCAGTGCGAGCCCGGCAAAACCGGCTGCGCCTGAGTGGGTGAACGACAGTCATTCGCTGTTGCGCAAAAAATCTGAGGGCCGGTATGTTTCCAGCCAAAACTAACTCGCCTTTGGCAACCGCTGAAAAAGCAGCGCAAACCTATAGTGATTCCCNNGAAGGAAGTGATTCGGGTGAAAGTAGTTGGAGAGGATGGCGTGGGGCTTGGGGGTATTGCGTTGTTGCTTAGTCGGGGGGATAAGCAGGTGATTACCGGAAGAACTGCGCCGGATGGTGTTTATGCGTTTAAGGGGTTGGAGCCGGGGAGTTATCAGTTGGGTTTGCCGGAGTTGGATATGGATGCCTGGAAGGAATTGAGTACTCAAACGTTGGCGGGGGATGAGGGGAAAAGTTCTAGCGTGGCGAGTTGGCAGAGGGCTCCAGCGCCAGCGGAAGAAATTGAAAAAACTCATGTGATTAAGCAAGGGGAATGTGTGGGCAAAGTTGCTGAAGTTTATGGGTTTTTTCCGAAAACGATTTGGGATTATGGGAAGAATGCAAAGTTGAGGAAGTTACGGCATGACAATATGTATATTTTGTTGGAGAAGGATCAAGTGGTGATTCCTGCGAAACAGCAGAAGGTGCAGGTGGTTGCTACGGGGAATGGGTTAACGGTGCAGCGACTAGGGGTGCCGGAGCATTTGCGGATTCGGTTTTTGCATTACGATGAAACGCCTCGGGTGGGAGTGCGTTATTTTCTGAGTCTCACAACCGATAAAAACATTCTCATAGCTGATATTTCGAGCGAAACGGATGAGAAAGGGTTTGTAGATCAGCCGATTCCACCTAGTGCGGTTTTTGCGACGATTACGCTTAATCCTGGCCCTTGGCCGGAGGTTCATGAGTTTAATATTGGGTATACGAATCCTATTGATACGGTTTCAGGGTGGCAGGCTCGGTTGAATAATTTGGGGTATGACTGTGGGGAGGAGGATGGTGAGTTGGGGCCTAAGACTCGGGCGGCTATTCGGGCGTTTCAACGGGCTAAGAAGTTAGAGGAGACGGGGGAGAGGGATGAGCTTACTAAAGCGGCATTGATGGCGTTAACAATGGCATGATTTGCAGATTCGCTGCAAATTAGATCCTCCTGATACAGACCAACCACCAACCGCGTGTAGTGTCAGGCTAACGAATGAAGTTCTCGGAAGTGTCAATATGATGAATGCGCCAGATAAAACGCTTATTGGAAGGATTAGCAAAGGCTTTGATTTTTTAGCCTATCACTTGGATTATAAAGCTGCTCAAAAGAACCGGCTTTATGAAAGGGCGATTTTTGAGCAGGCTATTGAGCCTGGTTTCGAAGAAGCACAAGCAGAAATGGCTCCACTCGCCTGTAGAACGCATGGCCATGTGTAGCGCGCCAGCTTGGACATACGACAAGGAAGATCCGTCGACATTTTACCAAGCCCCACAATATGTCGCTGGGGAAAGGGGTAAAATAGACACCGCTACGGATGATATTACACTGGATGAAGTCATTTTGACTGGGGCTCCTCCACCTCTGAATCGAGCGAGCTCGCTGGACCCAAATATGCGAGTGGCGTTTGTGCGAAGGCCTAGCGCGCCAATGTGTAGGACGGCAGTGAATACGGTGGCAAACAAAAGAAGTGTTGCATGTCCCGTACTTTTTATCGCCCTTGAGGGAAACATGACCTTTATGCGGAAAATGACGCGGCACTCGGAAGCTGACACTGTCTTAGACGTCCGACCTCTCGCTGCGCTACCGAGCGGGAGCCCCGATCCTCGAATAAAGGAGGGCACGACAATACCGCACTATAACGCCGATAAATCCTTGGCGATTCAGCTAACGAGTAAAACTGACATTGCAAATGCGAGCCATAGCGTGATTTCAACTAAAAACGATATAAAAACACTTATGGAAGCGGACTCCAACCTAGCATCTGAACTGTACTCTTGCATCCTGGGAGACCGACTTAAGGATATCGGCCTCAAGGCCGGGGAGACCACGCGGCACGGTATGCCTCGTCTAATCTTTTTATCTGAACAACCATTCATGCACCCAGAAAAACTCACTTGGGGGGAGCACGAATGGATTCGCTTAGGTAACAACGAGGCACCACGAGAAACTCTTCAACTGATAACCGTCTACAAAAATAGTAACGACTCGGAAGTGACCTGCCCAGGGTACCGAATAATTGGTGACCGATATGCTCTGGTGGTTAATATAGGAAATATATGCATTGCTGCCACACACATGGATTCCGCTCTTACGAGGGTAGATACAGTGACGGGTATATTACAAGCAATTAGTAAGGGGTACGGACTGATACCCTCCGCAGTTTTAGGCGACCTAAACATGTGCTCAATCGGACTGCGGGGCGGGATATTTCCGACTCGCGAGGATCAACACACCAAAACGGCGACTATCGAGAGGTCGAGCGCATCCGGTACCAAACACTACATGGGAGGGTATATAAACGACAAAAATCTACGCCTTCTGACAACGAGGCATACCTATGGTGCTCGGTCTATAATACCCGCTACAAAGCTCACCAAAAAGCTAGGAAAACTCCTTATCGATGGCTATGATGAAGATCTCGATGCAGACAAAGAATACATATTTTCTGATCATCACTCTTTATATGCGAACTATCATTGGGCCGAAGAATGGAGCCTCAAAGGCTATGGTGCTAGTCAGGAAGTGCACTCCGCCACAGCTACCAGCTTAAAATCACTACGATATAGTGGGTCACCGGACGAACCGGAACCTTGGGACCGAGTTAATGACAACGCGACTCCACTTCCAACACCTCTCGCCTCCGCGACCGTTGTACCCTCTTCAGGGGGTGCGGTACCTTCACTATCCCAGCCTATGGACACGACTATAGATCCGGTGGCGTCAAATACTTCGCAGACGGCGTCTCCTAGACAAGCGCGTATTCGCACACGACTCTCGAAGCAAAGCATGGGTCAGTTAGCGCGTCAGCAACAAGCTAAACAGAAAAGAAAGAACGGTATAAAAACAAATAGGGCACCCACTTTTATAACAAAACAACCCGGACACCCACGTTTAAAAAAGCGAAATAACCAAGACACCCACTTTTAGAAATGGCCAGGGCAAATTGAGAAAATAAATAGGACACCCACTTTTAGAATAAGCCGGCGGAAGTTTAGTGGATTTGAAGCGCGGACATAGCTACCAGCTCTTTTTCCAAAAAGATCTGATGAAAATCGGTTTGTTTTCCGGAAATTAATTGATTTTCAAGATCGCGGCAAAAGTTGGCCGCTGCAGCACTGCAGATTGCGGAAAATTAAATAAAAACCAGCTTAGGCAAAGATGGTTTTACAAATACCCAAGCCTGGCGACCGTTTGTAACCCAACGTTTCGGCCGCCTGCTTAACTTTAAATGCACAACCCACCAGCGCTTTGAATTTGCTTTCGAATTGCGTACTCATAAAGAGCCAGTGTTTGGGCTCAATTGACAAGCGGTCCAATATCGGCGGAATTTCCGGTGGAATCGAGCCACGCTTTTCTTCTCGGACAATTCGACCAGTCCAGTCGACGAGTTCTAAATAATCCATAAGGGGGAAAGGCAATCCGTCGGGCATTGGCTCACGCGGATTGCCAACAAATGGCATCAGTGACTTTAGTTGTTGCTGATCTTCTTTAAAAACTTCTATGCGCTTCTTCACGGAGGTGTGATGGGATGTTTCTGGCGTTTCCGCCATTTTGGCGCGGATGGGATTCAAGTCTACATAAGCCATGCATGCTGCCAATGCTTTCTCGTCACATAGAGCCTGACATTTAAAACGCGCCTCCCAGAACTTACCGGTGCAGTGGTCTTCGTTGTTAGCCAGCCTCGCAATCGGCTCATTAATCAACCGCATAAACCAACTGATACTGCATAAATTTTCCCGCCACTCCGCCAATTTACGCCGCACCGCGTCCAGCTCAGCATTCGCCATTAGTTCACCGCGTAAAAACTTCTGTGTAAGCATTGTTCCTTTAAACAGGCAGTGCCACCGCTGGCAGACTTCCTGNNACCGCATAGGCAGCCACTTCTATGGCAAAGACCTCTGCCAGGGTTAGAATCCTATCTTCCAGCCATTGGCGCCGATGCTCAAAACATTGGCCAGTTGTGGAATCCGTGCCGCAGAGAAAAGCGCGGCGCACGCAGCGGGTGACGCAATGGTAATAAGGGGTGGCTTCTAAAGCGATTTGATGCTTGCGGGCTTTGGGCATAACGACCTCCTTGTGGTACTGGTCGAATATACAGCTCGCTTGGGTTCTGATCAAGTCTTGCGGTGGGTGTCCGGGTTGGCGGAGGCGGGGTCATTGCCCACGCTAGGGCGAACGCAGCATGGCTCGTGAGAAAGTCCCAGCAGACTTTACTTTCTAATTCCTGCGCGTTAAGGAGACGTTATGCAGAAACTGTCTATTACGTTAATTGGTGTATGCCTCGTCACTTACGTGGTTGCTGCTGTCTATCTTTTGGTCATCTTTGGGTTTTCTCCTGCCGACGATATGGAACAGCTTGGGCAGACAGGTGACTATTTCGGTGGGCTATTAAATCCGATCATTGGGATATGCACGGCCGTTTTGCTTGCGCTGACTTTGAAAATAAACGCTGACTTACGAAGAGATGCACAAGAATTTTATAAAGCAGACCGCTTTTCCCACCGATTTTTCGTTCGAGTGGAACTACTCAGCAAGGCCTCCGAGCGTCTTCAAAGTAACGAAAAATATATAAATCAAGTGAAAAGCTTTAGAGATGGACAAACCAGAGGATTGAGCGTGGAGAAGTCAAAGAATCAATCTGTCACGCCTAAACTTTACCTGAATTCGGCGCTTGCAAATGGTCGTGGGGTCGTAGCACTTGCCAAGTCGATGATAAGCGATTTACAAAAAGAGAACAGCCTGGCGGACGAGGAGAAGAGATCCTTAGCGTGGACGCTGAAAGGCGCAATTGGTGACGAAGTATTAATCCCGCTGGCAATCGATTACTACCTTGACCAAGAAAACCTTAGGCAAAGCTATGAGGAATTCGCATTTTTTGAACTGGCTGATCTTAGTTTGAACGGCGAAGAGTCAAGCCGATACGGTGCAGATCAGGTCTTCGCGCTCATCACGCCACAAATGCGCGGACAGCTGGGCTAGAGGAAGTTCACACAAGCTGAAGAAAAAGGACAGTGCGTGCCGACCGACTCGGATCAGTCATTGCGAAAAACAAGCAGGGCACCTACCGTTTTTCGTCGGTACCCGAATACTTCCGATAATAGCCAGCACGCCTATTTTTTGGCGACATACCTTGGCCGCGACGCACCTAAATACCGATAGTTCGTTCGGTATATTCCGCCTCCAATGCAGCGTTAGTGGAGTTCCAGTTCGACCAGAAAGATCGTTCACTATTAAGAAGCATTGCGTCAATTTTTCTGGGCCTCAACTCTTCTATCTGAGTGTCCCGATCGGACGAAAAAATATATCGGTGTGCGTTTTCCGCTATTACCTTTCTAATAAACATTGTCTCCTGCTCATTAAGGCGCGTGCCCCGAACTACTGGATACTGACCAATGGGAGCATACAGAAGATGGTCTGGGCTCAATGGCATGAACAGATGAACATTCTTCCCGTTCCAGCCTCCGTAGAGGTCGTAGCGTGCAGAGTCAAAAAATCTCAAACGAATTGTTGGCCGATCTGTCGTAAACCACTTTAATCCTCTGCATGGCTTTAGAATTGTCCACCTATGTTCATGGAGAATCCTGCTTGTATGTTCCAATGCGTACCGCACTTCGTAAATCCAACTAGATCGACCGACATATGATTCGAGTTTAAGCTCTACCTTTTCGGAATTTTCAGCATCAAGCGGAGTGATTTTTAGAGGGATTAAACGCGAAAACATCGTCGTCGCTTCCCTCAAATCTTTAGGATCTGATATTTGTAAACGGTTCTCCAGGTCCTGACCAATTTCAGTAAGTATCTCTTTTAGTTCTGCCGGCCCCTGTTGAAGGTGAGCTTGTAGACGACTGGGATGTCGGATGTCATGAAGTGCGAAGTACCGAACCAACCTTTTCCAATCATCTCGGCATAAACGACAATCATTCACTACTCGTTGAAGCGCGCGATGGGCAGGAGACTCAAATTCGGAGCCAAACCACGTTTCTAGTGTGTCGTCTATAAGCTGGTGAGTGTAGAGATGTTCATGAAATGCAACGCTTTTTACTGACATGGGCTTCCAGAGCCGCTTTCGTGCATGGTCTACGACGGTTCTGTAAGTCCACAGTTTCGAGTCAGCTCCTATCCAATTTTCTAGGTATGCCTGAGCCACATAATGATTCTTTTTCTTCATGAATCGCTCTACGAATGCAATATTGATTCTGAATATTGCGCCAAGTGAGCGAACATTTCAGTTCGGCTCCTATTCAAGGACAGACGGCATCAATGAGGATGTTTATACAACCTGATCAGTCCA
Organism: Marinagarivorans sp. UBA5868; assembly: GCA_002432095.1. Taxonomy (GTDB): domain Bacteria; phylum Pseudomonadota; class Gammaproteobacteria; order Pseudomonadales; family Cellvibrionaceae; genus UBA5868. The sequence continues at coordinate 9,089 of DJFQ01000080.1, read as the reverse complement.
CGCCCATGGTCACGAAGAGCCGTCACCAACTCTCGCATAAGAAGACGCTGCCCCTGAAGTGCTTATCGCCTAGCCAGACACCCACCTTTAGGCCGACCGCCCTCAAGAATCCGCGTTTTAGCTGTCTATAAAAGAGCGCAAGCACCCCTTCCTTACTCACACACCCGCGCAAATTCCGCGAAATATTCCGGAAATGTTTTTGACGTACATTTCGGATCATTAATCGTGATCGGTGCATCACCAAAAGCTGCCAGTGAGAAGCACATAGCCATGCGGTGGTCGTTGTAGGTATCTATGGCAGCGGATTGAATTTTTGTTGGCGGTACGATGCGGATGTAGTCTTCGCCCTCTTCCACCTCAGCGCCGACTTTGCGCAATTCTGTCGCCATGGCGGAAAGTCGGTCGGTTTCTTTTACCCGCCAGTTATAAATATTGCGAATGCAGGTGGGGCCTTCGGCGAACAGGGCTGCGGTGGCTATGGTCATGGCGGCGTCTGGGATGTGGTTGAGGTCCACGTCGACACCGTGCAATTTTCCTTTACCGGTTACCTGAATCCAATATTCGCCGTACTCCACTTCGGCGCCCATCTGGCGTAACACTTCTGCGAATTTTGCATCGCCCTGGACACTGGCAGAGCCGGTGCCATGAACTTTCACCGGGCCGCCGCCGATGGCGGCCGCAGCGAGAAAATAAGATGCGGAAGAAGCATCACCTTCCACCATAATCTCTCCGGGTGCTTGGTAAAGCTGGCCGCCGCGAACGGCAAAAGTCTGATAGTTATTGTTTTCCACCTCGACGCCAAAACGCCGCATGGTGTCGAGCGTAATGTCGATATAGGGCTTAGAAACTAAATCGCCTTCCACACGGATCAGCAAATCCGAGGACAACAACGGAGCCACCATCAACAGAGCAGTAAGATATTGGCTCGATACATTGCCTTTAATACCAACTTCGCCGCCCGCCAAGGGTTTGCCAGAAATGACCAGCGGTGGATAGCCGGTATCGCGACTGTAGGTAATGTCTGCACCCAACCCTCTCATGGCGTCAACCAAGTCGCCAATCGGGCGTTCGTACATTCGCGGCTCGCCAGTAATCGTGAAATTGCCGTTGCTGATGCACAAAGCTGCTGTTAACGGCCGGACCGCCGTGCCCGCATTACCCAAAAACAGCTCCAGTGGTTGTTCGGCTCGAAAAACGCCGCCAACACTCTGAACCACGCAAGTTTTGCGGTCATCGCTGAGTGAATACGTCACCCCCAATTGGCGCAGCGCGGTAAGCATATGGCGGACGTCGTCGCTGTCGAGCAGGTTGGTGACGGTGGTCGTACCTCGCGCCAGGGCGGCGAGCAGCAGAATGCGGTTGGACAGGCTCTTAGAGCCGGGAAGGGTAACTTCGCCGCGGGCAATTTTGCGCGGCTGTAAAACCAGCTGTTCCATAGATCGTTTCTTGTGCCGAGGTTTGGAGAAAGGCGCACATTCTAGCCCGATCGGAACCAGTGTGTCTGAGAAATTCCACGGCGGAAATGCTGGCGACCATCGTTTATGCACGGTAAAACTTTGGCGATTTGCCAACACATGGTTTAGGCTTAGCCCTCGCTGTTTGAGCCTGGCGCAGCCCTTCATAATAATTCGCGCCTGCCCCTCCCGGAGACTCCCGAATGCGCCTACACCCAGCGTTTTTTCTCGCCCTTGGATTGAGCGTGGCACTGCCAGCCTGCCAGTCACCTGAGACCCTTAAGCAAACGCAACAGGAAACCGCTCCAACCAACACCCCGGTGGTTTGGCCGACTGCTAAATCTCCTGTCGCCGTCGACCCAAAAATGGAGACGCGAATCCAACAAATAGTCGCCAGCATGAGCCTGCAACAGAAAGTGGCGCAGATGATTCAGGCGGATATTGGCAGCGTATCCGAAGCGGATATTCGCGAGTTCCGTATTGGCTCGGTGCTCAACGGCGGCGGCCAGACTCCGCACGACAAGCCCGATGCCAAGCCGCAGGACTGGGTGCAGTTGGCGGATAAATTGTTTCAAGCCTCCATTGCGCAAGAGCTGGATAAAACACCGATCCCCCTGATGTGGGGGGTGGATGCGGTGCATGGCCACGGTAACGTCATGGGTGCCACTCTGTTTCCGCACAACATTGCACTCGGAGCGACGCGCAATACTGACTTGGTAAGAAAGATCGCCAGCGCCACTGCTTTGGAGATCGCCGCTACCGGTCTCGACTGGAACTTTGCGCCGACGGTAGCCGTCGCGCGTGACATCCGCTGGGGCCGAACCTACGAAAGCTTCAGCGAAGACCCTCAATTAGTCGCGCAGATGGGCGCCGCAGTAGTGGAGGGACTGCAAGGACAGGCCGGCAGCGCTGCATTTCTCGATCACAACCATGTACTGGCCAGCGCCAAACACTTTATTGGTGACGGCGGCACCTTGTTCGGCGACGACCAGGGCAATACCCAAGGGGATGAGGCAGAGTTAATACGTTTACATCTGCCCGGCTACATTTCCGCGATTGAAGCCGGCGTGCAAACCGTCATGGCGAGCTATAGCTGGTGGGATGGTATTCATTCCCACGCTAATAGAAAGCTCTTGACCGGCTTGCTGAAAGAACACCTCGGGTTTGATGGCGTGGTGGTAAGCGATTGGCAGGCCATAGGCCATATTCGCGGCTGCAGCATCGACAACTGCGCAGAAGCCATTAACGCGGGTGTGGATCTGTTCATGATCCCCAATGCTCCCGACTGGAAGAATTTTTATCGCAATACCCTGGGGCAAGTCTGGAACGGCACGATTCCGGTGGCGCGCATCAACGATGCGGTAACGCGGATTCTTCGCGTAAAAATGCGCGCGGGCCTGTGGGAAAAACCCCGTCCGGCAGAGCGTATCACTGCACAGCAATCGGACTTGATTGGCAATGCCGGCCACCGGGAGCTCGCGCGTCAGGCGGTGCGGGAATCGTTGGTGTTGTTGAAGAACAACGGCGTACTGCCACTGGATCCGCGCCGCACGATTTTGGTAGCAGGCCACGCGGCCAACAGTATGTCCCACCAAGCGGGAGGCTGGTCGGTAACCTGGCAGGGCCGGGATAACCCGAATGCAAAATATCCCGGCGCCACCACTATTTTTGCCGCCCTGGACCATGCCACTCGGGCAGCCGGCGGACGAGCGATTCTCCGTGAGGATGGCCAGATTCCCGCCAACGTGGACGCCGCCATTGTCGTCTTTGGCGAGGAGCCTTACGCGGAGATGCTCGGTGATCTGGAAAACACGGCAACACTCGAATTTGAGCGAAATAACAAACGCTCTTTGGCCATACTTCAGTCGCTTAAGAGCCAGGGTATACCCACCGTAGCCGTATTTCTTTCGGGGCGGCCGTTGTGGGTCAACAAAGAGTTGAATATTGCCGACGCTTTTGTTGCGGCTTGGCAGCCGGGCAGCGAAGGAACCGGCGTGGCCGATGTGTTGCTGCGCAACGCCCAGGGCGAGGTTGCGCATGATTTCCGCGGCAAGCTTTCGTTCTCCTGGCCGCAGGGTGTATGTGATGCGGCCGTCAATTTGGATGACACCGACTATCAGCCGCTTTTCCCTTACGGGTTCGGCCTCACCTACCAGGACCCGCCGACCAAATGGCAACCCTTAACGGAGGACACCAGCGAATGGCCGAATGGCTGTCGTTTGGGTAAAACTCTGCCCCCGGCTGAAATCGCCACTTTTTCTGGCGATCAAGGCTGGTTGTTTTATCTGGAAAAACCGACGCTGGACCGCAGGCTTGTGAAACCCGGCGGCACTACCGGCTTTGGCTCTCTGAGTGCGCGCAGGGACAACAGCCGCGGAGAAGGAGTGGAAGCGCGATGGGACGGTAGCGTGACGAGCCGCTTGATCCTGCGTAACGATGGGCAGCAACACGATCTTCTTGCCGTGTATGCCCACAAAGGCGCGCTCGTTTTTGATATCAAAATCAACCGAAAACCTTCCCAGAAAGTCGACGCGGTGCTGTACAGTGGGCCGCTCGGCGGATCGACCCTGGACGTGACAGCCGCTTTGAAGGATCTGCCGCTTAATCAGTGGCGGGAAATCAGTGTGGATCTGCAATGTTTCGAAAATGATCGCGCAGATTTCAGCAGAGTGGACGGACCCTTTGGACTGCAAACTGCCGGAGCATTTGCAGCCAACATCAGCAATGTGCGCTACGAACCCGGCCGCGCGCGATCTGCCACCATTTATTGCGCACCTAAATAAATCAACCATTGGAACCATCGAGAGCTCTATGACGACTGATCTGTTACTACGCTATTTCCACTTCCTCGGCATTTTCGCCATGTTCGCACTGCTCACCGTCCAACATATGCAGCTAAAAGGACAAGTCGAAGCGGGCGGTATGAGAAAAATTGCAGTGATGGACGCCGTTTACGGCGGCAGTGCCCTGATTGTTTTGTTATGTGGATTGGGCATGTGGTTTTGGGTGGGCAAACCGGCAGGTTTTTACAGCCAAAACTGGGTATTTCATACCAAAATTACGCTATTTGTATTGGTCGGAATCCTCTCGTTTATGCCCACGCGCTTCATCCTAAAAAACCGTAGAAACACAACAGCGGTAAGCGTACCTAAATCCATCACTATGATGATCCGTGTAGAGCTGCTGTTGATGTGCATCATTCCGCTGCTAGCGGTGCTGATGGCGAATGGCGTCGGCTACATCAATTAAGCCGGAGTGCAAATAAAAAAGCGCACATAAAAATGTGCGCTTTTTTTACGTCTGCAGATTACGAATCCGTCAATAATACGTCAGCTCGCGGGTTTTCCCCCAAAACACGCGATAGGCATAAAACGTGTAAAGAATAATCGCTGGCAGCACGATCATCGCACCATACAAAATAAACCAAAGGGATTCCGTCGCGCTTGCGGCTTCCCAGATGGTCATTTTCCCCGGTACCACCTGCGGAAAAAAGCTATAACCCAGCGCGGCAAATGACAGAATAAAAACCGCAAGCGCGCCGACAAACGGAATCCAGCAACCAAAATCGCCTGAATGAGGAAATCGTGCCAGATAGCGATCCACGGTCATCACTGCAAAAAAAACCGCCAGAGGAATGATCAACAGAAATATTCCTAACGAGCTACCGAACCATTTTTCGAACACGTTTGCACTGGTTAAAGGATTAACTAACGAAACGACAAAAAGTCCCAACGCCGTTAACCAAAGGCAAATTCTTGCCCAACGCGCCGCACGCATCTGCAACGTCCCTTCCGTTTTCATAACCAACCAAGCGGCGCCAATAAAACTATATCCAGCGGTGACGCACACGGCACTTAGCACCGCAAACGCGTAGGCAATCGCCGAGCGTTCAAAACCCATGACAAACAGACCCAACATATATCCTTGGGATAGTGTGGCCAGCAATGACCCCCCTTTGAACGCATAGTCCCAAAGACGCTTGTCGTGCGCCGGTGCCTTGGCACGGAAGTCAAACGCAACACCACGCAAAATTAAACCTCCCAACATAAACGTAACGGGAAGATACAGATGAAACAGGATCACATTGTGAGCACTGGGAAACGCGATCAACAAAATACCCACACCCAGTACCAACCAGGTTTCGTTCGCATCCCAAAAAGGGCCAATGGATGCAATCATGGTATCGCGCTGGGATTCCGAATTATTCGGCAACAAAATACCCACCCCCAGGTCATAACCGTCCAGCACGGCATACATCAAAAACGCTAGCCCCATAAGCGCAATAAAAATAACCGGTAACCAATAGGCTTCACCTGTGGGAATCATCGTGCCGCTCCTGTGCTTTCTGCTGTTTGCTGAGTATGGGCTGTTTGCTGAGTCAATGGGTTATGGCGCTCCTGCAACGTCACCAGATCTTCCGGCCGATCAACCAGTACCGACTTGCGCGCCATCACAAATAAAGTGCGAATATAAGCCACCAACAAAACCGCATATAGAGAAAGGTAAATCATCAGCGAAATTCCAACATTTTCAGGCGCTACCGATGTCACCGCATCGCTGGTTTTCAAAATGCCGGACACCAGGTAAGGCTGGCGGCCGATTTCTGATACATACCAACCCGCAAGGATGGCGACCCAACCGGAAAAGCTCATGGTCACCAGCGTGCGCAATGCCCAGTTTGGCAATGATTTTTTTCTCCACAGCAGCCAACTGAACGACCACGCTACCAACCACATCAACATACCGATGCCGACCATCAAGCGAAAGCTGAAAAATACCGGCATGACGGGCGGATGCTCCGCAAATTCATTTAAGCCTTTGACCTCCCCTCGCCAATCGTGAGTCAAAATAAAACTCGCCGCGCCGGGAATCTCCAGCGCAAAACGATTCAGTTGATTGATCTCATCCGGCAGCGCAAAAATAGTGAAGGGCGCGCCCTCCGTGGTTTCCCAAATGGCTTCCATCGCGGCAATTTTCGCAGGCTGATGCTCTAAGGTGTTGAGACCGTGCATATCGCCCACTAAAACCTGTAAAGGTATTAACACCGCGGCAGCGAAAAGACCGGCCTTCAAAGCAAGTCGCGGCGCCGGTTTATGATCACCTTTTAATAATCGATAGGCAGAAATGCCAGCAATCAAAAATGCCGCTGTCAGACCAGACGCCAATAACATGTGGGTCACACGATACGGCATGGAGGGGTTGAAAATAATCTGCGACCAACTTAGAGGAAATGCGACACCGTCGCGCATTTCAAATCCCGCGGGGGTTTGCATCCAGGAATTCAATGCCAAAATCCAGAACGCGGACAGACTGGTGCCGACAGCAACCAAAAATGTCGCCAGGGTATGCATACGCGGCGAGACGCGATTAATACCAAACAACATGATTCCGAGGAATGTCGCTTCAAGAAAAAACGCCGTTAACACTTCGTAACCCAGCAATGGGCCAGCTATATTACCCACGGTTTCCATATAGCCCGGCCAGTTGGTGCCAAACTGGAACGACATGGTAATGCCGCTGACGACGCCAAGCGCAAAACTTAATGCAAAAATCTTTACCCAAAATCGATAACAGCGCATCCACACTTCATCACCCGTGCGATTATGCTGCACGCGGAAATACAATAAAAACCAACACAGGGCGATAGTGATGGAGGGAAATAAAATATGGAAACTGATGTTGGCAGCGAACTGAATGCGGGATAGCAGAAAGGTATCCATCAATCAAACCTCATAGGTAAGCGTCTCAATTTTTTCCCAGCAATTTGTCTTTGATGTCCAACACCTTTCCAAGATTATTGCCAAGCTTCAGCAACTTCTGTAGTCGCGCCGCATCCAGCCGCTGAATTTCCGTCGTCCATTTGGTCAACATTTCGATCAGGTCGTGCATTTCCTGCATACGTTGCTGGGCGTACTTTTCCTCCGCGCCGGCTGGTTTAGTCATTAATAAATCCCGCAGGGTGGAAAGCGTGGGGTCGATCTCCCGTTTGCGTCGCTGCTCCATCAAGGTTTTGGCGATATCCCAAATTTCTGCCGGAGCGGAATAATATTCTTTACGATCTCCTGGGATGTGTTGCAGCCGTACCAATTCCCAGGACTGCAGTTCTTTCAGCCCCATACTAACGTTGGAGCGGGAAAATCCGAGACTCTCGGCAATTTGATCGGCGGTCAGCGGCTCGGAACTCAGCACCAGAAGCGCATACATCTGCCCCACGGTTCTGTTGATGCCCCAACGGCTGCCCATCTCGCCAAAATGCATTACGCAGGCTTGGATCATCGGCGTCATAATTTGTTTCCTGTAATTTCAGTAATTANNCGGGTCAAGCGCACACTTGCGAAGCGCAATCCGTTCTGTTGATGAAAACGGTTCTTACTTTTGTTATGTTTGCCATCCCACAAAACTTACGAGATGACTTTCCCCTATGAAACTCCAGGATTCCAAGCATTTGGACCCGCACTTCGTCCCCANNCCGTTTCTCCCAAAAAGCACTGTTCATAGGCATCGCCCTCGCTGCCAGCTCCGCCGGAACGTTCGCCGCCGACGAGCCACGCACCATGACTAAAGTGGTTGTAGTCGGCACCCAGGAAGGCGATATCGAAAATCAGCCGGGTTCCGTGTCCTTGATTACCGAGGAAGACCTCACCCTTCGCCAACCCAGATCCACTGAAGACGCCCTGCGTTCCGTGCCGGGTGTAACCATTAAAGGTGAGGAAGAAAGCGCGGTAGTGGCCAACATCGGCGTGCGCGGTTTGAGTTCGGGTGATTACAAAACTCTCATTCTGGAAGACGGCGTGCCCATCGCCCCTGGCCTTTTTGTGGGCAACGGTCGTTACTACAACCCGCGCATCCAACGAATGGAAGCCATCGAAGTTCTTAAAGGCGCTTCCTCCCTGCGCTACGGCCCCAGCACTATCGGCGGTGTTATCAACTACATCACCAAAGANNCGCGATTGTCACTCATGTGCAGAGTGACGGCTTTATGGATAAAGGTTACGACATGACCGACGTGATGCTTAAGGCGGGCATGGCGGTTGGTGAAAACCAATGGTTAAGCGTGAAATTTACGGACTATAAAAACGACGCCAATATTTCCTATCGCGGTTTATTCCTACAGGCGTATCGCGATGGCGCCGAATACAATCCTGCGCCGGACGACTTTTTCCTCACTGGGCGGCGCTCGCTGGATGTGAATCACGAATGGGATATCAACGAGAGTTTGAAGTTGAAAACCCTGGTCTATGGCAGCGAAACCTACCGGGATTACTGGCGCTATGGCGTAGACGGCGATGCCTCCGCGGAAGCAGGTCGCTGGATCTACACCGACAGTCTCAACGGCAACAATCGCAGTTTTGATCGCATTGGCGTGGATAGTCGGCTTACCGTAAATCACCAGCTTTTCGGCATCAATAATGAAGCGGAAATCGGCGTTCGCGTGATGAATGAGTCTATGGATGACCAAACCATCGGCGCCACCCGCGCCACACCTCGCACCGGTAGCATCAACAAAGATGTTGTCGATTCCGCAGAAAGCCTCGCGGTGCACGTGCAGAATCGGTTTGCCATTACCAGCGACGTCGCGTTAACCGCCGGCCTGCGTGCGGAGCGTTATGAGCAATCTCGTTTGGACAAGCGCCT
>DJFQ01000251.1:1730-13988 GCA_002432095.1 Marinagarivorans sp. UBA5868 | reverse complement strand
AGCGTGGTGGTTTTTCCCGAACCGGTCGGCCCGGTCACCAGCAAAATACCGTGGGGGGATTCCATCATGCTGTGCCAGCGTTTGTAGTCCTCCCCGATCAATCCCAGGTCGTCGAAACTGCGCATCAACACTTCCGGGTCGAATACCCGCATCACCAGCTTTTCGCCAAATGCGGTGGGCATGGTGGACAGACGCAACTCCGCCTCGGCGCCGTCGGAATTTTTGGTTTTCAGCCGGCCGTCCTGAGGCTTGCGTTTTTCCGCCACGTTCATACGCCCGAGAATTTTGATTCGGCTGATAATGGCAGTGGCGATATTGGCGGGGAATTCATAAATGGAATGCAGAATACCGTCGATGCGGAAGCGCATGCGCGCCATTTCCCGGCGCGGCTCGATGTGAATATCACTGGCACGCTGATCGAACGCATATTGCAGCAACCAGTCCACAATATTGACGATGTGCTGGTCGTTGGCCTCCGGGTCCTTGATATTGCCCAGCTCCAACAACTGCTCGAAATTGGCCACACCACTCGGTCGCGCCGCGCCGCCGGACGCACCCGAAATAGAACGCGCCAGCGAATAAAACTCCACCCGATAGCGCTCGATCTCCGAAGGCACCGCCAGCACCCGCACAATCTTGCGCCGGGACACCTGGTGCAACTGGTCCTCCCAATCGCGTTTGTAGGGTTGACCCACCGCCACGGTGAGCTCATCGGCGGTGATCTTCACGCACAGCAAATCGTGACGCTTGGCGAATGCGTAAGACATTACGTCCGCCAAGGCGGCGACCTGGAGTTTCATGGGATCGATATGGAACAACGGCAGGCTGCTCTGCTCAGATAACCAGGAAGTAAGCGCCAGTTCATCGAGGGTTTTGCCGGCGCGTTGCCGATCGTGCAATTGTTGGGAACCGAGATAAGTGAGTGGATGCAGTGCGGATTCTTCGCGGGTCCGAGTACTGCCCAACACCCGATTCACGTCCTCCGGGGAGATCCGCCCGCTTTTCTGCAAATCCATCAGCACACTACGCAAATCCAATAGTCGATCGATCATAAACTGCTCGCTATTCGGGGAAATATCTGCTGAATTGTAGCTGGAAGTACCCGACGCGTCAGACCTTGGATGTATGGCGATAAGCGCGGCAACCTCCTAGAATGCCAAAACACTATCCGTGACACGCCCGAGATACGGGAAAATCAGCGCCATTCGCAGTTAATTAAAATATGAACCGGTAGTCACGCGCCCCCCATTTTGACGTGGCGTCTAACATGTGAGTTTTTATGAATTTTCGACATTTTCAGTCCCAACTCTCCGCCCTTGTTGGCGCTCCCTCCATCAGCTGCACCAGCCCCGAATTTGATCAAAGCAATCACCAGGTTGTCAGCTTGCTCGCCAACTGGCTCGAACCCCTTGGATTTCGCTGCGACATTCAACCCATTGACGGCTGGCCGGGGAAATACAATTTGGTCGCAGTAAAAGGTACTGGTGCCGGCGGCTTGGTGTTTGCCGGCCATACGGACACGGTGCCCTGCAATCCAGAGCTTTGGCAGCAGGACCCATTCACTCTTACGGAAAAAGACGGCCGCTTTTACGGCTTGGGCGCGACCGATATGAAAGGATTTTTTCCGGTGGTTTTGGCGGCGTTGGAAAAATTCCGCGATGTGGAGCTGCGCGAGCCAGTGATTATTCTCGCCACCGCCGATGAAGAATCCTCCATGTGCGGCGCGCGCACTTTAGCGGCCCAGGGTTCACCAAAAGCACGCTACGCGGTAATCGGCGAACCCACGGGCATGCGGCCAATTCGCATGCACAAAGGTATCGTTATGGAAAGTGTGCGGGTAATCGGTCAAGCCGGTCACTCCTCCGACCCAAGCCTGGGAAAAAATGCACTGGAAACCATGAACAGCGTAATTAATCAGCTTTTGATTTATCGCGGGGAATTGCAAAACAAATATCGCCACGATGGTTTTAATGTTGCTGTGCCCACTCTCAACCTTGGCTGCATACACGGTGGCGACAATCCAAACCGCATCTGCGCAAGCTGCGAACTGCACTTCGACTTGCGCCCCTTGCCCGGCATGCCATTGGAACAATTGCGCAGTGATATGCAAAAACGCCTGCGTCCGATTGCGGAAAAATCCGGCTGCGATATCGTATTTTCCTCGCTATTTCCCGGCATCGACCCCTACGAAGAAAAAGCCGACTCCGCCATTGTGCAGGCAGCGGAAAAATTAACAGGACATACTGCCACCGCCGTCGCCTTCGCCACCGAAGCACCATTTCTGCAAAAAATGGGAATGGAAACCATCGTGATGGGACCGGGTGCCATTGATCAGGCACATCAGCCAAATGAATTTATTGAGCAGAGCCAGATTGCGCCAGCGGTGAAAGTCATCGAAGAACTCATTACCAAATTCTGCGTTTAAGGATTACACGATGAAAATGCGGATTTTTTGCTGCGCCCTGCTGCTTTTAACTGGCTGCGCCGCGTCGGCCATAAAACCAGACACGAAAGCGTTATTGACGAAACCGCAGGAAGGAAAAGCGGTAATCGTGACTTACCGAAAATCCGCCAAACCTAAAAATCTGTTCGTGGAAAATTTTATTGCAGATAAATCCCTCGGCAGGTTGCGCAACCAACAACTCAACTGGATATACGTAGAGCCTGGGGATTACACCGTAACAACCCGCTGGGAAGATGCCGCTTTGATTCCCACTACGGAACGCGACCTTAAAGTTGCCGCTGGAGAATATTATCTGCTGGAAATGCGCGGCGGCGTCGGAGTCGCCGTGCTCTTTAAAAACCGCGAGCTAAAACCCACCAGCACATCGCTGAAAACCGGCGACTACGCGCAAGCTTTGCAATGGCTGGGTGACTGCTGCGAGCGGGTTAGACAAGATTAATGGATTGGATTTATTTAACCCATTGCGGTCGCGGGCGCGGCGTGGCGTTCGTAGAGAAACTTCAGCGCTGCAGCCCGGCATTGGAGATAAATCGGGTCGTCCACCAATTCCACGCGCATTCTCGGCCTCGGCAGCGGAACCGAAATAATATCGCCGATGGTGGCTGAAGGGCCATTGGTGAGCATGACGATGCGGTCTGACAGCAGCACCGCCTCATCGACATCGTGAGTGATCATCAAAACCGTATTCTGCAGTTCGATCTGAATCCGCATAACCTCGTCCTGCAATTTTGCTCGGGTCAATGCATCCAGCGCACCAAAGGGTTCATCCAGCAGCAGCACTTTGGGTTCCATGGCCAATGCCCTCGCAATACCCACGCGCTGCTTCATACCGCCGGAAATTTCTGCCGGGCGCTTGTGCAACGCATGGGTCATATGCACCAACTCCAGATTCTTTAAAATCCAGTCATGGCGCTCCGCTTTGCTTTTGCTGCGCCCGAATACCTCCTCCACTGCCAGCGCCACGTTTTCATAAACTGTGAGCCAAGGTAACAGCGAGTGATTTTGAAATACCACACTCCGGTCGGGGCCAGGCTCGTTGACTTCTTTGCCATCCAAAATAACCCCGCCACCCGAGGCTTTTAACAAGCCCGCGACAATATTCAGGACGGTGGATTTTCCACAGCCCGAATGACCGATCAGAGAAATAAATTCGCCGCGCTCCACTTTTAAATTAATATTACGCAGAACATTGCTCGACTTTTGCCCTTTGGTGAAAGTCATGTCGACATTTTCAATTTGCAGATAACTTGCAGTCATAATCCGAGTCTCTAATTAGCTAGCAGAGGTGCTACGTGTAACCACTCGGCCTAAATAGGCCACCATGCGATCCAAAATAAACCCCACTATTCCCACGTATATCAACGCCAGAATAATGTCGCTGATTAAAGAAGAGTTCCACGCATCCCAGATAAAAAATCCAATGCCGACACCGCCGACCAACATTTCTGCGGCCACGATTGCCAGCCAAGAAAGGCCAACGCCTATTCTCAAGCCGGAAAAAATATAAGGTGCTGCGGCCGGCAACATTATTTTCCAAAAATAACGCACTCCCTTGAGACGGATAACCCGCGCTACATTGCGATAATCCTCGGGAATATTACGCACACCCACCGATGTATTGATAATAATGGGCCAGATTGCGGTAATAAAAATCACAAAAATCGCCGACGGATGACTGTCCTGAAAACCGGCCAAGGATAGCGGCAGCCAAGCCAGCGGCGGAACGGTGCGCAAAACTTGAAATATCGGGTCCAAGCCTTTCATCGCCCAGGAGAATTGGCCGATCAATACGCCCAATGCAATTCCTCCTATGACCGCAAGACTGTAGCCATAGGCTACGCGTTCAAGACTGGCGAGAATCTGCCAGCCAAGTCCAACGTCATTGCCACCGTTATTGTAGAAGGGGTTCAGAATGAGTTCACGAGTGTCACTCAATACTTGCGTAAAGGACGGCAATGATGACCCGGGCTGTGAGCATAAAATCTCCCATATTCCCAACAACAACGTAAGCACAATAATCGGAGGCAATAAGTGATGAAGCAGAGCTTCACCAACGCGACTTGCCAGATTTTTTTCCGGCCCGGTGGATGCAGCTGGCGCGTCCTCAGGCGGGGTGGCCGCCGCAATTTGCGATGCCGGCGATCCCGCTCCAGATTCCAAAGGTGTCGTGCTGGATTCGGGTGTAGGCTTACTGCTCACCGCACGTAAATGAATGGTTGAACTCATTGGCCGTTCCTATATATCTGGATTAAAGCAATTACTCGCCTAAAAAGAGCTGACGCAGGTCAGCTCAAATATTTGGTCGCCAAGCTATCCAAGTAGGCTTTGGGATTTTCTGGATCGAATACTTTGCCGTCGAAAAATGTCTCAATGCCGCGGGATGTGGAAGCTGGAATGTCGGCATCTGCGACGCCCAGCGTTTTGGCAGCTTGTCGCCATAAATCTTCGCGATTGACGCGATCAATCAATGCTTTGGTATCCGTATTCGCCGGCAGATAACCCCAGCGAATATCTTCTGTCAGAAACCAAAGATCATGGCTGCGGAATGGATATGACGCGTGATCTTTCCAGTAACGCATCTGGAATTCACTGTTTTTGACCACCTTGCCATTGCCGTAATCAAAATCGCCTTTCATGCGATCAATCACGTCCGCAAAAGGCGCGTTGATCCAGCGACGGGATGAGCAAATTTTGGCGACTTCCTCTTTGTTTTCCGCCGCTTCGCAAAACATTTGCGCTTCCAACACTGCCATTGTCAGAGCTTGCGTTGCTTTAGGATATTTCTCGACAAAATCGGCGCGCAGCGCAAAGGATTTTTCCGGATGGTTTTTCCAAATTTCTCCGGTGGTCACGGCGGTATAACCGATTTTTTGATTGATCAATTGTGCGTTCCATGGTTCACACACACAAAAGGCATCCATATTGCCGACTTTCATATTGGCCACCATCTGCGCCGGTGGAACCACAATGGTCGAAATATCTTTGTTGGGGTCAATACCGCCAGCGGCAAGCCAATATCGTATCCACAAGTCGTGGGTGCCGCCGGGGAATGTCATAGCCGCACTGATCGCTTTGCCTGAAGCTTTTTTAGCTGCAAGCGCTGGTTTGAAGGGTTTGGTATCCGTACTTAGTTTAAGATCTTGATATTCCTTGCTTACCGAAATGCACTGCCCGGCAAGATTCAACCGCGCCAATATTTGAATGGGCGTGGGAATATTGTTGGCGGTCACTGCACCGGTGGAAATCAAATAAGGCATAGGCGTAAGAATATGCGCCCCATCAATACCATTGTTATCAGCACCCAATACCAGATTATCTCGTGTTGCACCCCAGGAAGCCTGTTTGACGACCTCAACTTCCGGCATACCGTGTTTAGCAAAAAAACCTTTTTCCACTGCAACAAATAAAGGTGCTGCATCCGTAAGGGCAATAAAACCCAATTTAGCGCCTTTAACCTCTGGGCCACCGCCATCGGCTGCCCAAGCAATACTGCGCATTGCGGGAGTCATAACGCCCGCAAGAGAAACCGCGCCTGCAGCTTTTAATAATTTACGGCGCTGAATCGATAAATCGGTTTCCGCTATTCCGTTACTGCCTTTTTTGTCGCTCATCATATGGATCCTGAAACTGAGATATGTCATGTGGGGCTGCACGCTGGAAATTAATGTGCAGAGGTACTGATACAGGCCGTGGCGTCGCCGTTGGCTCTGCAAGGGGAAGTCAAACTTTGTGCCAATCGCAATTTGCCAAAACAGTGCACGCGAAGGCAGTGAGCAAGATTCTGTTTTTGCTTGTTTTTTACATAAACGATTTAATTTATGGTGCAAGACGCACCGATTTAGCTCCGCCGCGGATATTGAGCCTGGCATCAATCAAGTGCAGATTTTTTGGGCGCGCTCAAATTTGGAGCCGACTCCGTGTATTCTGTGCAGCGCTGCCCGACATAAATACGTGCGGCGCTTATGAACCGCTGTTGATGACGTTATCCAACGGCCAAAAATACGACCATCGCGGGTAGCAAAAATGGCGAGCTATCAAGCAACCATCACCTGGCAACGTATGCCAACCGAAGTCTTTATCGACCGCCGCTACAGCCGCGCCCATCAATGGGTATTCGACGGCGGTGCGACCGTCGCTGCCTCAGCCTCCCCTCATATTGTTCCCTTGCCCTATTCCCGTGCGGAAAATGTCGATCCAGAAGAAGCCTTCATCGCCGCACTCTCCAGTTGCCATATGCTTTTCTTCCTTTCTCTCGCCGCCGAACAGGGTTGGTGCGTGGATCGCTACGAAGACAAAGCGTCAGGCACGCTTGCGCAAAATGCTGAAGGGAAAATGGCCATGGTAGAAGTGGTGTTAAAGCCCAAGGTAGCTTTTTCCGGGGACCAACGACCCACTAAGGAAGAGCAAGAACACTTCCATCACCTGGCGCACGAGAAGTGTTTTATCGCCAACTCGGTGAAAACCAAAGTGACGGTTGCGGCAATTTATTTTTGAGCTGCTTTTTGCTCCGCTTGTGATCAAATCCGCATCTTTACAATTCCATCCCACCACTAATGGTCAATTTGACTTACACATCACATCGCGCCGGAGCAAAGGGTTTTAAGATGCTGGNNCGGCAATAAAATAAATAGTCACTAGATCGCGCCGAGGTATCGGCGAATAAAAATAACCAGCGCACAAGGGGAATTATCAATATGCGTAAGCTAGCGCCTGTGGTGCTGGTATTGGCTCTACTCACCGCTTGCGGTGGCGATGACGATACCGGCTCCAGTTCATCCAGCTCCAGCAGTTCTTCCAATTCATCTTCGTCGAGCACCAGCAGTTCGTCCTCGTCTAATTCATCAAGTACGAGCAGCTCGTCCAGTTCATCATCCAGTGGCGGCTTTGTGGGCGATAAGGCGCGCGGCATGACGCTTTATGGACAGCTGTGCCAAAGCTGCCACGGCACCGAAGGCGTGGATATTAAAAATGGTGGTGACGCGGCGTTTCCTCTGGATGCAGGCAAATTCACCCTTGCCAGCTTAATGCGCAAAATTGATATCGATATGCCACCCGCGATAGGGGCGACCAAACCTTCCGATTGCGCAGGCCAATGTGCGGCCGATGTGGCAGCCTACGTGATCACCTGGACGGACGATGTGGAGCTTTCCTGCGACACACAGGACCCCGTGACGTACAGCCCGCGGCGGTTGCGTCTGCTCACCGTAAATGAGTACCAAAACACGTTGCAGGATTTGTTGGGTGTAACCAAGGATTATCGCCAGGACGTTTTACCCGATGATAAAAAAGGCAAATTCCCCAATAACGCCACTGCCAATGTGGATGAAGGCCGGGCAAACAAATTCTGGAATATCGCTTCTGAAGTGGCGGCTTGGGCAGTTGAGAACAGCAAACCTTTCGCCTGTACTGCCACCGCCGATTGTGCGACACCGTTTATTGAAGACTTTGCCTATCGCGCCTTCCGCCGACCTTTGACCCAGGCGGAGATCACCGTATTTGAAGATATTTTCAGTGCCTACCCCGGCGCGGAAGGCATGGAGCTGGCACTGGTAACGGTGCTCAATTCACCGCAATTTCTCTACCGCTCGGAAATGGGCCGTCTGGTTGCCGACGTACTGACCGGCGCCGATGTGGAGCCGCGTTATGTGCCGGAAAATCCGCAGGTTTTTCCGCCAGACACACTGAATGGCGGGAGCGCGCCGGTGGACGGTTTCTCCCGCGTGCCGCTGTATAACGCCAAAGACGGCGGTATCGGCTACACCTTTACGGGCGATGACATCATGACCATTCGCCTGCGAGGGACTTATGCCGCAGACGCTTGGCCGACGCTGCACGTCAATATCGACAACAAGCGCATCGCCACTCAAGTGGTGGATTTTGCCGGCGCCAAAACCCTGACCTTCCGCATCGAAGGTGTCAGTGGCGGCAACAAATATATGCGCCTGGAAAATCAGGGTGCGCACACCCAGAGCCGCGATCTCTATATCGGCGACATCACCCTCGGCAAAGCCGTTTTGGAAATACCCTCCAAAGGAGACGAAGAAAAATTGATGCAGGCGGATGCTGAATCCTATGTGCTGACGCCGTTCGAACTCGCCACTTACCTGAGCTACACCCTCACCGGCAGTACACCGGACGCGACGCTGCTGGAGGCAGCTGCCAATGAAGGGCTGGATTACCCCGAGCAGATTCTGGCCCAGGTTAACCGCCTGCTGGATACTCCGGCCGGCCGTCAGCAAATGGGCGTGTTCGCAGGCTATTGGTTCGACACGGACAAAATCGTCTCCAGCAATTACCAGCGCGACAATACTCAGTTTCCGAACTACACCATGCCGGTGCGTGAGGCCATGGCTGAGGAAGTGCGCCAATTATTCCGCACGGTTTTCTTCGACAAAACCGGCAAGTTTCCTTTCGAAAGTTTCTATACCGGCGACTTTACGGTGTTGAACAGCATACTGGCGAACTACTACGGCATTGATGCCGGCACGACGTCCGCCAACGATTGGCGCGTGGTGGAAAATCTGGAGAAGCGCGGCGGCATACTCACCACCGGCGCGTTTATGACGGTGAACGCTCATATCGACAAAACCGCGCCGATCATTCGCGCGGTGCGAGTGCGCGAGCAGATGTTGTGTCAACACATAGATCCGCCACCGCTGTTGGTNNGAAGACCGTCAACATCTGTTGGAGCTGGCGGAAGCCGAATACAAACAGGGCATCGCCACTTCACGTCGGTATTACGAAGTGATCACTGATGCGGCCTCCTGCGACGGCTGCCACGAATTCCAGATCAATCCCATGTTCGGCATGGAAGATTTTGATCAGGTCGGTCAGTGGCGCTCCACCCAAAAAGGCAGCACTGGGATGACCCTGGAAATCGACAAGTCAGGCTTCCTCTACGGCCCGGAAAACATTACCGATACCGCTACCCGAATTCCGTTCCAGGGCGCGAAGGGACTTTCCAAAGTCCTCGGCAGCCTGCCTGGTGCCCATGAATGTCTGGTGGAAAAAACCTTCCGTTACGCAACCGGAATGGCCGTCCACAATAAAGCGGTGGATCCGGCGTTTGAGCCACCGCTGACCGAAGAGCAACGAGAGCATTTCGCCTGTGCCGCACAAAACGCCGAACAGGCATTCAAGGCGGCGAACAACAGTCCGCGCGCGGTGATGACCGAACTGGTCATGCAGGACTTCGTGCGCTTCCGCAAGCCCGAATGATATTGGAGGTGGAGCGGGCAAGGCCCCTCCGCCGTTGCCAGGCAGAATTCACAAGGTATTGACTATGAAAATTCAAGATAAAAGCATCAATCTGCGCCGCCGCAAATTTTTCGATATGGTCGCCAAAGCCGGCGTCTCTTCTGCGGTACTGCGCTCCTCCGGCCTCGCGATGGGCATGCTGGCCAATCGTTTTGCCAGCGCTCAGGACGCCGCCAACAAACGCGTGCTGTTTCTCTCCTTCCCCGGTGGCGCGCCTGCGGGTACCTGGATGCCATCGAGCATCAGCAATATGAACGTCAGCTCCACCGGCTACGCCTCCGTTGCGAGTTACTGCAACTTCTACTCTGTGGATGTGCCCGGCGGCGGTCACGGCGGCACTCATGCCTCCCTCGGCGGCGGCTCCAACACCATGGATGTGCAGCTGGCCAATGTGCTGGGCACCAGTACCCCATACTCCGCCATTAACCTGGGTGTGGAGGTGGGCACCACCAACGACCTGATCGGCCGGCGCAATGGCCAAGTGGTTCGCCCGGAAGACAGCCCGCAAGCGGCCTTCACTCAGTATTTTAGTGCGCCGCCTCCGGGGGGTGCCGCGCAAGTACTTTACGAAAAACAAAAAACAGCGTTGGACGCCAACAAAAACGCGCTTAACGCATTAAAAACCGCGCTTGGTCAGGAAGAGCGCGAGCGTCTGGACACCCACCTCGCCGCCATCGAACGTATCGATCGCCGCTTGGAAGATGCCAGCCAATTTGTGCCGGCAGAAGGCTGCGCCAACCCGACATTGCCGAGTGAAAACGCGGCGGGTGAAGGCATCAAAAAACAATTAATGCTGCAAACGGATATCGCCGTTGCCGCCCTGCGCTGCGGCCTCACCAATGTTGCCACTATTCAGTTGGACGACAGCCAGTGCGAATGGCGCTACAACGGCAGCTTCTCCGAAGGCCATCACCAGACTCAACACGGTCGCAGCCGCAATGACGTGATCGAAATCATGAAGTTTTTGAGTGAAGCCGGTGCCTATGTCATCAAACAACTGGCGGATGCGCCGGACCCGGCGGGGGGCAAACTCATCGACAGCACCGTTTTTATGTTGGTGACTGAGATGGGCGACGGCATGTCCCATGTGCAAAGCGGCGCGCCTTACATTCTCGCCACCAATATGCCCGGCTTTAAAAAGGGCACTGTGGGCGGCGGCGGCAGCAACCGCGGTTTGTTGGGCGACCTCGCCCGCGGCCTCGGACTGAGCAGCACCATAGCGGCGGGGGACATCACCAATTTCGACTCCGATCATTCTGTGCTGACTTGATCCGCCACACACTCGAGACTTCAGGCCCACACATGTGGGCCTTTTTTATTTGTCGGTTTTCATTTCAAATGAAGCACTGACCGAAAACTCTGATTAAGCTGTTACATAACAATCGGGACGCTCCTTATGCAACAACGCCTTTTTGCCATTGTGGCTCTGAGCTTTAGTTTTTTGGGTTGCGGTAGCAGCAATTCACCAACACAGGACGATATCGCCAAGCCGCTGCATCCGCTCAACGACACGGGCACTACATTTTGTCGGGATTCCCAAGGTGCCGCCAGCAACTGCACGCGTGCCCCTGCGCAAGACGGCAACCACGGCCGCGACAGCCAGCCGGTAAAAAAACGCGGCGGTGGTTACGCCGGTTTCGATTTCACCAAATTGAATACCCAAGGCAAACCATTGCCGATTCAGGACGCAAGCTGGAGTGACGGAGGTTCCCTGACCACTGGAGAGCGATGGTTTTGCGTTTTGGATAATCACACCGGACTCGTATGGGAAATCAAAAACAGCGAATCAGGAACCCTGAATCACCGGTCTTATTTATACGTCTGGCACGATCCAGATATGACCCGAAACGGTGGTTTCGGCGGCGAGGTCAGCGCTACACAATGCGGCGGTATCACCTGTGATACCCATGCGTTTGTAAAAGCAATGAATGAACAGCGCTGGTGCGGCATTGACCGCTGGCGCCTGCCCACTACGTCTGAATTGTTGTCCCTAGTGGTGACGGACCAGCTGACTATAGTGGCGGACGGCGATTATTTTCCGGACATGCAGTCTTCGCATTACTGGAGCAGCCAAAGCTACGCGCCGGACAACACCAAAGCCTGGTATGCCTATCTCAGCGACGGCAGCGTGGCGAATACCTTAAAAAGTCAGCCCATGTTTGTTCGCCTTGTTGCCGATCAATAGGATCACTTATGCGTTTTCTCATTTTTATTCTTTTTGGATTTATCAGCACACAAACGGTTGCTGTCTGTCTCGATAATTTGCCTCGTCAGGCGCCGGACAGTCGCTTTGAAATTCACGGCGACACACTGCTGGATCGCCATACGGGATTATTGTGGCAGCGCTGCGCACTGGGTCAGGAGTGGAACGGAGAAAAAAATCTTTGCCAATTAAAAATGGAACAACAGCGCTTATTTACTTGGGGCGAAGCCTTAATGGCGGCCACCCAATCCAAAATCGCAAATTACAGCGACTGGCGCCTGCCCAATAAAAACGAACTCGACTCCATCGTCGACCGCGCCTGCACCGGCCCCGC